>JAOTYY010000218.1 GCA_029861595.1 Gammaproteobacteria bacterium
TGTTTTCCTCACGGCGCCACAGCTTGGCGACCTTCAATAAGTTAACCCGGAACGGTATCCCACCCGTTGATGGGACGCAAGCCGGCAGTTTTTGCAACTGCCGCCGCGCTTACAGTGTCACGCTAGTGTATGGTCGGGCAGTTTGATTTCAATAGGGTGAAATGAATCAGCTGGCATACTTGCCGTTTGCCGTGCTGTTCTTTTTCAGCACGCTGGCGAGGGCAATGCCTCGCATCAACCCGCTGCGCCATTTGCAGCGTTTTTTTCTACAGCCGCGCATGCGCTTGGCTTGGGGGCTGACGATCGGCCGTTCCGCGTGGTGATGACATTCATAATTTACACGCCGATTTACGCGGAGCAGGCTGGATTTGGCGATCTGGCTGGTGCTGCGGTCGTCTCGATCGGTTCGGCGTGGACGCTTTCGGCGCCCTTGTGGGGATGGGTGGCACGCCGCTACAGTACCCCGCGCCTGCTTGCGTATGGCTTTAGTGTCACCAGCGCACTGTCACTGGCGGTGTTCGCGCTGGCGGGTTATCCCTGGGTCGCACTGGCGCTGCTGGTGCTGGCGGCTCTGGGCTCAACGATTCTTGACGGTGCGGGCAACGTATTGTTTCTGCGTGCTGTGCGGTCCCTGGAACGTGCCGAAATGTCCGGTGTGTTCGTTACTTATCGCGACGCGGCGAATCTTGCCGCCCCGGGCGCGTTCGCGGTGCTGCTCAAGTTTTTCGCGCTACCGGTGGTGTTTGCCGGTGCGGCGTCCTGGATGCTGCTGGGTGCACTGTATTCGCGCTATGTTCCAAGGCGCATGTGAGGAATGGGCGGAAAATGCTGACGGTAGATGGATTCGATGCTGAAGTTCACTGAGTTACAACTTCGTCGCGGCTCACGCATCCTTCTGGAGCACGTGAACTTGACCATTCACGCCGGGCAGAAAATCGGCCTGATCGGCGCCAACGGCACCGGCAAGTCGAGTTTCTTCGAGCTGATTCTCGGTCACCTCGAAGCGGATGCCGGTGACGTGGAACTACCGCGCGATTGGCGCATTGCTCACCTGGCCCAGGAAGTTCCCGCCAGCGATCGCATCGCGCGCGACTATGTGCTGGACGGTGACGCCCAATTACGCGCAGTTCAGCAGGCGATTGAGGAAGCCGAGCGCAACGAGGATTTCCACCGTCTGGGCGAATTGCACGAGCGACTGGACAGTCTCGACGGCCACACAGCGAATTCGCGTGCCGAGCAGTTGTTGTTGGGTCTGGGATTTACCGGGCAGGACTTCGTCAGGCCGCTGAATCGATTCTCGGGGGGCTGGCGGATCCGCTTGAATCTCGCCCAGACATTGATGCGGCCGTCGGATCTGATTCTGCTCGACGAACCGACCAATCATCTGGACCTGGATGCCATCCTGTGGTTCGAACGCTGGCTGCGTGCCTATCAGGGCACGGTTCTGCTGGTCTCGCATGACAGAGAGTTTCTCGACCGGGTCACGACCGGCATCGCGCATGTGTACGCCAGATCGATTGAACTCTACCCGGGCAACTACTCACAGTTCGAGCGCCTGCGCGCCGCAAAGCTTGCCGTGCAGCAGGCTGCCTATGAGAAGCAACAAACAGAAATAGAGCATATGCAGGAGTTCGTGCGGCGCTTCAGGTACAAAGCCTCGAAAGCCCGGCAGGCGCAAAGTCGTATCAAGGCGCTGCAGCGAATGGAGGCGATCGCGGCCGCGCACATCGATTCGCCGTTCCGCTTTTCGATTCCGCAGGCAGACAAGACCTCCAATCCGTTGCTGGTGCTGGAGCAGGCGGAACTCGGCTATGGCGACGTCAGCGTTCTGCGCGACACGACCGTGCAGATCCATCCCGGCGATCGCATTGGCTTGCTCGGACCTAACGGGGCCGGTAAATCCACGCTTATCAGAAGCCTTGCCGGCGACCTGTCTTTGCTCTCCGGCCGGCACACCGCAGGCTCGCATCTACGCATCGGTTATTTTTCCCAGCACCAGGTGGACGACCTGGATCTGGCGGCTACGCCCATGGCGCATTTGCGCAGACTGTCGCCGCACGCGAAAGAGCAGTCGCTGCGCACCTTCCTGGGCGGTTTCGGTTTCAGCGGCGAAAAAGCACTGGAAGCTGTGTGCACTTTCAGCGGCGGCGAGAAAGCGCGTCTGGCACTGGCAACCATCGCGTGGCAGAAACCCAATCTGTTGCTGCTCGACGAACCGACGAATCACCTCGATATCGACATGCGTCAGGCGTTGACGGTCGCACTGCAGGATTACCAGGGTGCGATGGTGCTGGTTTCCCACGATAGGCATCTGCTGCGCAACACAGTCGATACGTTTCTGTTGGTGAACCGTCAGCGGGTGCGGATTTTCGACGGTGACCTGGAGGACTACCAGAGCTGGCTCGATCTGCCGCTCAGCGCACCCGACAGTGTACCGAAACCGGCAAACCGGGCTAAGCTCGACAGACAACGGCTGCGCAGCGTCAAGGCCGGGATTGCGGCTTTGGAAAAACGCCTCGAGCGACTGCAGGGCAAGCTGCAGGAAGTGGAAGAGCAGCTCGGCGACGCGACCCTGTACAGCGGCGAACGCGGTGGAGACCTGCAGGATCTGCTGCGCAATCGTGAGTCGCTGGTTGACGAAATCCAGCAAACCGAGCGCGAGTGGCTGCAGCACAGCAGTGTGCTGGAGGATCTGCATACTGGCTAGTGTCCAGAATCGATTTCCTTGCCGCTGGTTCGCATCCGTCGATTCCCGTATTCTAGGCCGCGCGACGGATGCGGGTTGCTGTTGGCCGAGGAGATATAATTATGGTGCGGAATCTGATTGTTGTTGTAGCTGCCGTACTGGTGCTGGGCGGCTGTAGCACCACCAAGCATCGCTATGCGCCCACCCTGTACGGGATGGACCCGAGCGCGCTGGCGGCGCTTAACCGCCTCTCCGTGCAACGGCCGATTGCGGTCATCAATGCTCAGCAAAAGGATACCCAGGTACTGCTCGGCGCGAAGGGCGTCAACGAGTTACATGGGTCGTTGAAGGACCTTACTGAAACCATCGTGATGAATGCCAACCGCGAGCTGACCAAACGCTCGATCGGGACCAACCCTGGTTCACCCACCGCATTAAACGTTCGGGTGACCGCCGCGGGTTCGGATTCGACGTTGCTGAACGTCGAGGCGACACTGGAAATCGAGGTGGTCACCGGTTCGGGAATGACCAAGAATATCAAGGTCACCAACAAAACGCCGGGTTCGGTGCCGCGAGCCTTCAATGGCGCGGCATCGCTCGCGGTGATCGAAATTTTCTCCGACCCGCAGATTCTCGCCTACCTTTCCGCACCGTAGCGTATGTTATTGCGCACCGTTGCAGGTGCGTGTGCGCGGGGCGTCACCCATGCTAGAGCTTGTTAGCCACCAGAACGTAGTCAGTATCCTGCTCCAGCGACTCGATACAGCTGTGCAGTTTTGTCAGTTGCGCTGACAGGTGCGGCTTGTAGTCCGGATCGCGAGAGATGCGGTCGCCGGCGTAGATTTCATCGATCAACTGGTCGATCTGTCCCTTGCGGACTTTGGCAATCCACGCTCCCCAGGCTGTTTGCTTGCCCGGGAATATGCCGTTTTCGATTTTGCGCAGAACCAGGGAATAGGGGTTCTCGCGGGTACCGCTGGGAGGCGGAAACGACGAACTCAGCCGTCGCGGCGCGGTGTTGTCAACCGGGGTATCGGAACCCGTGTCGAGCTCGGGCCATTCGAGTTGCCCTATGTAGACATCCAGTAACGGCATGTTCGCGATTTTAGCGAAAAATGTGCCAGCAGGCCGATTCCTGCCGGTGGCGATTGCGGAACTGTGAGCTGTATCGCGGCGCACACCGGCGCCCGGTAATTCCGTGCACGATATGCCGGCTCAGAGTGATGCGCGCGTTCACGGCTGACGCTGCGGTGCTTGGGCACCGTCCGCGCAATTTATTGCAGGGTTTCGCGTTCGATGCCTAACGCGTCTTGCAAGCGCTCGATCTCGCGCCGCAATGAGGCGACTTCGCGCTCCAGGGCTGCCAGACGACCGGGTTCGGCGGTATCCGCGGCGCTCGCGACGGGCATTGATTCAGCCGGCTCACTCAGCTCGGGTTGCGTATCTGTACCGAACAGATGCACATAACGAGCCTCGCGACGCCCGGGTTCACGCGGCAACTTCGCCACCAACGGGCCGTCTTCGCGTTTCATCATTTCGTCCAACACGGCTTCGACTTCTCCGACCTCGCGAAAATCGCACAATCGATTGGTGCGACTGCGCAACTCACCGGGCGTCTGTGCGCCGCGCAGCAGTAACACGCAAACAATCGCGAGTTCGCGTTCGCTCAATTTGAAAGCACCGAATTCCGTGTTGCAGAAGCGATGTTTGTACTTGGTCACGCGACCGCCACCGTACCCGGCCCGGTCGCTGATCAAGTGTCTCTTCATCAGTTCGTCGACCACTTGCTGAACCTGAACTTCGTCCAGGTTCATTACCGGGTCGCGGTTACTTTTTTGATTAATCGCACCGCGCAGCGAATTCAGCGACAACGGATACTGATCGGGTGTAGTGACTTCTTTCTCCAGCAGACAACCGATCACTCTCGCCTGATAGGGGGTAAGTTCTGTTTTCACGATAAGCGCCTGTAAATCGCCCGAATGCCCAACACGAGGATAGCATGCGCGCGGGCAACGCAATTCCCACCCTCTGTGAACGATGCGAATTCGCCACGGCTCGCAGCTTCGCCCTGAGCGTCGCACCGCGCAGCGGTCGGGATACGATGAAATCCCCCCTGGTGCTCACTCAGACCTGTGATTCCAGGGGATTCCGACACGCCAGTGCATGCAGGCGAGCCATGCGCACGAATTTGGCTATATAATCACCAGCTGGCTGCTAGGCGTCGTTTAGACGCCGCCGTATCTGCACGTGTCACACATTGAACCCGCTGGCGGGGATTGGGAAGATTCTATGCGAAATTACCTGCACATCGACTTGCAAAAGCAAACGGTCGACAAACAACAATTGCACGGTGAGGATATTGCCCGCTCCGGACGCTATCTGATCGCGAAAACACTGCTGGATTCCGGTGCGGCCGATATCGATCCGCTGTCACCGGACAATCCTTTAATTTTCTCTGCCGGTCCGTTTGCCGGGAGCAACTTCTCCAATGCCAACCGCACCAGCATCGGCTGCAAGAGCCCCCTGACGGGCGGCATCAAGGAAGCCAACGCGGGCGGCACGCTGGGATTCGCGATGGGTCAACTCCAGATCGCCGGTTTCACACTGTATCAGGCGTCCGCCGAGTGGGTGGTGATCCACATCGCCAAAGGCGGTGCCATCTCCTTTGATGCGGCCGACGCCTACCTGGGCAAGGGGAATTTCGAAGCAGCGGAGTTGCTGCACGAGCGTTATGGCAAGAAAGTCAGCCTGGCGTTGTGCGGGCCGGTCGGAGAGTACGAAGGTCTGCTTGCCGGTATCGCGGTGAGTGATGCGGAACTGCGTCCTTCACGCATCGCTGCGCGCGGCGGCGTTGGTGCCGTCATGGGCAACAAAAAAGTGAAGGCGATCGTCGTGGAACTGGACCGCATGCCGCAATTTCACGACCGCAAGAAAGTGATGGGCGCGGTGAAAGAATACCGCGCCAAGCTGTTGGACGGGGAAGTGATTCAAACCATGAAGAATCTGGGCACGGCGTTCATGGCCGATGTGCAGAATCGCATGGGTGGTCTGCCGGTGCGCAACTTCAGCGAAGGGCGGCTGGTAGACACGGACAAAGAGCCCCTGAAAATGGGCGGTGACTTTATCCGCGAACAGAACCTGGCGCGTGGCGGTGTGCAGTCCCATGCGTGTATGCCCGGTTGCGTGATCGAATGCAGCAACGTGTATGCCGACGCCGAGGGCAACGAAATAGTTTCGCCGGTCGAGTATGAGACGCTGGGGCTGATGGGGACCAACTGTGGATTGACCGATCCTGACGATCTGGCGCGCATGAATTACATCGCCAACGATCTTGGCGTCGACACTATCGAAACCGGCGCGATGATGGCCGTTTTGATGGAGTCGGGAATGGCGGAATTCGGCGATCTCGAGTTCATGAAGCAGGTGTTCGAGGAGATCCGCAACGGTACCGAGCAGGGGAAATTCTATGCGCAGGGGACGGCGCGTGTCGGCGAACACTACGGTGTGCAACGCGTGCCGGTGATCAAGAAGCAGGCGATCAGCGCCTACGATCCACGCGTGGTCGAGGTGACCGGCATTACCATGATGGTCACCGCGCAGGGGGCGGACCACACCGCCGGCAATGTGCCCACCATGGACTGCACCGGAAAATCGCTCGACGAACTGGTGGCCGTAAGTCTCGAAGCGCAGGTGACTACTGCGGCATCCGATTCGCTGGGTCTGTGTATTTTCGGGCGCTCGATTACCAATCCAAACGCCGACTTTATCGTCAATGCAATCAACGATGCGCACGGCACGGAACTAACGGTGGACTTCTTTCTCGAACTTGGCCACGAGGCGTTGCGCCTGGAGGCTGAGTTCAACGAAGCCGCAGGATTCACCGCGCAGGACGACGAACTGCCGGAGTTCTTCTATACCGAACCGCTGGCGCCGAGTGAAAAAGTGGCGCGCCACCACAGCGGTGAGGTACGCGAACGCATCGCCGATTGGTGACGTCAAAGGGATTAGTAAGCGCCCGGGCCTAGCGCTCCGGACGGCCAACGTGGCGATTGGGGTACGGCCAGGGCGCTGGCATTCCGGAACGAGGCCCCGGTTATTGCCCCTGGGTATGCTTGTCCAGATCGCGGTGGGCTTTCCAAACCCGCCATTCGAGAAACTCCTGGTACTCGGCGGCGTTACGCGGATCGCTTTTCCAACGCTGGAACGTCTCGAATTCCGCCGCCCGGACCGCATCGACGTCATTATCATTCTGCGAGTCCTGAGCACCCAGATTGAACGAACCGTCTGCCCCGGAAAACGCGCCCGGGCCTTCCGGGATCTCGTTTTGCGAGTGGTACTCGAACGGTTGCCCGCCGCACCCGACCGTCAGCAGCATACCGACAGCCGTCAGCATGATTGCCCTGTTTACCTGGCCGGACGCGACGGCTTCAAGCGCCAGTGCCGACTCACACGACAACATTGCACCAGTGACGATAATCGTTACCCGCAGGGCGTGGTACTTCATGCACTTCTC
>JAOTYY010000219.1 GCA_029861595.1 Gammaproteobacteria bacterium
GACGAGGGGGGGAGAAAAAGAACGCCGGATTAGATGTCGACGTCGATACTCTGCAGTCCTTTGCGTGGTCCGGTGGTACGTCCTCGCTCCGGAAACGCGAAATAGAATATCGCGCCGGCGTTGACCTTGCCTTTCGCCCACACCCTGCCGCCGTGGCGGGTCATCACACGCGACACGGTGGCCAGCCCGATGCCGGTTCCTTCATACTCTTCCGGATCGTGCAGCCGTTGAAACGCGCCGAACAGCTGATCCTTGTAGTGCATGTCGAAACCGATTCCGTTATCCCGCACGAAAAACACGAACTCGCTGCGGGTTTCACGCATGCCGAATTCGATGCGGGCTCTGGGCTTACGGGCGCTGTACTTCCAGGCGTTGCCCAGCAGGTTCTCCAGCACGATGCGTAACAGATGTTCATCGCCCTGCACGTACAGGTCGTCCTGCACTATGAAAGCGACATCTCGGTTGCGGTCCGCGGATTCGATCTCCGCGATCACCTCGTGTGCGATGGTCGTTAAATCGACCTGGTTCAGCTCCAGCTCGTGGCGGGTCACGCGCGACAGCAACAGCACGTCGTCAATCAGCAATCCCATGCGCTGGCTGGCAGCGCGTGAGCGTTGCAGATAGTTGAGCGCCTTGGCGTCGAGTTTGTCACCGTAATCTTCGAGTAGCGCATGACTGTAGCCATCGATCGCCCGCAGGGGCGAGCGCAGGTCGTGTGAGACGGAGTAGCTGAAGGATTCGATTTCGCGGTTCGCGAGCTCGAGATCGGCAGTGCGTTCGGCAACCAGTTCCTCCAGGCGGTCCCGGTACTGTTGCAGTTCCTCATTGGCCTGGGCCAGTGCATCGGTGCGTTGGCGTACCCGCTCCTCCAATGTGACATTGATGTCGCGCAGGGCGGTCGTGGAGCGGCGATTCTCCAGCAGCGCCGCTGCCAGGGTGTAGAAGCCGGTCGCGATGACGATCAGAAATGTCAGCGTCAGCAACATCGCTTCGGTCAGCGATTCCGCTAGATACGGGCCAACGCCGATCAGCGTGCCGTGCACCGCTATCACTGCTACCAGCAGCAACGCCAGGCCCATCTCGCGCATGCCGAAGCGAATCCCCACCCACAGCAGTACGATGACGATGGGCTGGGGCAGCGGGGTGGTGAACACACCCAGCGGCCACACGCCGAACAGTACGTGCGAGGCGACGTAAACGACCAGGAACGCAGCCGAGGCCTCAGCGAGCAGCGGGCGGGTCCAGCTCACCGAGTAGTGTTTTGCGAACGCCACGACCGCCGGGGCGACCAGCACGAACCCGGTGACGCTGCCGAGCCACTGGGTGAGCCACAGCGTGAATTCCTGGGTCTGGGGCAGTGCCCCGCCCGCATGCAACAGCACGTTGACCAGGCTGCTGCCGGCAATCGTGACCAGTACCACGACGGCCAGGAAGCGGAATACCGTCGCTGGTGTGTCCAGGAAAGTGCGCGTGTCACTGATATGCCGGATCAGCCAGACACTGCACAGCACTTCCAGGGTAAAGATCCCCGCCGGCCCCACGATCAACAGGTAGATGTCGCTGGCCGAGGAATGGTCCTGCGCCTGGGTGAGGGCGGCCAGCAGTCCCACGAACAGACCGGGCCACAGACGGTAGCCGTACAGGTAGATCACGCCGAAGCCAATTCCGGTGACCGCCCAGACCGGGGTGATCAGCGTGCCGGTTGGCGACAAACCGATCCCCGCCAGCGCGGCCAGATAACAGGCCAGGCCCAGGCAGAGCACGCTCAGCGGGTAAGCTAGGCGTTTGGTGCGCTCGTTGAGTTTGAGGAGGGGGCTCAGTCCCTGTGCATACTGGGGTTTAGTCGTTGACTGCATACCTTAGCCTTGCTTGCGCGTCCTTTCGGTCGCTGCGCAAACCTGCGGGTCCCGGCGTCGTATCAGATGACGTTCTTCAGCGCCGGAGAACCGTCGTTAATTCGTTCTGTGCACCTTGTTGCAAGAAAGATGCACATTTGTACGCAACGCCGAATGCGGCCAGTTGGCAGATCTATGGAATCGCTTTACGTGGCCCTGTCATGGTGGATTCGGCTTTGCGGAACTCTTTGTCGGTAGCCCGGAGGTTACGCTTTATCCAGTCGCGGCTCCTGCCCAGCGCCAGTTGTCGCCTGATAGCCCGGATTTTGGAATCCATTGTGCGTAGGTTCTGTTGCCTGCGTTACGTAGCGTAGTGTCAGCCATTTCGACAGTCTGCGTCCAGTGGCACTGAAAAATGACGCCAGTAGATTGACGTCCACCCCTTCAGACAACGGTTTTCTGACGCTGGACCGGCCAATCGGTGGCTGCACAACGTGGTCCGACCCATTGGCATGCCCCATGCATTAACGGATATGGGTCTTACCTGTTCGATGCGACACTTCGGTTGCTTTGGTAAGACTCCTTCGGTGGTCCAAACTTGATTAGCCCCGCTTCACGCGGGGCTCTTTTATTTCCGCGCCGGAAAATACGGGGGCGGCGAAATAAGTAAACTGTCCTCGTATTGCCTCGCTACAATCCCTGGTACCGTGCGATAGCCCGAAAATAACAACGCCAGGAGCCAGAGTATGAGCGAGGATCTACGCGACGCGGCGCTTAACTACCATCGTTACCCCGTGCCCGGGAAACTTGCAGTGGTTGCCACCAAGAACCTTGTCAACCAGCGCGATCTGGCGCTGGCGTACTCACCCGGCGTGGCAGCCGCCTGCGAGGTGATCGTCGAGGATCCCGGGCAGGCAGTGGAACTGACGGCGCGCGGTAACCTGGTCGCCGTTGTAACCAACGGCACCGCTGTGCTCGGCCTCGGTGCCATCGGCCCGCTCGCGGCCAAGCCGGTGATGGAAGGCAAGGCCGCGCTGTTCAAAAAATTCGCCGGTATCGATGTCTTCGATCTGGAGGTCGATGCCTCCAGCACGGACGAGCTGGTGGAGATCATTGCGTCGCTGGAGCCGACTTTCGGCGGCATCAACCTGGAGGACATCAAGGCACCGGAGTGTTTCGAAATCGAAACGCAGTTACGCGAGCGCTTGCAGATTCCGGTTTTCCACGACGATCAGCACGGCACCGCGATCTGCGTGGCGGCGGCGATCCGCAACGGCTTGCGCCTGGCAAAGAAGGAACTGTCCGACGTCAAGCTCGTGTGCAGCGGCGCCGGCGCCGCGGCACTCGCCTGCTTGGATCTTCTGGTCAGCATGGGCCTGCGCCAGGAGTCGATTTTCGTCGCCGACGTGGATGGGCTGATCTACGCGGGGCGAAACAACCTCAATCCCTATGCGGCACGCTACGCGCAGGCGACCGACGAGCGCCAGCTGGATGGCGTCATGGACGATGCCGATATATTTCTTGGGCTGTCCGCACCGCGTGTGCTGAAAGGGGAACAGGTCGCGCGCATGGCCGACAAACCCCTGATACTGGCACTCGCCAACCCGGAGCCCGAGATTCTTCCCGAGCAGGTCAGCGAAGTACGCGACGACGCGATCATCGCAACCGGACGTTCCGATTACCCCAATCAGGTCAACAACGTTCTGTGCTTCCCGTTCATGTTTCGCGGGGCCCTGGATGTGGGTGCGTCCACCATCAACGATGCGATGAAGATCGCGTGCGTCGAGGCGATCGCGGACCTGGCCATGGCCGAGTCGTCGGACGTCGTGGCGAACGCTTACGGCGGCGCAAAGTTCCAGTTCGGCGAGCAATACCTCATTCCCAAGCCCTTCGACCAGCGGCTGATGCTGGAGGTCCCGCCACGTGTCGCCCGGGCCGCCATGGAGAGCGGGGTCGCGACCCGGCCGATCGCCGACTTTCGTGAATACCGGCGCAAGCTGCGCAGCTTCGTGTTTCGCTCCGGTCACTTGATGGAACCGATTTTCGATCAGGCAATGAGCGAACCGCGCCGTGTCGTGTACGCCGAGGGCGAGTCGCAACGGGTGTTGAGTGCGGCACAGATTTTAATCGACGATGGCATAACGCGGCCGCTGTTGATCGCCCGCAAGGAAGTGGTCGAAGAAAATGTCCGCTCGCTCGGACTGCGCATTCGCATGGACGACGACTTCGACGTGCTCGATCCGCGCGACAATCCGAACCTGCAGCGCGACGCCGACGACTACCATGAAATCATGGGACGGCGCGGTGTGTCTCCGGCGTATGCCAGCGCGGTGGTACTTACGCGAAACACCGCACTCGCGGCATTGCTGGTACGGCGCGGTGAGGCCGATACCATGATCTGCGGCGTACAGGGCGGGTACCAGCGGCATCTGGGATATCTGCGCAATGTTATCGGTGTGCGGGACGAATTCATCGATTGCTCGGCCGTGACGCTGCTGATACTGTCGAAGGGATCGTTTTTCATCGCCGATACCCACGTGACCGAAAACCCCGATGCCGAGCACATCGCCGAGACGGCGGTCATGGCGGCGCAGGTGGTTCAGCGCTTCGGGATCAAACCGCGAGTGGCACTGCTGTCGCATTCCAATTTCGGCAGTACCGACAACGCCTCGGCGCGCAAAATGAGCGAAGCGCTGCGGCTGGTGCATGAACGCGCCCCGGAACTGGATGCCGAAGGCGAAATGCAGGCCGACGCCGCGGTCTCGGAGGAGATCCGCACGCGCATTTTTCCCGGCGCGCGGTTTTCCGGGCCCGCCAATCTGTTCATCATGCCGTCGCTGGATGCGGCGAACATCACTTACAACGCGCTCAAGATACTCAGTGACGGCGTGCCCGTCGGTCCGATTCTGATGGGTATGAATCATCCGGTGCACGTGGTGACCAACGCGGTGACGGTGCGCGGTATCGTCAACATGACTGCGTTTGCGGTGGCCCACGAAGCGGAGTTCGAGGCGCGGCAGCAACCGGGTTAGCTGGAACCCTCACCCCTGGCCCCTCTCCCTCTGGGAGAGGGGAAAAGCGGTAAAGGAGGCCCCTCTCCCAGAGGGAGAGGGGAAAAGAAAGGAAGCCGCCCCGCCCCCACGACGAGAGGGGAAAAGGGGGAAAGGAAGCCCCGCTCCCACGAGGAGAGGGGGCAGGAAAAAGTAAGCCCTTCTCCCCGCGGGGGAGAAGGGTTGGGATGAGGGGGGTAAATTACCGCTTCGGCACGTACAGGTCGGTGACCGTGCCCTCGGCGACTTCGGCGGCGAAATTGATCGTCTCCGACAGCGTCGGGTGCGGATGGATCGTCAGGCCGATATCCTCGGCATCGGCGCCCATTTCCAGCGCCAGCACGGTTTCGGCGATCAGTTCCCCGGCATTGGGGCCGACGATGCCGGCGCCCAGCAGCCGCTTGCTGTCCGGGTCGAACAACAGTTTTGTCATCCCGTCGTTGCGGCCGATGCTCAGCGAGCGTCCGCTGGCGGCCCAGGGAAACACGCCTTTTCGATATTGCACACCCTGTTGTTTGGCCTCGGTTTCGGTGAGACCCATCCAGGCTACCTCGGGATTGGTGTAGGCGACCGACGGAATAGTCCGGGCGTCGAAGCCGGACTTGTGCCCAGCGCAGACTTCCGCCGCCACTTTCCCCTCGTGCGTCGCCTTGTGGGCCAGCATCGGCTGGCCGACGACATCGCCGATCGCGAAAATGTGTGCCACGTTGGTACGCTGCTGTCGATCCACGGCGATGAAGCCGCGCTCGTCTACGGCGACCCCGGCGGCTTCGGCGTGTATGCGATCACCGTTGGGAGTGCGGCCTACGGAAACCAGCACACGATCGAACACGTCCTCGGTTGGCGCCTTGTCGCCCTCGAACGACACGTGCAGACCGTCGTCCTTTGCGTTGATTGAGGTCACGCGCGTCTTCAGGTAGATGTTCTCGTAGCGCTTGGCGATGTTTTTCTGCAGTGCCTTGACAAGGTCACGGTCGGTGCCGGGCATCAATCCGTCCATCAACTCGACCACCGTGATCTTGCTGCCGAGCGCGTCGTACACCGTCGCCATTTCGAGGCCAATGATACCGCCGCCGATTACCAGCATGCGTTTCGGAATGTCCTGCAATTCCAGCGCGCTCGTCGAATCGAGCAACCGGGGATCTTCAAAGGGGAACCCCGGTATGCGCGTGGTCTGTGAGCCCACTGCGATGATCGCGTTGTGAAAGTCGATCGAGCGTGATCCCTCTCCGGTTTCTACTGTCAAGCGGTTCGGAGATGCGAAACGCCCGGTGCCGTGTATTACAGTTACCTTACGCTGTTTGGCCAGCCCCTTGAGGCCGCCGGTAAGTTGCCCGATGACTTTGTCCTTGAAGCCGCGCAATTTATCCAGGTCGATCTGAGGGGGCCCGAAACTGACGCCGTGATCGGCCATGGTGGCGGTTTCGGTGATGATCTCGGCGGTGTGCAGCAACGCTTTGGACGGTATGCAACCCACGTTCAAGCACACGCCGCCCAGCGCCGGATAGCGCTCCACCAGCACTGTTTTCAGCCCGAGATCGGCCGCCCGAAAAGCCGCCGTGTAACCGCCCGGCCCCGAGCCCAGTACCACCACATCGGCCTGCACGTCGGCTGAATCGCCGGACGCGGGAGCAGGAGCGGCGGCAGCAGGGGTTGCCGTTTCGATGGCCGGCGGGGCCTTGCCGACGGGCTCGGTTGCCTGCGCCGCCACCTGGAGCGTCGCGATCGCTGAACCTTCCGATACCTTATCGCCGATTTTTACCAGTATCTCACCGATCGTGCCGGCCTGCGGTGCGGGTATTTCCATCGATGCTTTGTCCGACTCCAGCGTAATCAGCGAGTCTTCCGCTTGCACGCTATCGCCGGGCTTCACCAGCACCTCAATCACTTCGACATCCTGGAAATCGCCGATATCGGGAACCTTGACGGTTATTGTGTCTGCCATAATCAGTAACTTTTTTTAGCTGTTGGTCGTGTGGTGACGCGGTTCGCGTTCGCGCCTGTCGAGCATGTGTTGTGAACATTCGCGCCGGCGCTGGATCCGTAACCCGGCATCGCCGGCGTCCGGCAGTTACAGCAGCACGCGCCGCATGTCTCCCAGAACTGCTGCCAGGTAGGCAACGAAACGAGCGGCCTCGGCACCGTCGATTACGCGGTGGTCGTACGACAGGTCCAGCGGTTGCATCAGCCGCGGCACGAATTCCTTGCCGTTCCACACCGGGGTCATGCGCGAGCGTGCCGCGCCGAGAATCGCA
>JAOTYY010000029.1 GCA_029861595.1 Gammaproteobacteria bacterium
CAACGCGGCGCTCGCCAAGACCGGCGGGCGGCGTCAGGAAGCCGCGCAGTTGCTAGGTTGGGGACGCAACACGTTGACGCGCAAGATCAAGGAGCTGGGGATCTGACCGGAGGCGCACCACGGGCAACGGCCTTTATCATTCTCAATACCTACGAGCCAGGAGTGAGTATCTTTCTTTTCTCTCCCCGTGGGAGGGGTCGGGGGTGAGGAACTCAGCGTGCGCCGACGCACTGCAGGTAGGCGTCCTCCAGCGAATCGCAGCCGTATTGCGCCTTGCACGCTTGCGGTGTGCCGACATATCCCAGCACACCTTCGTTGAGAATGCCGATGCGATCGCATAGAGCCTCCACATCGTCCAACAGATGCGTGGTGAACAGCATCGTCGTACCGCCATCGCGCAGGCTCATCAGATGCCGCTTGATGCTGGCACGTGCGGCCGGGTCCAGGCCGCTCAGGGGCTCGTCCATGATCAGCAGTTCCTTGCCGCTCAGGAAAGTCGCGGCCAACCCGAGCTTTTGCGCCATACCCTTGGAAAATTCCCGCACCGATCGCTCCATCGCACCGCCGCCGAGCTGCACGATATCGAACACTTGCGCAAGTCGCTCGGCCTCCAGCGACACACCGTGTAAACGCGCTATATAGGTGAGAAAATCGCGGCCACGCAGGAAATAAGGCGGCACGAACTGTTCCGGCAGGAACGCCAGGCGGCTGCGCGCCTGCGGCTGCCGCGACGATACACCGAAAATGCGTATTTCACCGGCATCGGTGGCGATATAGTCGAGGATCGATTTGAGCAGCGTGGTCTTACCAACGCCATTTGCGCCAACCAGCCCGAAGGATTCCCCGGCGCCGATCTTACAATCGATACCGCGCAGCACCTCGGCGCTGTCGAAGTGTTTGCGAAGACCGTCAACGGAAATAGCGCAGACCATGTAGTGTGCTAGATGACAGGCCGCGAAGGGATTGCCGCCGAAATTGTCAGAAGTTTCTGAACACCACGGCGCAGTCGCCGGGATCCGTCAGCACGGCGTAGCCGGTGCCGGCGCCATCCAGACATAACGCCGCGTTCGCGGCTGCCCAACCGGCGCCACCCTGCCCGAGCTGCATGCGTCCCGTGTTGGCCTGGCCATCGTCCACCTTGCGGTCCATCTCGGCGAGAATCAGCGCCGGAATCTGGTTGCCCGACCAAAGCTCGTTGCTGGCCACCGGATTGTTCAATGCCTGATTGTCCTGAGTAATCAGGAAACCGCGGTTGAACGCGTTTTGCGGACAGGTGGCCGCCGGACAATCGAAGCCGCCCGCGACGGCGGCTCCGTCGTAGCTGCCGGCCAGAATTCCCGACGAGCCGAGATGCGCCCATAGCTGGCCGCGCTCCTGATTGGAGTCGATAATGCCGTTCCCGTCGCCATTGAGCAAACCCGCCTGAATCTGACCGCTGGCGCTCACGTAATCACCCGGCAGACTGCGATAGCGATCCTGAAACGCAAACCATGCGACGGTGATGTTGTTCGTCTGGTCCGCCAGCGACCGAACCCGGGCACTGGTGATCAATTCCTGGCCCTGCAAAATGCCGCCGAGAATCAAGCCGATGATAACGAGTACTATCGCGATTTCGATCAGGGTAAACCCCGACTGCCGTTTTCTTATTAGAAATAGCCGGCTGTGTATCAACCGCATTTTCCATCCGCCCTGCTAGAAGCCGCACGGAGAAGTTGCAATCTCTATGCCGCTTTACACACTTAGAGGGGCAGGCGAGATGACGGCGTATCAGCAAATTTGCGTTTGTTTTTCAACAAACGTTCATTTTTCAACGCTACGTTTGGCGATCGCCTCGCGCAGTGTTTCCAGGCGCTGATCGAGAAAAATCCGCTCGTGCGCACTGGTAATCGAACCGCTGCTCAGCATGCCGCCCAACAATATCTCGGCTGCCTCCAGTTCGCCCAGATCCTCGAGCACGAAAATCTGCATTTGTCGTGCCCAGCCGGGTATTTTTGCGTCGGCGTCGGTGAGTTGCCGCGCCAGCGCCAGCGCCAGCGGTAAATCGCCTAGACGGTGTTTGGCGGTCAATACCGCGTTAGCCATCCAGCGCCAGCGGGCCTGCGGATCGAGCTTGAATTCACTCTCTATGAAGGCCAGCATGCGGCGCACCTTGGCGGCGTCCGGAACCTCCGTGTACAGGTGGCTGGCGACCAGCAACGGATAGCTGTTGCCGGGATCCAGGCGCAGTGAAACCCGCAGCCAGCCGGTCACGCGTTCGTAGTCCAGTGCTACGAACGGGATGCTGATCCCCGGCTGATTGTCAAACGCCTGCAACCACAGCGAAACGAGACGCGACAACACCGCCGGCTCACCAAAACCGAGTAACCGCAAATATCCGTCAGGTGGGGGTCGGGGCAGGGCCATAGCGCGCACCTGCGGGTCAGGCAACCAGGTATGCCAGAGCAGCTGCAGCACCAGAGCGGTGCCCAGCACCCAGACGCACGCGCGCGGCACGTTTTTGACCGAGCGCTGCTGTGTTGTCCGGTTCATACGCAGGCTCAAAGTGACTTTCGATACAGGTCGAACAGCGCAGCCGCCGAGATCAGCACGCCGTATATCACAGTCTGGATCACAACCGCGCCCAGTGCGCCCGACATGGTTGCCGGGTCGATGAGCCAGTCAGCACGCGCGAACAGGGAAAACGACGGCAGCATGTAGGCCAGCGATTGCAGAAACCAGGCGATAAACTGATCAGCCAGCGAGCTGCTGTCGAAAAAAGGCCCGCGCGCCATCAGCTGAAACGAGTCGATGCTGCGCGCGAGCACGTATATCCCCATCAATCCGCTGACCGCCACCGTGACGTGGTTGAACGTCAACGCCAGAAACAGGGACAAACAGATGATCAATATCAATTCGCAGAACAACGACACCATCCATAACAGCACCGCCGACAACGGCGCATAGAGGAGCAGCAAAGGCGCGACCACGACTGCGGCGATCACCGCCACCGCGGCAAACCCGCCGAGCTTGCCGAAATAGTAGGCGGCGCGGTCCAGAGGAAAGGAAAACAACAGATCCATGCCCTTGTCGGCAGCCTCCCGGGCAAGGCTGGAGATGACGGCCAGGCCGATCAGGAATACGCACACGATACGCCACACCGCGGACAGCACACCTACCTGTATGGCGCGGTCCTCGGTAATAGCGATACTGCCGAGAAACTCGGCCAGTGCAAAGCCGGCGATGACCAGCGCCAGCATCACCCACAACAGACGACCACGTACCGCCTCAACAAACGTGAATACGCCTATGGTTATAATGCCGCGTCCCATGTAATGATGTCTGGCTGTTCGCTTGATCGGTGGGGCTGCAATTTGCAAATAACGGACCGCACATTCTAGCTCAGCCTGCATATTGCACGCTGCTTGCGTTTCCTTACGGAGGAGGGTTCGCTTGTCAGGCGAAATAGGCTAAGCAGATTGAACGATCGCCCGCAGGGGCGGAGGACAGGGTTGTTCGGAGTAAAGTTTACAGGTACGAAGTGGAACTTCGCCGTGGAGTCGAAATTCGTACCTAACATTTCGATTGCCGCCTTAGTGCAAAATGCAGGCTAGCCCAAAAGAGTGGTGTGAGCCGCGTCAGTTTTCCGCAAAATCGCCGATAAGTGAGCAACCGATTACACTGATTTCACCCGTGCAGACCAGTTCCCCATTGCAATGGATCTACCGGCCCAAGCATCGCTACCGCATGCTCGGGCTGTCGCTTCTGGCGCTGCATGGCGGGGTATTCCTGGAACAGCCGGCGGCCCTGCGCTCGGCGTTTCTGTTCGTGCATTTCGGGTTGTTCCTGCTCTGGCAACCGCTGATTTCGAGCACCACGAAAATTACCCCGCGCGCCGGCGCTGCGTTGCTCGGCATCGCCGCCCTGGTGATACTGATACCAGGCTGGGCGCCGCTCGCCGTCTGGCTGCTGATTCTGATCGGCCTGATGTCCGGGGAGCACGTGCTAGGTCGCCGCGATCGCCTGGCGCAATTGTGTACGATCGTCTACCTGTTCGGCGAACTGCTGCTGGGCGTGGTGCCCGTCCTGTTCGAGATCGAGACGCTCGGCCCGCTGCTCAGCGATTCGGCACAATGGTTGAACCTGATACCGCCGATCCTGCTGTTGTTCCTGAACGCCTGGGACAAAAACGGCGGCGGCCTGCAGGTCGACTATATCCGCAGCCTCGCAGTAATGCTGTTTGCCCTGATGTTGACCGCCGGCAGCGTGCTGTCCATGTACCGCTTCGATATCGAGTACCCGATCGCGCTGTTCCAGACGCTGCTCGCCACGACCGCAGTGCTGATCGTGATCAACTGGGTGTGGCGTACCCAGTCCAGCCACAGCTTCTTTCAGCTGCTGTGGAACCGTTATCTGCTGAACCTCGGAAGCCCGCTGGAACACTATCTGATCAAGCTCGCCGACAAGGAGGTCTACAAGCTGTCGGCCGACGACTACCTGGAGGCGGCATTGCACGAGTTCTCGCAACTCGACTGGGTATCCGGTGTGGCTTGGTCTACGGAGGGAACCGAACGCATCATCGGCCATCGCACTGGTTTCGTTACCAGAGCCGAAGGTAAATCGCTGACGATTCTGGTGTATACCGAACAGGAAGTTGGACCTACTTTCGTATTGCACATACAGTTGCTGGCGCGACTTACCGAACAGTTCTACCTGGCGCGACTGCATGAAAGCCAGCTGAAAAAGCACAGCCATCTGCAGGCCATCTACGAAACCGGCTCACGGCTCACACATGACATAAAGAACCTCCTGCAATCCCTGCAATCGGTGTCGGCGGTGGCGCAAGCGGCCGAGCCCGAGCAATCCGAAGAAGCACTGGACCTGATCAAACGCCAGCTGCCGGAAATCAACAAGCGTCTGCAGCTAACGCTGGAAAAACTCAAGCGCCCGAACGTGGAGCAGGAAACGCAGGTACGTGTCGACACCTGGTGGGCGCTGCTCAAGAAACGCTATCGCGAACGACCCATAAAATTTAGCGAAAACCTGCTCGACGGCACTCCGATTCCACACGAACTTTTCGACAACGTAGCAGACAACCTGCTGGAGAACGCCTACTTCAAACAAGCCATGAACAAGGACGTCGGCGTGCAGGTTTCTTTAACGCTGGTCGGCGGCCACATCGACCTGTCGATCACCGACGATGGCGAGGCGGTGCCCGAAGACGTAGCTAAAGAACTGTTCAAGCAGAACATCAGTTCATCGCGTGGCCTGGGCATCGGTCTCTACCACTGCTACCAGATGGCGGACCGCACCGGTTACAACCTGCGGTTGAAAAACAACCAGACCGGCAACGTCTGCTTCAGTCTTTCGGGGCGTGCCGACTGAGAGAGCGTACGCCCAAAATCGTTCGAGTGGCGGCCGATCGAATGACCCGCCTCCGGTGACGACGCCCCCCCATGGCTAAGATCGCGGAACGGCGATTCCCCGCTTGCGCTTCCACTGTCTGACAACCGCTTTTTCCAGCTCGGGGAACAGAAAACCGGCCGGGAGACCCAGCAGCACGAAGAACCACCACTCGGCCGGAAAGGCTGCAGTGCGAAACAGATCATTCATAAAAGGTGAATAGACCAACGACAGGTTGAAGACCAGCGTCAGCGCCACGCCCACCAGCAGCCATCGGTTGCCGAATGGGCTGAACGAGAAGGCGGAACCGAGAATGGATCGAGCGGTGAATACGTAGCCGAGATGGACCATCACCACCATCATGAGAGTCGCCGTCTGAGCCTGCGATAGATCGGCCGCATTACCCGTCGCCAGCAGCTCGTGACCGAATTGCCAGTAGGTGTAGAAGCCCAGCACGGCCATGACGACAGACACCAGCCCCACTCGTTCGAAGAACAGTGCGTTGGCGATTTTTTCCTTCGCCGAACGCGGCGGCCTGTCGAGTAAGCCTTTTTCCTTGAGCTCGAGCATCAGCGGCATGGTCAGAAACACCGAGTCGAACAGATTGACCCACAGGATCTGGATCGGCTCCAGCGGCAGGCGGAACGAGAAGACCGCGACGAAAGGTGCGGTCAGCAGCGCGCCCATTACCAGCAGAGCCTGACCGCCGTTGGTGGGGAGGGTGTAGAGAATAGCCTTTTCGATGTTGTTCCACGCGTGCCGGCCTTCCTCCACGGCACCGACGATGCTGGCGAAGTTGTCATCGGTGAGCACCATGTCCGATGCTTCCTTGCTGACCTCCGTTCCGGTGACGCCCATGGACACGCCGATGTCGGCAGCTTTGAGCGCCGGCGCGTCGTTGACGCCGTCGCCCGTCATGGCGACGACCTCGCCGTCGATTTGAAGCTGCTGACAAATCTGCAGCTTGTGCTCCGGGGCCACCCGGGCGTAAACGGAGACTTTCTCCACCGTGTCTGCCAGTTTCGCCGGCGACATGCGCGCGAGCTGCTCGCCGACGACTGCCGTGCTGTCGTCGCGTTCGAGAATACGCAGTTGCCTGGCAATGGCCACGGCGGTGACGACGTGGTCACCGGTGATCATAACCGTGCGCACGCCGGCCTTCTCGTTCTGCGCAACGGCCACGACCGCCTCCGGCCGTGGCGGGTCGATCATCGCCTGCAGCCCGAGGAAGGTCATGCCCTGCAGATCTTCCGGCTCGAGCGTCGTTTTTCCCGCTGGTTGTAACTTGCTTGCCATGGCCAGAACTCGCAGGGAGCCGCGGGCCATGTCCTCGACGCGGGCCAGAACGGATTCAGGATCGAGCGGTTCGGGAGCTGTGTGGGATTGCTGCTGAGCGCACATCGGGAGCAGGCGCTCCGGCGACCCCTTGGCATAGATGATCGTGCCCTCGGACACCTTGTGGAGGGTGGCCATGTACATGTTTCGGGACTCAAAAGGGATCTCGTCAAGCCGCTCGTACTTGTCGACCAGAGATGTCTTCGCTGCCGACACGAGTAACGCGGCTTCCGTCGGATCACCATTGATGCGCATACCTTGCTCAGTTTGCACAAGCGTTGCGTCGTTGCACTGGTAGCCGGCTATCAGCGTTTCGCGCAGCGCGGGATGCTCGGCGAGCGCCATCGGCGAACCGTCCGCAAGGGAGAACGTGCCTTCGGATCCGAAACCGACGCCGCTCACGTGGTAATCGACACCGCCCGCCATCGTGCGGCACACGGTCATCTCATTCTTGGTGAGCGTGCCAGTCTTGTCGGAACAGATGACCGTGGCGCAGCCCAGCGTCTCGGCCGCCGGCAGACGCCGGACCAGCGCATTGCGCCGCGCCATGCTGGCGGCAGCCAGTGCCAGGATCGAAGTCACCAGCATTGGCAGCATCTCGGGGATGGCCGCAACCACCAGCGAGACCGACGCCAGGAAACTGTACACGGGCGCGAAGCCGACGGCGTATCCGAGCACGAAGTTGAGGGCGCCCAGAGTGAGGATGCTGACCATCAGGATCTTCGTGAAGGCGGCAATCTTGCGTTGCAACGGAGTCTGGGCCTTTTCGGTTTGCCGCACGAGCCGGGCGATTTTGCCGAACTCAGTATTTTCTCCGGTCTTGATGACCACCCCGCGGGCCGAGCCAGTAGTAAGGAAAGTGCCGCTGAACGCCACGCAGCGCTGATCGGCCGGCGACTGATCGGGTGCTGTGATTGGCGCGGTTTGCTTGCGCACCGGCATCGACTCACCGGTGAGCGGAGACTCATCGGCGTGGGCGTTCTTGACGTAGAACAGCCGCAGGTCGGCCGGCACCTTGTCACCTCCGCCAAGTAACACGATGTCGCCGGGCACCAGTTCTCGCGTGGCAACAGTCTGCTCGCGGCCGTCGCGTCTCACCGTGCAGGAAGCCACGAGCATGTTCTGCAGTGCTTCCAGGGCGGCTTCGGTCTTGCCTTCCTGAAAAAAACCCAGCAAGGCGTTCAACAGGACCACGCCCATTATCACCACCGTGTCCATGAGCATGTCCTCACCGCCTAGCGATAAGGTGCCGGTGACCGCCGCCGCTGCAAGGAGGATGTACACCAGCGGGTTGTGGAACTGGCGCACGAACCTCATAAACGCGCTCGGCTTTGTGATGATCAGCTCGTTCGGTCCGTGCTGAGCCAGGCGGGTCGCCGCCTCTTCGGATGAGAGCCCGTTCTCGTCAGCGCCGAGCAACTCGAAGCCTTCTTCGACGGAGAGCCGATACCAGTCCATATTGGCAAAGTCGTTAATAGTAATCACTCCTTCCTAGACTAGTAGAATTTCGCGACGCGATGCCCGGCCATCCGTACGCCCGACACCCGGAGCCATGCAGCAGGGCGGGTGCGCCGCAACCAGGAGAGTTTCGTCACCCTGCGATGCACGTGGGTCGATCGAGATCAACACGTGGCACGTGGATGGGGACGCAAGCACCGTGAATATGCTGGCTAGGGCAGCCGCCCGGCCTGCACCATGAAGCCCCGCACCTCCGGACCGGACAGCCAGATCAGTATGTCGTCGAACTGCTCGGCACCGCCCTGCAGGTCTACGGGGCGGCTGATGAACAGCGCGTCGCCATTAGCGTTCTCGACTTCGTCCGCGTTGGCGGCGGGCGGTGCGGATTGGACAACTCCCTGCTCGCTGACCGCGCCGTAGCGGTTTTTGCCTGCCGACCAGACGATCACGACGGTGCCCTCGGTGCCGGCGCTGCCAACGAGGAAGTTGCCTGCGCCATCCTGCACGGACGCGCCGACGCCGGCCGCGGTCAGATCCGGCGCTGTCAGCGTGAAACCGTTGGCTGAGTCCGCAAAATCCGGCGTTACCCCGTACCCGTAGCGCGAACCCCAGGGATCGGCCTCGCCCAGCCCGAGCGTCACCCAGGGCAGGTTACCGACATCCACAGCACACAGGCCACCGCCATCCCGGTCCTCGATGCCGTCATTGGGCAGCGCGCCACCGCACGCCGCCCTGCAATCGGGGCACGGCATGAACACAGTGCCCAGCGGTCGACTCGCGGCATACCCCAGCAGTGCGCTGCGAATGCGCTCGTCCAGCTCCACGCGGGCTTCTTTGATGCGGGCGCGATCAATGGTGGAACTCAACGGTAATATCGCACCGGATACCAGAAACGCGATGATCACCATCACGATAGCGAGCTCGATCAGACTGAATCCAGCGCTGCCACGCTTAGCAATCATGCGCATTCAGGGTCCCGCAAGTATGCGTACCGAGTCGTTGAAAACCGGACTGACGAAATTCACGACGAAGACATCGTCCCCGTTGGCGTTGTCGTCCTCCAAGTAGTCGCTCAATGTCGCCGAGGGACGTGGTCCGGCCGGCGGCAGCGGTGCGCCAGCCACGAACAGCAACGCCGGCTTGTCGTCGATCGCCGGCGGTCCGTTCAACAGCGTCAGGCATCCGGCCGCACAGTTGTTGGGCGCACCCGGCGCGTAGCCGGGCGCCACGGCCATGTATATCAAGTCATGCCAGTTGTTCTGCAGATACCACACATCCCCGGGGCGCTGGACCGGATCGAACTCCGGCGCAAGGTGTATACCGTTGACAGCCAGGTCGCCGCCGGTGGCGTTGTCGAAAGTGATCGTGCCGCCGCCCACCACGGTGGCGCCGGCATCGCGATCGGTGATGCGAATGACCCAGTCCGGGGACGCCGCGAAAACCGCACCTGCCATACCGACGCTGCGCGAGCCTACCTGCAGCGCCGACGGCGGACTGATGACCACACCGGAATCGCCGACGAAGGCCGGAATATTGAAATCGAACGTGCGCGTGCTGACGCCCGGCGGCAAGCCGGCGGTCTGCACGGTCGAGGCAGGCAGGCAGTTAAACGAGTCCAACGGTCCGCCGGCGTTCGCGCAGGTTCCGCCGAGGACAGTCTGCACATTGTCCTGCAGTTCCGCTAGGTTCAGCGAATTAGAGCCGGGATTCAGCTGCACCCCCGGGCCGGTTATCGACCAGTCCACCGTGTAGTCGGACGAATAGTTCTGCCCCGTAACGTGCAGCGGTACATGTCCTTCACGCACCCCGGCGGCGGCCATGAAGTTGGTGGTCACCGGATTGTCGAAGGGCGCTAGCCAGATGTAGTTACCGAAGCCATAGTCGGTCAGGTGCGCGCGCACCAGATCTTCGGCGATCGACATCGCGCGTTTGTGCACACCGCTCATTATTTCGGCTGCGGTGATCGGTACTACGATATCGTTCTGCGTGTCGTTCGTCAGCGCGGTGTAGATGCCGTCTACATCAGCATTCTCACCATCTAGAAACTGGGAAACATCGGTCGAGTTAACGCCGCGCTGCGTCTGCGCACCCAGCGGAACACCCGGTGCAAACACCAGTGCGACCACCGTGTCCGCGCCATCCAGTGTCAGCTCACCCGGCACGTCGCTGTTCAACGGAATGGACGCCGGCCGGTCCATGTAGTTACCCGACATCGCGTACCAGAGTATTTCCCCGGCGTAGTCGCGCAGCTCGGGCAAATCGAGCGTCTGCCAGGGCAGCCGGCCTACTTCGGCGCACGGTAACAGATCCGCGTCGCCGTCATTGTCATTGTCGGGACAAGGCAGGCTACCGGGAATGTTGGCGTCCAGAACCGCGCGCGCGATCAACGCTTGTTTCGCCCGCAACAGGACTTTTCTGTCCTTCGTTTCGCGTGCCAGGCGCAGGCTCCCGACGTCCAAACGCGAAGTAAACAGGATACCCGCGCCTGCGATCAGTATGAATGCCATGATCAACAGCGCGGCGCCCCGCTGCCGCGGTGCAAACGGCAACGCCGGACAGCCGCGCATCATGGATTTTTTCGAATGTGGATGCCGGTGGTCTTGCCACTGGCGGGATCGTAGGACTGTCCCGGACGCAGCGCCACGGAACCCCGGTTGGGAAGCAGTACCCGTGCCTGCCCGTGCGCGTCCACCTGCACGCGCAAACCTCCATCAACGCTGTCGCCTCGTAACGTATTGCCTCCATTCACCCAGGCTGCGTTGGGACCGCGGCTGCGTACCACTATGCCGTGCACTTCGACACGCGGCAGCGGCGCCGGCGGCGGCGTTTTTTTCGCCGCTACTTTCTTTTCCACAAGTTTTTTCGCACCCTGCCGCAACGCGTCCAGCCGCTGCCGTTCGTCCGGCGTGGTAAAAAAGCGCTGGTTGTCTATACCCGATGCCGGTTGCGCCAATAACGGCGTTGAGACGCCCGCGATAAGCAGGGCAGCGAACAGCACCACGACAATTCGACTTTGCACCGCCATCAGGATCCCTGCTCGTTGCGGGCCGCGTTTGCACCGATTTTCAGCGTGTACCAGTCGACCGTGCACAACGCGACGAGATTTGGCTGACGGACATTGAAGACAACGCCCCGTGTCGAACTGGCGAACTTGATGTCGCAGTCCCGGACCTCGAGACGACCGCTGGTCTGGCGGCGCAACTCGTCGAGCAGCACGAGTAAATCGCCTTCGTGCAGCAATCCGGCATCGAAGGACATGGTCGAGCGGTAGACGCGGATGATTTTTGTATCGTAACGGTTTCCTTGCATAGACACCGGTTTTTGCGGCTGGATCTCGTAGCGCAACACCGGAAGCTTGAGTGACTGATTGATGCGCTCCAGCGCCTCCACCCAGTTCAAGCGCGGTTCGTCACCAATTACGCCCTGCCGCTCCAGATCCTGGTAACGCGTTACGTATTGGCTGTACAAGGAGCGGTCATTTTCAGCGGTGCGATAAAGACGCGCGATACCGTCGAGCTCGGCACGCTGACGCAGGTATTTCGATTCGGTTTTTTGCACGTAGAACAGCGATCCGAGCACCATCGACACGCCGATGCCAAGTGACAGAAACAGCGCCAGCAGGGCGCCGCGCAGCATCTTCCAATGGATGTTAAACCTGTTCATCGCGGTGTTTTATGCGCAGCAGCAGTTCGTAACCGGTCCGCTCACGACTGTCGCTGGACGCACCGATGCCACTGCTGCCTGTAATGGCCGCCTGTGGATCGATATCGAAGGGCGTGCGTTGCACCTCGACGACACTGAAGCGCCCGTCGCTGCGCAGTTCTCGCACGAATGCCCCGAACAGATCCACTGCACCACGGTAGCTTCGGCCGAAATCAATCACCTGCCCCTTGATAAGTGCTATCTGGTAACGGTCCCCGGCAACGAATTCATCGTCGCGCCGGCCGCGCCGGAGCTGTGACTGTTTTTCGAGTGACGCCCGGGCTTCGTTGTCGGACACCCAGCGCATTTCGCGCACGATGACATTCGGGTGACGGTTAAGCACATCGCCTACCAGCGAGATCAGTTTTTCCGGCGTTGCAACGATCGAATCGTCGAGTTCGCGCACCAGATCCACGGCATCTTTGACGTACGCCGCCTGCAGCGGGAACGAGCTGATCTCGCGCAACAGCTCATCGTACTGCCGCTGGTACTGCACCGCTTCGACCCGCGCCTCGAGCGTGTGACTCTCGTACAGCCGACCCTCGACCAGATTCGCACCGCCAATCAAACTCGCTATCAACAGCGCGGCGAGCGACGTGCCGTACAGGCCGCGGCGTGCCTGGCGGTGGAAATAGTGCGTGCGCATATCGGCCGTCGCGTAGTGGTTGTCCGGCCACGCGCGCCTGCACAGGAGTTGCGCGAACAGGCCATCGGCGAACCCGGAGGGTAACTCGCCGCGGATGTGCAGACGTTTTGCCACCGAGCGGTAGTCCCAGATTTCGTACTGAATCGTTTCCTGGTCGAACAGGCCGCGTTGCAACTCGGCCATATACTCCACCGGGCTGACGATGTGCACGTGCACGCGCTCGTTGCGGCGCACCAGCCGCTGGCTGTCGAGAAACCGCAGTGTGTTGTTCACTTCGCGACTGACGAAGCCCGCGTAGCCCTCTTCGCCTTCATACCTGATCGGAATCAAGCGGCTCAGCCGCAGTCGCCCGCGATCGTAAAACGACTGACGTACCGCGCCCGGCGACTGCTGGGTGATGAGCAACGATCTGGATTTGGCCGAATTTATGGCAGGCAGCAGCCACTGGCCGGTCAACGGCAGTGAATAAATGCCTTCCAGCGGCACCTGATTGCGGTTGATGATCTCCACCCAGCCGTGCAGAAGTTCCGGGTTGGTCAAACCGGATATCAGCACCTGCAGATCACGCCGGCCGGTCTTGTGCCGACCCTGTATCGTCAAATGCCGGTAGGACGTGGTGCGGAAGTGCCGCGTCAACAGCCGCTGCGTCAGTGATTTCCTGTCGCTGCCGAACGCGCGCGGCATCGACTCGACGCGAAACCCCTCTTCGATGATGTCGACCATCAGACGCACCGGGTGCTTCGGGGTCGTGCGCAGAAACGATTCGAAATCCTGATAGCCCTGCGGGTCCGGCTCGAACGCGTGCGCCATCCGGAACCGGTTTGCCGACCAGTGGTAAGCAAGCATGCGTTGTCCGGTAAAAAACAGTATGCGTCGCATGGCGTGATCGTTAAATGTTCAGAGAAATAACCGCGGCATAGATCGGCGGCAATATGGAAACCATTATCCAGCCCAGAATCGAGGCGATGATCAGCACCAACACCGGGCCCAGAACCGTCGCCAGCCCGCCGATAGCCTCCTTCACCTGCCGGTCGTAGAAGTAGCTGACGTTCAACAACGCTTTATCCATGGCGCCGCTGTTCTCGCCGACCTTGAGCATGCGCACCACCAGCGCCGGGAACAGACCTGACTGCGCGAAACTAGCGCTGATGCCGCCACCATCGGAGATCTGACCGTGCACTTCTGCCAGGGCCGTGTTGAGCACCGCATTGCTGACCACGTTGCGGCTGAGCGCGATGGAATCCAGCACCGTGATGCCGGAGGCGTACATCAGCGCGAAGTAGTTGGCGAACCGCGCGATTTTTATCTTGTACAGAATCGGACCCAGTACCCACAGGCGTAACTTGAGTTTGTCGATCAGGTAGCGAAACCCCGGGCTGACGGCGGCCAGCCCCTTGATCAAAGCCGTGATCACGAACGGCGCCGCCAGCACCAGGTACCAGTAACTGACGAAAAAATCCGAAGTGACCAGCAGCGCACGTGTGTGCATCGGCATCTCGCTGCCGGTGAGTTCCAGAAGATTTGTCAACTGCGGCACCAGAAGGACCATCAGCACCACCATTGCGGGCAGCACGATGACGCCGACAAACACCGGGTACAGCATCGCGCGGTGCGCCTGCGCAATGAGTTCGTCCTGCCAGCGCAGCATCTCGGTGAGATCCCTGAGGATTTCCCCCAGACGCCCGCTCTCCTCGCCCACCCGGATCATGCTGGTGTAGACAGTGCCGAAGACTTCCGGAAACTCCCGCAGCGATTGGGAGAAGGTGCGTCCTCCCTCGATGGAAGTGACCATCTCGGCGACGACATCGCGGAACCGCGGATGAGTGATGCTCTCACGCAGATCGCGCAGCCCGTCGATAATGGATACGCCGGCACCGACCAACTGCTCCAAATGGAAGGTGAAATTGATGATCTCGTGGCGCGGCACGCGCTTGCTGCCGAGCTTCAGCAGGCGGCTCCTGGCATTGCTGAAATTGACCAGGTCCAGTCCCAGTTGTGCCAGACGCAACTCGAGGTCAGTGAGATTGGCGGCATCGATAGTGCCGCGCACCATCTTGCCCTGCTCGTCCATGGCCTTGTATTTGAACGTCGTCACCATCTAGTGTCCTGTCCCATAAATAGCCTGCCATTCTGAGCGCGTGTCGCGCCCCATCGTCTATCCATCAATGTGTGGGTGTGGGCGCGCCGCCAGCCGATATCGGCTGGCGGCGCGCACAAATGCACGTTATTTATGGGACAGGACACTAGCCCGCACTCACCCGGCTGGTCAGATCGATGACGCGGGAAACTTCGTCCAGCGAGGTAATGCCGTCACGCACACGGCGCACGCCGTCTTCGGAGATCGGGCGGAAATCCTTCTTCAATGCCACCTCTGTGATTTCGCCAACGGTCGCGCGGCGGGCAATCAATTCGTCGAGGTCCGCATCCATCCTCAACACTTCCATTAGCGCCAGGCGGCCGCGGTAACCCTGGTTGTCGCAGGCCTGGCAACCCTGCGCGCGATAGATGGCCTGATCGACTTCGTATTCGCCAATGCCCAGCACCAAGCGCTCCAGGTCGTCGGGGTCGTACGACTGTTTGCATTCCGGGCACAGTTTGCGCACCAGCCGTTGCGCCAGAACACCGATGATGTTGCCTGAAAGCACATCCGGCAGAACGCCGATATCGACCAGCCGCGGGATGGCCCCGAGTGCCGACCCCGTATGCAGCGTGGTATACACCTGATGGCCGGTCATGGCCGCACGGAACGCCATCTCAGCGGTGGCTTCGTCTCGTATTTCACCGATCAGGATGATATCCGGGTCCTGGCGCATCAGCGCGCGTATGCCATTGGCGAAATCCAGTTTGACGACCTCGTTGACCGACGTCTGGCGAATCATGGTCATCGGGTATTCGACCGGATCCTCCAGGGTCATGATGTTGCGCCCTTCGGCGTTCAATTCGTTGAGAATCGAATACAGCGTGGTGGTTTTGCCGCTGCCGGTGGGCCCGGTAACCAGCACTATTCCTTCCGGGCGCGCCATCATCAGCTTGACCACCGACAAGGTGTCCTCCGGCAGTCCCAGCAACTCTATGGGCACGATGCCTTTCTGCCGGTCGAGCACGCGCAGCACGATGTTTTCACCGTGGGTGGTGCGCAGCGCAGATACCCGGAAATCCACTTGATGACCGGCGATCGACAGCGAAAACCGACCGTCCTGAGGGGCCCGGGTCTCGGCAATATTCATTCCCGACATCACTTTTAACCGCACGGCTATGGCGGACCAGTAATTGCTGTGCAGACTGCGAATCTGGCGCAGCACACCGTCGATACGGTAGCGAACACGCAGATAGCCTTCTTCGGGCTCGAAATGAATGTCCGATGCGCTGCGGCGCACGGCATCCGACAATACGGCGTTCACCAGCCTTACCAGCGGATGGCTGTAAGCCTCGGTTTCGGTTTGCAGACTCTCGTAGTCGATTTCCCCGGTTTCGATCTCGTGCAGAATGCCGTTGATCGAAAGTTCGTAGCCGTAGAACTTGTCGATCGCGTCGTTGATCTCGGTTTCGCCGGCGAGCAGGCTTTCGATCTCGACATCGCCACCAATTTCAGCGCGCAGCCGGTCGAAGGTTATCAGATTGAACGTGTCCGGCATCGCCACCGTCAACAACCGCTCGGCGGGCTCGAAAGAGATCGGGATCACGTTGAAGCGGCGCGCTAGCGTGCGCGGCAGCAGTTCCAGTGCTTCGGCATCCGGGACCACCGTACTTAGATCGATGCTTTCCTGCCCGAGCACCTCGCCGAGTGCCTCGCGCATGATCGCCTCGGTGACGAACCCCATGCGAATCAACAGACGCCCGAGTTGATCGCCCGAGCGCCGTTGCTCGATGAGCGCGATGCTCAACTGATCGCTGCTAATGATGCCGCCCTGGATGAGCAACTCACCCAGCCGGCGATGGCGTCTGGGTGCCGCCATCAACCTTCGCCGCTGTGTGCCTCGCGCAGTTCGCGAATGCGTTCGCGCGCCGCTTGCAGGTCAAAACTCGCCGCGCGGCTGTTCGCTGCACTCAGCGCGGCCGCGTAGTACTGTTCGGCCGCCGCGAACTTGTTCAAGTGATCCAGGCTGACGGCCAGGTTGAAGATGAAGTCCGGATTGTCGCTGTCCCATTTATGCGCCTCGAAAAAGGCCGCCTGTGCCTCGGCCCAGCGTTGTTCATTGCTGTACATGCTGCCGAGCGCGAAATGCAGTTCGGCAGCACGCGGATTGCTCCGCAGCAGAAGTTTGAGTTCCGTCTCCCTGGTCCTGGCGCTGCCGGTGTTGGGCAGACTGCTCAGCGCGGCGGCGGCGACGCTATCGCGCGGGTTCTTGCGTAACAGCGCACGATACATCTGCAGCGCGCGCTGATTGTCCCCCTGCTTGACCGCTACCGCGGCCAGCCCCAGCAAAGCATCGCGATTTTGCTCATCCAGTCGCAGCGCCCGGGCATAGTGAACCTGTGCCCGGCTCACGTCGCCACGCTGGAAGGCGTTGTAGCCGGCGCTCAGCGCGGCGGCAATTTCATCGCGCGTGTCGTTACGCACGATATTGACTTCGCTGGCCGGTGACGCTGCATCGGCCGCGCGGTTCTGCTCCAGCGTTACGTTCTCGGCCGGCGCTGTGGCAACGGGCGGCGCCGCCGCCGCGGGAGGTTCCGGCACAGACCGTTCCGGCGCCGGCGGGCGCGGTTCGGGATCGCGGATGGCAACCGTTTCCTGAGTCGCTGGCGGTTCGGTCTCGACGTTCGTTTGCGGCGCCGGGGATGGCGTGGACTGCACGGGCGGCGCCTGCCCGCGGGGCTCCTCTGCCCGGTTGGGCAGCGTGCGCACATCGGCGAGCTGTGCGCGTAACTGATCGTCACGTTTCTGATGGTAGGTGTAGCCGCCCAGCGCCATCAGACCCAGCACCGCAACCGCCGCAGCAAATACAAGCACCACCCTGCGCACGCGCTCGCCCGCGAACGGCGTTTTGCTTTCGAATACACTGTGCGCGACACGTTGCGAATGAATGCTGCCTTCACTGACACCGGCTACCGCTTCCGCGTGCGACAGCGGCGGCCGATAGTCGTCGCTGTCGACCGGCGTGGGCTGAGCCACGTGCTCGATCGGCTCGACGCTCAGTGCCTCCTCGACGCCCGGCGGGTCCTCCAATTCGGCCAGCATTTCATCGCTGATCACAGGCCGCTGGCCGGTTCGCTGGTAAATGCGTTCTTCTTCCTGCTGGCGTTTGGCGTCCGCCGCTTTCTTGAGCGCCTCCAGCAGCAGACTCACAAAGCGCTCCGGCGGCGTTGATACAAAGCGCTAGGCTGCATGTCTCACCAGGATTTGGAGTTCAGGGTCAAGCAGCGAATAAATAGTCACGGCCGGCACCTTTTCTCCTAATCGTGCAAATGGTTCGTGGTTCTCGAAACGCATCGGTCCGCTTGGTGAGACATGCAGCCTAAACATGGCTACTGCTGCAGATGCTTCCCGGCCGCCTCGCGCAACTCGTCGGGCGTACGCGCTTGCGGGAGGTATTGGCGAAAATCGCTCAGGTCGGCACCAACGTCGGCGACGTGAATAACCCGGGGGCGCAGAAAGACGATGAGCTCGGTTTTCAATACCTGGTCGTCGCGATAGGTGAACGCTGGGCCGATCAACGGCAGGCTCGACAGGAACGGCACACCGGATGTCTTTTTGTCGACCTTGTCCTGCATCAGACCACCGATCACCGCTATCTGCCCGGAACCGACGCGCAGCATCGATTCCATTTCGCGCACCTGAATTTCCGGTATCTCACTTTCCACCGGCGGATCGCTGTTGGCCAGCGCAGGATTGGGGTCTTTTACCGTGCCAACCACACGCGAGATGGTAGGTCGCACGTTGAGGATGATCTCTTCGACTTCGCTGATGAAAGGCGTTACGTTCATGACGAAACCGACGGGCACCGTGTGCACGGTCGTCTGGAAGATCGTGCGATCGGTGTTATCGGTCGTCTGGGTCTGCACCTCCGAGGTGAAGTACACGACATTGTCGACGACCTTCAGTATCGCGGTCTGATTGTTTAGGGCGATGATCTTCGGGCTCGATAGCACCTGCACGTCACCGAACTGCTCCAGAGCTTTCACGGTCGCCGTTACTTCGCCGGCATCGGTGGACGGATCCGTGTAGCTGAACGAGAAAAACGGTGTGGCAGCAAGGTTCGCCCCGAGCAGGCTCTGGGTGATGTCGAAGCCGGTGGGATCCGCCCCCAGTATCTGCCAGTCAATACCGGCCTGAAACGTATCGTTCAGGGTGACCTCGACGATGGTTGCCTCGATCAACACCTGGCGGCGCGCACTGGCGGTGATCTGATCTATGTAGTGCTGAATCTCGCGGTGCTGGCGGCCGGAGGCGCGAGCGCTCAAGTACCCGGCTTCGCGATTGACGATTACCTGCGTGTTGCCGTGTACACTTTCATCCGCTTCTTCGAGGTCTTCCAGACCCATTATCGCCGCCACGTTCGTTATCAGCGTGTCCCAGAACTCGTTGCGGGACAGATTTTCGATGCTGGCCTCGGAGTTATTGTCGTTCACGCTGGCGCCCCCGCTGGCGTCAGTCACGTCCGCACTGCCGACAGTGCCGACCCGCGTGGCCAGCGCCACCCGACTGGTGCTCGAGCGTTCCATGTTGAGGTAGTCGACCTTGTAGCTGTGCAGGTATGGCTCGTCGGCCATGATCAACAGGAGATCGTCTTTCAGCTGGTAGCGCAGCGGCACCTGCAGCATGATGCGATCAAGAATCTGCAGCAGCGTCTGGTCGATGGCGTTGAGCGTCACTTGCCCCTCGATGCCACTGGCAATGTCGATATTGATTTCCGAATCGCGGGCCAGCGCGAACAAAAGATCACGCACCGGCACCTGATTCACCACCACCGTATAAGTCTCGGCGCCTTGCGGCACCGCCTGCGGTTGCGGGAGATACGTCGTCTGACTAACCTGCGGGATTGCCGCGGACCGGGACGCTGGCGGCGCGGCTACGTCACCTCTCTGCAGATGAGAATCCGATTGCTTCGGTGGATTGCTGACGCCGCAACTCACTGCCAGCAAACTCGCCAGCAGCACGGGCAACACCGCGGCTCTGTTTGTTTGACGCCGCATTCTTCGCCTAGCCATTCACTTCGCTGCGCAGCCCGCCAACGGTACGCAGAAAGGGGCGATTCTGGCGCAACACGTCCGGCAGCGAATCGATAGCCGACAGTGCTTCGCCGCGCGTTGCGTATTCGTTATACAGCACCCCTAACATGCGGTGATCGTTGATCTCCGTTTCATAGATATAAATCTTGTCCAGTTCGATCAGTTCGCTGAGGCTGCGCAGATCACCTTGCAGTCGCTCACTGTCCGATTGCGCCACGGTCAGCAGTTGAATGCTGAAACTGGTGCGCGGCGCGTCACGCAACCAGTCACGCGCACCGTCGAGCCAGGTTTGCACCGTGTATTCGCCGCCAATCTGCGCTTGCGACGCTGGTGGCGACTGGGCAGGCGTGGAGCGCTGCCCGGTTGCGGCCGGGGCCAGTCGCTGCGCCTGGTTCGCTTCCGATTGCGTTGCGTACTGAGGCACAATCTGCGGTTCGGTTTCGTGCAACCGCGGGGCGCTGTGCGGTTTCGCGGTATCGAATTGCGCCAGCGTGCTTGCCGCCAGCGAAGCCAGCGGATGCGTCGACAGATACGCGAGTGGCGCCGCGAACAGGCCGATCAACAGCAAGGCGGCCAGCGCATAGCCCACGCGCCAGCGGGGTGGCACGCCAAACGCGCTGTCACGCGCTGCCAGCCGGATGTGATCCTTGCGGATGGTGCTAGTGCTTTCAGCGAAAGCGGCGAGCAACGCCTTGTCGGCAATGATGTTCACGCGCCGCACCAGGCCACGCGAATAACGCTGCACCAGACGCGCGTTGCCGCGGTCGAAAATGTCCGGGCCCTTGTAGCCCGCCGAACGCATGCGGAAATTCAGATACTCCTGCACGTCATTAACGTTCAAAGGGGTCAACAGAAAACTGTGGCTGATCCGCTCGCGTAGCTGACGGATGGCGCTTTGCGCCAGCTTGGCGTCCAGTTCAGGCTGACCGAACATGACGATCTGCAGCAACTTGCTCTGATCCGTTTCCAGGTTGCTGAGCAGGCGTATCTCCTCCAGCGTCTCCAGCGGCATGCCCTGCGCTTCCTCGATGAATACGACTACCTGTCTGCCGTTTGCGTGTTGTTCCAGCAGCCAGTTCTGCAGGATCTGCATGGCCTGCAACCGGCCTGCATCGCGGGTGTGCAGATTCAGTTCGAAGGCAATGACCTGCAGGATGTTTTCCGGCGACAGGCTGGGATTGGCGATGTAGACGATTTCGACGTTTGCTGGCAGACGGGTTTCCAGCATGCGGCACAACATGGTTTTTCCGCTGCCGACTTCACCGACGACTTTGACGATACCTTCGCCGGTGGTGATTGCGTAGACCAGTGCATCCAGCACCGAGCCACGCTTGCCGCCAGTGAAAAACAAACGCGGGTCCGGCGTGATCTTGAACGGCGGGCGCTCCAGCCCGAAATGGTCGAGATACATGAATCTTTCAACCAAGCATAGCTTCTGCGCTTGCCTGCGCAGCGGGAACTCCATTTCCCGAAAACGCAGTTTGCACTTTATGACGCGCGCTTGTCCAATCCCGCGCCCGGCGGGCCCGCAGTTCAGCTATCGCTGCTGCGCGCGTCAATCGTCCTCGCGACACTGCTCCAGGCGCTGTATCTTGCTGTAGAGCGTGGTGCGATTCACTTTCAACAGTTTGGATGCCTTGCTCAAATTACCGTCGCATAAATTCAACGCTGCCTGGATATATTCCCATTCGATATGCTGAATGTGCGCATCCAGGTCGAAGTCCCCGGCTTTCAGTACAGCCTCCACGTCGATTTCGGGCATCGCCTGACTGTCGCTCCAGGGCAGTTTCTCGAATTCGTCCTCCAGGCGTTCGGGATCGATTACCTGGCCGGGGAATTTGGTACCCAGGCGAATCACGATGTTGCGCAATTCGCGCACGTTGCCCGGAAAGTCGTAGCCCAGCCACGATTCACTGGCCACCTCGTCGAGCGAGAACGGCGGTACCGAACCGGCGTAGACCTGCTGAAAATGCTCCAGCAGATGCAGCCGGTCTTCGCCGCGCTCACGCAGCGGCGGCGCCTGAATGGTGAGAATGCTCAACCGGTAGTAGAGATCCTGGCGAAACTTGCCGTCGCGTACCTCGCTGGTCAGTTTCCGGTTGCTGGCAGCTACCAGGCGCACCTGCGAAAAGCGCGGTTTGGTCTCACCGACGCGGTAGTACTCGCCGTTTTCGATGACCCGCAACAGCTTCGACTGCAGTTGCAGCGGCATCTCGCCGATCTCGTCCAGGAACAGCGTGCCGGTACCCGCCTCCTGGAAAAAACCGGTATGGTCGCGCGAGGCCCCCGTGAAAGAGCCCTTGGCATGGCCGAACAGCTGCGATTCCAGTAACTCAGAGGAGAACGCCGCACAGTTAACGGCGATGTAAGCCTCGTGAGCACGGTTGCATTCCAGGTGCAGCTGTTTGGCGATCAGCTCTTTACCGGTACCCGACTCCCCCTCGATCAGCACCGGGAAAGGCGCGTTGGCAAACTGCTGTATCTGGGCGCGCAGCGACTCCATCGCTGCGCTCTCGCCGGCCAGCGCGGTCTCCTTCTCGACCGTGGCGTCCTGCTCCGCCTCGAGCAACACCAGCTGGTGCTGCAGACGCGATTTCAGCAGGTCCGGGTCGCAGGGCTTGGAAATAAAATCGGCAGCGCCCAGCGCCATCGCGTGACGCAGGTTGGCCGGCTCGCTCTGACCCGACAGCACCAGCACTTTTATGCTCGGGTTGCTGGCGAGCAGATCGGAAATCAGCGCGAATCCCTCGCTGGGGTCGTGCGGTTTCGGGGGCAAACCCAGATCGACCAGGGCGATAGCCGGTTGCGGCTGAATATCGTGCAGCACCTCGCCGGCCTCGCGGCGGGTTTCCGCCAGATGCACTTCAAACAGCGGCCGCAGCAGGAAACCCATGCTGTCACGAATCAGCGGGTCGTCATCGACCAGCAGCAATCCTGGTTTGGCGTCCTCCGTGAGTGCCCCGCTTTCGCCCATTACGCCTCTCCCCCAGCTGCGCTGGCCCGTCCGTTACGCTGCGAAATCCCCCCTGCCCCGGAGCATTTTTGCGGGTCAGTGTGGAGAATTCGTCAATTTAGGGCGAGTTGCAAAGAAATGCAAGTAACTACCTGTGGTTATTGAGGTTTTAAGTCTCGTCGAACCTTCACCTTCGGCCACTCTCCCTAGGAGCGAGAGCGGAGATCTGGCTAAGCCCATCCGGCACGGAGTGGGTCACGACTCTCAGAAAACCTCCCGAATGTGGATGTTGCGGTTGGCGCCGGCGTGAATTCCGAACGTTACCCGCCCGGTGGGCTCTTGTTCGACGTTGTCGCCGTCCCAGTCGTAGCGCAACCACCCCAGGCCGGCCGCAGCCAGCGCGCCGCTGACATCCACGACCCCGCTGGCACAGGGACTTGCCACGCTGCACTGCCAGTCGAGCGACCCGTCGCCCGCCGCGAAAGGGGTTACCGCGCTGGCGACGGGAACGCCCACGTAAGTAAAATCGGCGACCGCCACAGCGGTGCAGGTATCGTCTGGCGTAGTAGTGAAGTTGATGCCATCGAACGCCTGCAACGTCAGCGGCGCAGGCAGATCCAACACTTCGGAACCATGCGCGCTCTGCAGGCGCAGGCGCCCGTGGCGTACCCCGTTCTGCCCGACTGCCTCGTTGATCGCGAACGTGAACGGCGCGCCACCGTTGAATGTCACACCGTCCGGATCGGTGACCGTGAAGCTCACCGTCGCCGCGGTATTGAACGGCGCAACTCCCAGTCCGTCGGCGTAAGGCAATGTCCTAGTGTAGGTCAACGAGCCGAGGAAGGTCACCAGCACCTGCCCGTTGCCTGTCGGTATCGCGCTGGAATTGTGCGAAGCGCCGACGCCGCTGTAGATAAGGTTACCGCCGGGGTCGGCGTAGGTTTCGACGATGTCGCCCAGCAGCCACCAGTCGTCGGGAGCGCCGAAGTCGAAATAGTTCAAAGTGGTTGCGCCCAGCGCGTTGACCGCGGTGATCGTGGCCAGCGGCCGGGCCCCCGGCGAATAGTCGAAGGGCTGATCCAGGTAGGTGAAAGCCGTGCACGCGGCGTCGTAGGTCGGTGCGTTGCCGGCGACCGTAAAGACCGATGGCGAAAAACGCCCTACTGCCTGACTCTGTCCCTGCACCGAAAGGCCGGGCACGCCGAGGTAGTTGTTTGCGCTGGCACCGATAAACATGCTGCCGACCTCGCTGTAGCGCAGGTCGACGGGCAGGGCGTTGCCGAAAGCGAAGTCGGCAGCGGCTATCTGTGTGCCGCCGGGTCGGTCCAACATGCCGGCCGCACCGCCGACACCGGCCGGAGGGGTGTTCAACACCGCGCTGAGCTGTGTGTCCCAGGCAAACGACGGCGCGTTGGCATTATTCTCCAGCGCGATCCACGACGTCGGATTACCGTTAGCGTCCAGCGGGTCGCCGGCACCGTAAAGCACGGCCCCGAACTGCGCCCGAAAGGGATCGCCGGCTGCATTGAACAGGGGATCGGCCGGGGCGGTACCGCCGGGGTTAGCGCCTGCGGCCGCAATACCGGTGATGGCAAATCCAAACGGGCGCACGGTGAGTTCGCTGCTGGCACCGCTGATCGTCGCCGTGGCGAAAGTAGCGGTGTCGTCACGCAGATTCAGGACATACTGCCCGACGTCGGTGCTGCGCAGGTTGAACGCCGCAACACCGTTGTTGAAATTCAGGTTCACCGGCGCCGCTGCAGCAACGCCTTGCCCCAGTACGAACGGGATGCCGCCCTGTTCTATCGCCGGTGCGTTTGCACCTGCTGGATGGGCGGCGCCCAAATCGTACCAACCGTCCAGGTTACGGACGCCGGAATACGCAGTGGCAATCTGACAGTCCGGCGTCGGCAGGCTGGTATCGCGTTGCCACAATGTGACATCGAATGCGTGGTCGCGCCCGGCAACCGGGTAGACGAACTCGTTGTTGGTAATCACGAATGCGTTGTCGCGAAAACTCACCAGGCCGCTGGTACTGCTGACGGCGGCCGCAACGTCCTGCACCGTGATGGTGAGATCGTCGGCATGGGCGTTAGACAAGTCCAAAATCACGACGCCCAGATCGCTCGCGTCGAACGTATAGCTCGCAGCACCGTTATCGTCCGTATCGGGTGCCGGTACCAGCAAGCCGTTGCCGGTGTTGATGCTCCAGTTACCGTTGCCCGTCGAAATGCTCAGATCGGCTGTGCCAATGTAAGTTGGGAACGGGTTGCCCAGTGTATCCAGCGCCTGGATGGTTACCGCGAGCGGAACGCAGGTGCTTGCGCTGGGCGCGACACTGATGTCGAAACTGCCGAGGACCTGCGCCGCCTGATTGAATTCGACGATGAACCAGTCGACGCGTGCCTGATCACCGCCGATCGCCCGCTGGGCAGTCAGCCGTGTCGCACTCAGCGTGACGGTCGCCGACGCCACACCCGGGGTCGCCGCGCTGTCGTACCGGGTGCGGCCAAGGCTTTGGCCGGCGGCCGCCTGCACCGATGCGAAAGCCACCGCGCGTGTCACGTCACCGTTATACGGAGACGTGCGCACGGTCTGCGCAGCGTTGAAATTCGCCATGCCCCTGTCAACGACGGTGCCATCCAGCAATTCGACGACCTGCCAGGCGATTTCGGTGATATCGTCGCCGCTGTCGTCGCGTATGAAGCGAACGCGTGACGCATTCTGGAAATCCGCGGACAGCATACGAGTGTCGATATCGTTGCCGCCGCCGGACGTGGTGAAGCCGGCCAGCACGAAGCTCGAGTTCAAGGCGACCGTGGCGATGTTCTGGCTGACCTGGGTGCTGGTACCGGTCATCGCCGTGGAACCGCGCTGCACGCGGATGTCCGCGGGGTCGGTGTATTCCACCACCTGCCACCAGATCACGTGCGCCGGCTTCAC
>JAOTYY010000030.1 GCA_029861595.1 Gammaproteobacteria bacterium
GGTGGTGGGCACATTGGGCGAGCGTCGTGATCTGCAGTTCGGCGTCGGGGCCAAAGCCTATGGTGGCGATCTGGATATCGACAAGCAGGTGTTGGCGATCGCTATCGGCGGTCAGGCCCGCTATGTGTTTCAGACACGCACGCCGATCGGACTGGTCCTGGAAGCCTATGCTGCGCCAGGGATCACGAGTTTCGGCGATACTGAAGGCGCGCGCGAGTTCAATTTTCGCACGGAGATCGAAGTGCTCCCAAGTACCCGCGGCTACATCGGTTACCGGTATCTGGACTTCGAGTTCGACACGATCAGCGAGGTCAAATTAGACGACAACGTACATATCGGTATTCGTCTGCAGTTCTAGATTGCGGTGGTGTAGAACGTGGCTGCTATAGAACGCGTGCTTGCCGTGATGGCGCGTCTGCGCGACCCGCAAAACGGTTGCCCCTGGGATCTGCAGCAGGATTTCGACAGCATCGCGCCACACACCGTCGAAGAAGCGTATGAAGTTGCCGACGCCATCGCGCGAGGCGATCACGCTGGATTGCGTGATGAATTGGGCGACTTGCTGTTGCAGGTTGTGTTTCACGCGCAGATGGCGAAAGAGGCGGGATTGTTCGATTTCGATGACGTCGCCAGCGGTCTCGAGAACAAGCTTCTGCGCCGGCACCCGCATGTTTTCGGGGAACTGGCTGATCAGCGGGACGTCGACGTCGCAGAGATCTGGGAAACACAGAAACGCGCCGAGCGCAGCGCCACTGGTGAGGAATCGGCACTGGATGCGGTTACGCACGGTCTGCCTGCATTGTTACATGCGCAGAAGCTGCAAAAGCGGGCAGCGCGGGTAGGTTTCGATTGGGATGCGGTGGCCGCAGTGTTCGATAAACTGGCGGAGGAGGTGGAAGAGTTACAAGCTGCGCACGGCGCTGGCGACAGCGTGGCCGTCGGCGAGGAACTCGGTGATCTGCTGTTCGCTGCGGTGAATCTGGCACGCCACCTGGAGGTCGATGCGGAGACTGCGTTGAGGGCCGCTACCGGCAAATTCGACCGGCGTTTCCGCTATATCGAAACAAGGCTGTGCAACGAGGGTCGCCGGATGCAGGACTGCACCCTGACGGAGCTCGACCGGATCTGGGACGAAGCCAAGCACAGCGAGCACGACGAGCCCGGTTGACCGCTGTCGAGCCTCGGTCGGAGGACAGTCAGCTCTGGGCCTTTGCGGCGGTCCCGGCGGATCGTGTTGCGACAACGTCCGAGTAGAGTTCGTTCAAAGGCACGGAGCGGGTACTGTCCAGCACGATGCGCGCATGGAATCGTTTCAGTTCGCGCGGATGCTTGACCCCGCAGGAGTGGGCGATGACGCCCACTTCATGCACCATATTCTTTACGAAGTTGCACACGCGCAACGCTTTGTCTTCGGGCACCAGGCCGCGCTGCAGTTTCGGATCGTGCGTTGTGATGCCCGTCGGGCACGTGTTCTTGTTGCATTGCATGGCCTGTATGCAGCCCAGCGCGAACATGAAGCCGCGTGCCGACGCGACGAAATCCGCACCGGCACACAATGCCCAGGCAACCTCCGCCGGCACGATGAGCTTGCCTGAGACCACCAGTTTGACGCGCTCGCGCAGCGCGTGCTTGTGCAACAGATCGACGACCATCGGCAGACTTTCGCGGATCGGCAGGCCGACATTGTCCATCAGGCTCATGGGTGCTGCACCGGTGCCGCCATCGGCACTGTCGATGGCGATGAAGTCCGGCGCGCATTCGCTGCCGCGTGCGTTGATTTCGGCAAACAGTTCTTCCAGCCAGCCGTAGGCACCCACCACGGTTTTGAAACCTACGGGCTTGCCGGTGACGCCGCGGATGCGATCGATCAGATCCAGTAATCCGCCGATGTCGTCGAAATCGGTGTGCCGGTTCGGGCTGATCGAATCCTGACCTTTGCTGATCCCACGAATTGCGGCAATCTCGCCGGTCACTTTCTTGCCCGGCAGGATTCCACCCTTGCCCGGTTTCGCGCCCTGGCTCAGCTTGAGTTCGAACATTTTCACCTGCGCGTGCGCGGCGAGTTCGCGCAGGCGATTTTCACAAAGGTTGCCGTCGGCATCGCGTACCCCGTATTTGGCGGTGCCGATCTGCATCACAATGTCGGCGCCGCCTTCCAGGTGGTAGCGCGACAGTCCACCCTCGCCGGTGTTCAACCAGCAGCCCGCCATGTGCGCACCGCTGGACAGCGCGAGCACTGCTGGTCTGGAAATCGCACCGTAGCTCATTGCTGACACGTTGATGAGTGAATTCGTTCTGTAGGGTTGCTGTGCGTAGGGACCGATGACTACCTCGTCGGGGTCGACTGCTTCCTTACCCAGTGTGGGGAACGGGCAGTTCACGAAAAGCACCGTGCCGGGCCTGCGTAAATCGCGCGTCGAACCGAATGCCACCGTGCTGTCGACGTTTTTGCAGGCGCGATAGGCCCACGAGCGCTCGGCGCGGTTGAACGGCAGTTCTTCGCGATCCATGGCGAAAAAATACTGACGAAAGAATTCGCCAAGGTGCTCGAACAGGTAGCGAAAGCGACCCACTACCGGATAGTTGCGTCGTATCGCGTGTCTGGTCTGGGTAATGTCGGCGATGTACATGCAAACAATCGCCAGAACCCCCAGTCCAAGAACAAAAAGAAACAGTGCCGCGAGGATCTCCAACGCCACGAACAGCCAGCCCATTTCCGCCATGGTCCAACCTCCCCGGTTTTCCAGTGTGCGCCGATCAATAGACGCACAGAAAATGCCTGCGTTTAGACTGCGGTTACGCGGAAAGTTCATCCGTACGTTCGCCGCACCGTGAGCATTGTACAATTGCGCACCAACAACGGCTCAGCGAGAACGGCGTTGTCGCTCAACATGCAATTCGATCAAAGAGTGGTCATCGACACCCACACCCGGCCCTGGCAACCAAGCCCGATGCCCGGTGTCTGGCGCAAGCCGCTGGCTCGCGAAGAAGCTGAGCGCGGTCACGCCACGAGCATCGTGCGCTACGATCCGGGCGCATCGTTTGCGCGCCACCAACATCCCCAGGGCGAAGAGATCCTGGTGCTCGAGGGGATTTTCTCGGACGAACATGGCGATTTCGGCGCCGGGACTTATTTCCGCAATCCGCCGGGTTCCGCGCACGCGCCGTTCAGCAAGCAAGGTTGCAAGCTGTTGGTCAAATTGCACCAGTTTCGCGACGACGATTTACAGCAGGTCCGCATCGATACCCGCAATACAGCTTGGCATGCTGGAATCGATAGTTTGCAGGTATTGCCCTTGCACGAGTTCGATGGCGAACAGGTGGCTCTCGTGAAATGGCCCGCCCGCGAACGTTTCCAGGGGCATCGCCATGTCAACGGGGAGGAAATTTTTGTGCTGTCGGGCGAACTGCTGGATGAACACGGTCGCTATCCGGCTGGAACCTGGCTGCGCAGCCCGCATTTGAGCGAACATCAACCTTACGTCGAAACAGACACCCTCATCTGGGTTAAAACCGGTCACTTGCCGGGTTAGCGTGCCCTAGCCCGCATGGTTCACGCTGCTTGCGTCCCGGTGGGAAGGGATTACTCCGTGCATCCTGCTCTTCGCCCGTCGGGCTAGCCGCTATCGCTGTGCAAATCACTGCCCGACGCCCACTCAATATTGGACTGTGTCGTTTCTCAGGGAAAATGGGGCTACGATGCCAGATTTTTCCTGACCCGTTCCATGTCTTAAAAAGGCGCCTGGAGCAATTTGACAGTGGCGCTCTGCGCCGCTGTGGCCCTACCGGAATATAGGGTAGGGACGCAAGCAGCGTGAAATATGCGGACTACCGCCGCAGTCTTTGCAGGCAATCCAGATACGCGTTTTCGTCGGGCAGGCGGTTATCCCGTTGCGCTCTCCAAAGGCTTTCACCCAGGCATTCCATCATCCGGTGCTCGGCGTCACCCGCGTTGGCGAATTTGCGGCGCAGGGATTGATGCACCGCAGCGATGCCGCTTGGTCGATCGGTTGCCACCTGCTCGCGTATCGCGATGTGCATACCCATGTGCAGGAATGGATTCGTCGCACCGCTCTCGGGCGCGAAGTCGAGCTCCAGTTCCTGCTCGGATTCGAGATACGGATGATATTCCGGGTGGTCCGCGATCACCGATGCGATGAGCTCTTCGAGTGGCTGAAGCGCTTCGCCGCGTTGACGCTTGTGCCAGGCGGCGCGAAAAAAGTCGCGCATTTGCCTGCGGTCGCCGGTAAAAATCATTACTCATAGACCTTGTTGCGAAATTCGCACAGATCCTCGACGACGCACGCCTCGCAGCGCGGTTTACGTGCCACGCATATATAACGCCCGTGTAGTATCAGCCAATGGTGGGCATTTTTCCGGTATTCCTCGGGCGTGTTCTTGAGCAGCTGTTTCTCGACAGCCAGCGGTGTTTTGCCCTGCGCCAGCCGTGTTCGGTTGGCGACCCGAAAGATGTGAGTATCCACCGCGATCGTAGGCTCTCCGAACGCGGTATTCAGAATGACGTTGGCCGTTTTGCGTCCCACGCCGGGCAATGCTTCCAAAGCTGCTCTGTCGCGCGGCACCTTGCCCACGTGCTGGTCTATCAGTATGCGGCAGGTCTTGATAATGTTTTTGGCTTTGCTGTTGAAGAGTCCTATGCTTTTTATATGGCGTTTCAGGCCCGCTTCACCGAGTTTGAGCATCGCCTGTGGCGTATTGGCTTTCACATACAGATCTGCGGTCGCTTTGTTTACGCTCACATCCGTGGCCTGCGCGGAAAGAATAACTGAAACCAGCAGCTCGAATGGCGATGCGTAGCGCAACTCGGTGGTAGGTTGCGGGTCGTGTTCGCGCAACCGCGCGAATATCTGCGCGCGTTTCTTGTTGTTCATGGGCCTGCGTCCGCAACCGGTGCAGTGCGGCGTTCGGTGAACGCGTTGTCGAGCCAGTTCCTGGCGGCTACCAGCAAAGCAAACGCGAAGAACGCTCCGGGCGGCAGTAACGCGAGCAGAAATCCCGGGTAATCGTTGCTAAAGCTGATCGTCCAGTGCTGAGCGGTTGTGCCAAACAGCAATGCGGCACCGACGAACAACGTGCCCTGCCCCAGCAGCTCGCGAACTGCTCCCAGCACCACCAGCACCAGGGTAAAACCTATACCCATGGCGAGCCCGTCGAGTATCGCCCAGGCCAGCGGTTGTCTGGAGGCAAACATTTCGGCGCGCGCGACGATGGTGCAATTGGTGACGATCAGTGGAACGAAAATTCCCAGCACCTTGTACAACCCATAGAACCACGCGTTCATGATCAATTCTATGGCAGTCACTGTCGAAGCAATAATCAACACGAACACGGGGATCCGTATTTCCGGACGCAGCCAGCCGCGGCTGGCCGACACCAGCGCGTTGGAAACCAGTAACGTCAGTAGTGTAGCAAGCCCCAGACCGAGCCCGTTCACCAGCGTAGACGTTACCGCCAGCAGCGGACACAGGCCGAGCAACTGCACCAGGCCTGGATTGTTTCGCCACAGGCCCGCGCCGAATATCGATTTCGCTGAATGCATGGAAGATTAGTTATTTCGGCTCTGGCGCTGTCGCGGGAGAGGTGTTTGGTGAAAAACGTAAACTGTCCCGGAAAATCCGCTCCCCATGGCGGTCGAAGTATAGCAAGGCGTTGTGCACCGCTCCGACCACTGCTCGTGAGGTCACTGTGGCACCGGTCAACTGATCGAACCGACCGCCGTCGCGGCGAACCGACCATCCGTCGCCGGGCGCGGCAAGCGAGGCACCCTCGAACCTAGTGATCCAATCGTGTTTGGCGATTTCGATGGCATCGCCGAGACCCGGTGTCTCGCGGTGACGCAGGGTACGCACCGCCAGAACTTTTCCCTGAAGATCCACGCCAACGAGCAGCACGATGCTGCCGCTGTAGCCCTCGCCGGTCGTTACCTGGATCACGCTTGCGACCGGTTCGCCGCCACGACGCGCCCGGTGAACGGGTTGTCGTGTGCGCCCCAGCAACCCATCAGTGACAGCAATACGATCATCACCCGGCACGTTGTCGTAGGGGTGCGCCGCCAGAATCTGCGCGATGCGCTGCTGCCGTGCCAGCGCTTCGTTGGCAGCGATGCGGGTCGTAGTCAATTGTTTGACCAGCACCACGCTGCCCGTGGTCAATGCCGCCGTTACCGCCAGCACGATTGCGGCATGCAGGAGTCTGCCGGACCGTTCAGGATTGTCCACTGCCCGTGCCCAGTACCCGCGGAGCAGCAAAATAGTCGATCGCCGGCGCCGCCATGTTCATTACCAGCACTGCAAAAGCCACCCCGTCCGGGTAACCTCCCCAGGTTCGAATCACATATACCAGAGCTCCGATGCCGGTTGCGAATACCAGGCGCCCGCGCGGACTTGTGGCAGCGGTCACCGGATCGGTGGCGATGAAAAATGCCCCCAGTACCGTCGCACCTGCAAACAGGTGGAACAGCGGGGATGCATAACGCTGTGCGTCCAGCAGGTGGAACAACAGCGCCGAAAGCAGCAATGCAGCGAGCATGGCCGCTGGAATTTGCCAGCGAATGACGCCGCGCCACAGCAGCCACAGCCCGCCGCCCAGGTGACCCACCGCTATCCATTCCCAGCCGTTGGATGCCAGGGTCCCGAAAACGGGCTCACCGCGCATCGCGTCAAAGCCCCGTTCCAGGAGTAACTGGGTTTTCGCGTAGTCCAACGCCGTTGCGGCGGTCAGACCGTCAAGCGCGGTCGTATTAGCACCGATTACCGCGAGACATGCCGCCAGATCGAGTGTCGCCGCATCGCCACCGGGCCATTGCGTCATAGGGACCGGAAAAGAGATCAAAAGCGCTGCGTAGCCGGCCATCGCCGGATTGAAGATGTTTGTACCCAGTCCACCGTAAGCATGTTTCACCAGGACCACTGCGAACGCGGTACCGCTGACGATCAACCACCAGGGCGCCAACGATGGTATGCAAAGGGCCAGCAGCCAGGCTGTCACTATCGCGCTCAGGTCGCCAAGAGTCTGACGCATGGGCTTGCGCCGCAACCCGCAGACGATAGCTTCGCATACCAGCGCTGTCACGATCGCAAGGCAGATCTGCACCAGCACGCCGAAGCCGAACCACCAGACATATAGCGCGGTGCCCGGCAACAAAGCGAGGATGACGTCGCACATGATGGATGACACGTTGCGGGTGTGTTTTACACGCGGGTCGAGTGCGGCGATGAACGCCATTCAGTTTTGTCCGGAAGAACCGCGCCGACCCGCCTTGCGTTCACGGGCGCGCGCTACGGCAGCGGTGATTTCTTCGCGCTGAGTTTGGCTGCTCGCGGTGTTCGTCAGGCGGTGGCGCTTCTGCTGCAAGTGTGTTTCGCGCTGCAGTTTTGTGTCGGCGAGTCGCTTTTCTTTCGCTTTGAATCGTTGCCGCGAGAGCTGCGCTTGCGCACGATCCCGCTCCATCATGCGCAGCTGATGCTTTGCGTGGCGGTAGTAGTCAACCAACGGGATCGCGCTTGGACAAACTCTTGCGCAGCGACCGCATTCGATGCAAGAAAAGAGATCCCTTTCCTGTGCTTTCTGAATCGCCCCTGCTTTGGCAAACGCGTACAACCATTGCGGTTCCAGGTGTATGGGACATGCTGGAACACATTCGCCGCAACGAACGCACTCACGTGCAAGCGTGCTGTCCGCGAGAACCGTTTCAGTATGTTGCGCGGCAAGTGGCAGTAAATCAATGCAATCCACCGGACACGGTGCAAGACACAGTTCGCAGCCGGTGCAGGCGTCGGCAATCACCGTGTGCATGTGTTTCGCGCTGCCGACTATCGCATCGACCGGGCAGGCTTCCATGCACAAGGTACAACCGATGCAATCTTCCTCACGGATGGCGGCTACTTGATGAGGTTTGTTTTCACCGTAGGCCGGGTTCAATTCAGCCGGCTCCTTGCTGAGCAGATCAGCCAGTTCGCGAATGACCGTCTCACCGCCAGGCGGGCATTGATTGATATCGGCTTGTCCCGCGGCCAAGGCGAGTGCGTAGGGACGACATCCTGGGTATCCGCACTGCGCGCACTGGGTTTGAGGTAACAGCGCGTCTATTCTATCGACGACCGGGTTTCCGGAAATCTGCAGCTTGTTCGCCGCCATGCCCAGCAGCAGGCCGCAGAGCGCGGCGATAGCAATCAGAACAAAGACGGCGGTCAGCAAACCTCAGCCCCTTACCAGTCCTGAGAAACCCATGAAGGCCAACGACATCAAACCGGCGGTCAGCAACGCTATCGCATTTCCCCTGAACGGTTTCGGTATATCCGCAAGCGCCAGTCGTTCGCGAATTGCCGCGAAGGTAACCAAAACGAGCGTGAATCCGAGCGCCGCGCCAAATCCGTACAAAGCCGATTGCGCGAAACCATGATCACGTTGCACGTTCAACAACGCGACACCCAGCACCGCACAATTTGTGGTGATCAGGGGCAGGAAAATACCCAGCACGTTGTGCAGCAGCGGACTGGTTTTGCGCACGAAGATTTCGGTGAGCTGAACTAGCGACGCTATGATCAGAATGAAAACGATAGTGCGCAGGTACTCGAGCTGCAATGGCACCAGTACGAACGTGTGCATCAGATAACTGCACACCGAGGCCAGTGTGAGCACGAAGGCTGTCGCCAGACCCATGCCGAGCGCCGTTTCCAGTTTGCGTGAGACGCCCATGAACGGGCAGAGTCCGAGGAACTGGGTCAGCACCAGATTGTTGACTAGCGCGGTACCCAGCAGTATCAGTGCATATTCCGCCACGCCGCATTCACTTGACGCGCATGCCCGGTGTCGCGCCCTGGTCCACGCCGAGAAGAAATATGTCGGTGCCGCCCGGCCCTGCTGCCAGCACCATGCCCTCGGATATCCCAAAGCGCATCTTACGCGGAGCCAGGTTGGCTACCACAACGACGTGGCGGCCGACGAGTTTGGCCGGGTCGTACGCTGACTTGATGCCGGCAAAGACATTGCGTGTTTCGCCACCCAGATCCAACGTAATGCGCAGTAGCTTATCCGCACCATCGACAAGTTCAGCGTCGCTTACCAGGGCCACACGCAAATCCATTTTCGCGAAATCTTCGTAGCCTATCTGCGCATTAATGGGATCCGCGACCAGCGGTGAGTTCGGTTCAGGTGTTGCCTGTAACGATTCTCGGGATGCTTCTACCATGCGTTCGACGTTGCTGCTCTCGATGCGTGTAAGCAGTGGTTTGAAACGCTCGATGCAATGTCCCAGTAACGGTTGAGCTGGCGAATCCCATCGCAGCGGCGCGTTCTCGTTCAAAAAGGCTTCGGCGAGTTCAGCAGTGGCGGGGATCACCGGTTTCAGGTAGGTGATCAGAGCGCGGAACATGTTGATCCCCAGCGAACACACCTGCTGCACCTGCGCTGTCTGCTCCGGTTGCTTTATCAGTACCCACGGCTGCCTTTCGTTGATGTACTGGTTGGCGCGATCGGCAAGCGCCATGATCTCGCGTGCCGCACGTCCGAAGTCCCGGGTCTCGTAGGCTTGCGCAATGCTTTCGCCGGCATCTGCAAATGGCTGATAGATTGTCGGGTCGTCGATGGCGGTGGCCAGCTCACCGGAGAAATTCTTGCCGATAAAGCCCGCGCAGCGGCTGGCGATATTCACCAGTTTGCCGACCAAGTCCGAATTGACCCGGGCAACAAAATCGTCCAGGTTCAAATCGATGTCGTCCACGCCCGGCCCGAGTTTCGCTGCGTAGTAGTAGCGCAGATAGTCGGGATGCAGGTACTGCAGGTAAGTACGAGCATTGATGAACGTGCCTCGCGACTTGGACATCTTGGTGCCGTTTACGGTAAGGAATCCGTGCACGTAGACGGCGGTGGGCGTGCGAAATCCGCCGCCATGTAACATGGCAGGCCAGAACAATGTATGAAAATACGCGATGTCCTTGCCGATGAAGTGATACACTTCTGCATCACTGCCCGGTTTCCAGTAGGCGTCGAAATCCAGACCCTGGCGATCGCAATACTGGCGGAAACTGGCGAGATAACCGATCGGCGCGTCCAACCACACGTAGAAATACTTGCCCTTGACATCGGGAATTTCAAATCCCCAGTAAGGCGCATCGCGGGAAATATCCCAATCCTGCAGGCCGGCTTTGAACCATTCCTTGAGTTTGTTGGCGATCTCCGGTTGCACGTGCTCGCCGCTGTCGATCCAGCCATGCAGCCAGTCCTCGAAATCCCCCAGCTTGAAAAAATAATGCTCTGACTCCTTTTCCACCGGTGGCCGCCCGGAAATGACCGATATAGGATCGCGAAGTTCGAGCGGCGAGTAGGTATGCCCGTTATCGCACGAGTCGCCGTACTGGTCTTCCAGCCCACAGTGCGGGCAGGTGCCACGGATAAACCGGTCCGGCAGAAACATGCCGGCCTGATCATCGAACGCCTGGCGAATTGTCCTCACCGCAATATGACCGGCGTCGCGCAATCGCGTGTAGATCAATTCGGCGAAGTAGCGATTTTCCTCTGAGTGAGTGGTGTGATAGTTGTCAAATTGCACGTGGAAATCGGCAAAATCGCGACGATGCTCTTCACCCGTCGCGTCGATCAATTCCTGGGGTGTCACATTGTCCTGCATTGCCTTGAGCATGATCGGCGTGCCGTGCGCATCGTCGGCGCACACGTAGGTACAATCATGCCCGCGGGTTTTCTGGAAGCGCACCCAGATGTCGGTCTGCACGTACTCGACGAGATGACCGAGGTGGATCGAGCCGTTGGCATACGGCAGGGCGCTGGTGACGAGTATACGGCGTTGCTTGGTCGCCATGAGATTTCGCGCGTGGGCGTGGAAAAAGGCGCTAAGCTACCAGTAATCCACGGCGTTCGCCAGCGGCGGCGTCGGTCTGCGCTGGCGCTGAATATTAGTTTTCATTAATATTGGCAGTTTGCTTTGTGAACCGTTACTAGGGAGCCCGCCCGTGGCAAGTTTGACGCGTGAAAATGTCGAAACCGCAATTGCCGGTTACACAGATCCTTACCTTGAGCACGATCTGCTCGTCGCCAAGTGTGTCAAAGACATTCGCATAGAGGACGGTGCAGTTGCCGTCGACATCGTGCTGGGTTTTCCGGCGAAAGGTTATAGCGCGCAATTGGCCGCCGCACTCGAGGAGCGTATCGGCGCGCTCGAGAACGTCGCCAGCGCCACTGTGCAGGTCAGCACCAAGGTGACCGCGCACACTGTGCAGCAGGGCGTGAAACGCCTGACGAACGTGAAGAACATGATCGCCGTCGCGTCGGGTAAAGGCGGTGTCGGCAAATCGACGACCGCGGTGAATCTGGCCCTGGCGTTGCGCCTCGAGGGCGCGCGGGTCGGCATCCTGGACGCCGATATCTACGGTCCCAGCCAGCCGCGCATGCTGGGAATCTCCGGGCAGCCTGAATCGACCGACGGGAAGAGTCTCGAGCCGATGCTGAATCACGGCGTTCAGGCGATGTCGATCGGGTTTCTGATCGACGAGGAAACGCCGATGATATGGCGCGGCCCCATGGTCACTCAGGCGTTGGAGCAACTGCTCAACGATACCCGCTGGAAAGACCTCGATTATCTGATTATCGACTTGCCGCCCGGTACGGGCGACACGCAACTGACGCTTGCTCAGAAGGTGCCGGTGAGCGGCGCGATTATCGTAACTACGCCCCAGGACATCGCGCTACTTGATGCGCGCAAGGGACTCAAAATGTTCGAGAAGGTGGAAGTCCCGATTCTCGGGATCATCGAGAACATGAGCACGCATATCTGCTCCAGTTGCGGCGCGGAGGAGCACATCTTCGGCGCCGGCGGTGGCGCACGAATGGCCGAGCAGTTTGGGGTGAGTTTTCTCGGCGAACTGCCCCTGGATATTCGCATCCGCGAGCAGGCGGACGGCGGCCAGCCGACGGTAGCCGCGGAACCTGAAAGCCGTATCGCACAGGTTTACCGTGAGATCGCGCGGCGTGTGGCGGCGAAGTTGTCGCTGCAGGCGAAAGACCATACGGCGAAATTTCCCAACATTGTCATTCAGAACTCATGACGCCGGATCAGTCGGTCGGATCAGTCGCAGGAGGCCGGTACTCCGCGAACATTCGCCTTGGTATCTCGACAGCTCCCGGTTTACGAACCCTATGCCTGATACTGGCAATTTCCTGTGCCGCGGGTTGCGAGCCTCTAACGAGGGCGGAATTGGAGAAACCGGAAGTGTATGTGAAGAGTGTGACGCTTACCCGGGTCGGTCCCACCAGCGCGGATGCAGTTTTCAATCTTTCCGTGCGAAACACCAACAGCACCGCACTCACCTTGCATGCGATCAACTACGACCTTTCGTTGAACAACCGGCGTGTGCTATTGGGCGATTCCAAACAAGACCTGAATCTGCCTGCTTACGGCACGGGCGAAATCCCACTGCGGGCCACGTTTGAGTATCAACGCGTGTTTAATTCGATCAGTGAAGCCTTGCAGAAACGGCGAGTGGTCTACCAGTTGAACGGCTCCGCCGGGATCGGCCCATTTCGCATACCGTTTGTAGGTGGTGGCGAATTCGCCCTGGAGTAATGCGTGACGATAAAGTCAGACAAGTGGATTCGCCGCATGGCGGCCGAGCAGGGCATGATCGAGCCTTACAGCTTCGAGCAGGTGCGCGAAGCCGGCGCTGGTCGCATCGTGTCCTTCGGTACGTCGAGCTACGGTTACGATGTCCGTTGCGCAGATGAATTCAAGATTTTCACGAATATCAATTCAGCGGTTGTCGATCCGAAAAATTTCGACGAAAATAGTTTCGTGGATGTGCAATCCGATGTCTGCATTGTACCGCCGAATTCGTTCGCGCTGGCGCGCACCGTCGAATATTTCCGTATTCCGCGTAATGTTCTGACGGTATGCCTTGGCAAGTCCACTTATGCGCGCTGCGGGATAATTGTCAACGTCACACCATTGGAACCGGAATGGGAAGGCCACGTGACGCTGGAGTTTTCCAATACCACGCCACTGCCGGCGAAGATTTACGCCAACGAGGGTGTGGCGCAGATGATATTTTTCGAGTCAGACGAGATCTGCGAAGTATCGTACCGCGACCGCGGTGGAAAGTATCAGGGCCAGCGTGGCGTTACCTTGCCGAAGACCTGATCCAGCTAACCGTTCAGTTGTCGCTTGTGCCCGGCGTGTCACTCACGGGGCCTCGGGAAGGGTGAAGTAAAAAACTGCACCGGCATCGATTTCCCCCTCTGCCCATACTTTGCCGCCGTGTTTCTGCACAATGCGATCGACGATCGCGAGGCCGATGCCGGTTCCTTCAAATTCGGCGTCGCTGTGCAGTCGCTCGAACGGTTCGAACAGTTTTGCGGCATAACGCATGTCGAAGCCGACGCCGTTGTCGCGCACGAAAAACGTGCGCTGTCCGGCCTGCTTCTGACAACCTAATTCAATCCGGGCGGTGTCGTTGCCACTGGTATATTTCCGCGCGTTGCTGAACAGGTTCTCCAGTGCCACACGTATCAACCCCCGATCGCCGTGGGTACGCAGATTCTCGTGTATCGTCACCTCCGGCGTCGCCGTGCCAGTGGCCACCAGTGCTTCCACGACGTCTTTTGCCAGCGAGCTCAGGTCGACTGTCTCGCCATGTATATGTTGCAGCGAAATTCGCGAGAGTTTATGCAGATCGCTGATGATATTGGCCATATGTATCGCGGCGATACGCGTGCGATCCAGGAAGTGTCGGCCGCTGTCGTCGAGCTGCTCGGCGTAGTCGGTGAGCAGGATTTTGCTGAAGCTGTCGATGGTGCGCAGTGGTGCGCGCAGATCGTGCGCTACCGAATAAGTAAACGCTTCCAGCTCCTTGTTGGCGTTGCGCAGCTCGATCGTACGATGTTGTACCCGTTGATCGAGTTCCGCGTTGAGTGAACGCAACTCTTGTTCGAGTTGTCTGCGTTTCGCGATTTCAGCCTTCAGTTCGGCATTCGTCCCGGTCAATTGTCGGTTACGCTGCGCCAACTCGGCTTCGGCTGCTTCTTTTTCTCTCTGCAAAGCGATTTTTTCAAAGGCACGAGACAATGTTGCAAACAGATCGTCCGGATGCAGGGGTTTGCGTAGATAGTCGTACGCACCTTCTTTCAGTGCACCGATCGCCGTATTTATAGATGCGTAAGCGGTGACCATGATGGTGACGATACCTGGCTGGTTCGATTGCAGCACGGGAATCAGATCGACGCCGTTACTTTCGCTGCCCAGCCGCTGGTCGATCAGCACCACGTCGCAGGGGAGTTGTCTGATCATCCGTTCGGCGTCGCTTGCGTTGAGTGCGAACACTACTCCATAGTCACGCAGGGCCAGTAAGTCGCAAAGGCTCTCGCAGAAATCACGATCGTCATCGACGATCAAGACACGACGCTCCTCTGACATCAGCGGCTGGGGAATCATTGTGCTATGCGCGAATGAGTTCGTCGATGTGTGAAAGCAGCAATCTGGGATCCGCCCTTGCTATAGTCGCTTGAACTTCCAGCCCGCCGTCGCGGTCATCGAACGCTTTTCTGGCGATCGGCAGGCCAAGCCAGACAGCGAACGCTTTGGTCGTAAACATTGGATCACTCACCTTGGGCAAACGTTCTTACGGTATTCCCTGTCCTGAATCGCTAAAGGTTATATGAATGCGCTCTCGATCGCATTTCGCAGTTTGGTCCTCGCGATGGGTGGCGTGCGCATAGTAGCTCAGCATTCGCCGTCGTCAATGGCCACCAGGCGCAGCGCCCAATACTGGGGCTCAGCCCTTGCTGCGCAACGGTATAAAAGCGGCTGGGCGCTAGCCGGACGACCTTGCGCGGGGCCGTATGGTGGGGCATCGGCTGCTTGAAGTACCAACGTGGCTTGCTCGATGTATCGAAACTGTGAAAACATTAACAGCATTGACGAATTGTCCAGTGTTGGAAAGTGATCGATTCTGATGGCTACAGGCTCAATGTAGGCATTGTCCTCAGCAATGGCGACGGACGCGTTTTCTGGGCGCGTCGGGTTGGCCAGAACGCCTGGCAATTCCCGCAGGGCGGGATTCGACAGGATGAAACGCCCGAAGAGGCAATGTACCGCGAGCTGTTCGAAGAAACCGGGCTGCAGCCCGAGCACGTGCAAATCATCGGTTGTACGCGGGAGTGGCTGTGCTACGACTTGCCGCCGCGCTATATGCGACGCGACAGCAAACCGCTCTGTATAGGGCAAAAGCAGCTGTGGTATATGCTGCGGTTGATCGGTGATGACAGTTGCGTGGACCTGATGGCCAACGCGAAGCCTGAGTTTGACGAATGGTGCTGGGTCGATTACTGGCATCCGCTCAGTAAGGTGATTTTCTTCAAGCGCGAGGTGTATCTGCAGGCCCTGCGCGAGTTTGCGCCACTGCTGCGGACCATCATCCCGGCGTCTCACGATTGGCGGGCCGGTTCGTAGATCTTAGTGTCCTGTCCGACTGATTCGTACCGTTTCAGAGCCTGCGGGCGCGGCCACAAGCGCCCATCGGCGTTGCCGCACCTGGTCGCAATAGCGACGGCTATTCCTCCTCGGGAGGCCTAGCGGCTGAACGCTTATGTACACGGACGTAGGTGTGCGGATATTGCATAAGCAAATATCTGCGTGGTCACGCTGAAATGGCACGAATGGTCGGACAGGACACTCACCCGGTTAGCTGCTCAGGCCCAGGGCGGGTTTGAGCACCGCCAGACAGATGATCGCGATCAGCGCCACCACTGGCGCTTCATTGAACCATCGATACCAGGTGTGAGTATGGTTGTTGGCGCGGCGGCGAAACCGCACCAGCAGCACTCCACACCACACGTGGTAGGTTGCCAGCAGCGCTATCAGTGCCAGCTTGACGTGCAGCCAGTGCATGATTGCCAGCGTTTCCCAATCGTAGACCCGCAGCAGCGCGATGCCGAACACCAGTGTGAGAATGCCGCCCGGCGTCATAATGCCGAAAAACAGCTTTCGCTCCATGGTTTCGAAACGCTTGATGCTCAGTTCATCGTCGGTCATGGCGTGGTAGACGAACAGGCGCGGCAGATAGAACAGTCCGGCGAACCAGGTGACCATGAATATGAGATGGAACGCTTTGATCCAAAGCATGGCTATGTTGTCGGGCGAGTGTCTACCCATTCCGTTGATGCGGGGGATGTTGCCGATTATCCGCGTGCCACGCAAGTGATCGGGTTCACGTAAAATTTTTCACCGCATCTGGAGTTCCGTCCCAAAGATAACCTACCATTGTGAGCGCGTGTCGTGTGCCACGACAAGGCGCCGGCGCTGCCGTGTAGCTGTCCCCTTGGCAGCGTGCAGAATGTCAGGCTATTTATGGGATAGGGCACTAGTGTCCTGTCCCGCAAGTAACTATCATTTCAACGCAGTGCCTGTGCGCTTGAATGCGGTGGAAGAGGAACGAATGGTTCACGCCTCGCCCGCTGGGAGTGCCGCCACGACGCCACTGCGGTGTTGCGCTTCTTGCCAAGGGCATGCCATTGCCTGCGAAGTGCGCCTTGCATTGACGCCGTGGCGACCCTCTGAGACGACACTTATTTGCGGACAGGACACTGGCAGGAGTCGGTATGGTTAACGTTGGGATAGTCGGTGCGACGGGCTACACAGGCGTGGAATTGCTGCGTCTGCTGATCGTGCATCCGCAGGTCGAATTGCGCGCGATAACGTCACGCAGCGAGGCTGGTCGCCGGGTTGACGACCTGTATCCCAGCCTGAGGGGATACTGCGATCTGCAATTCGTTGCGCCGGACGCTGTGCAGTTGCACGACTGCGAAATCGTCTTTTTTGCCACCCCCAACGGCACAGCGATGCATCTGGTCCCGGCGTTGCTGGATGCCGGAGTGCGCGTGATCGACTTGGCTGCAGATTTCCGTTTTCGCAACGCCGATGATTGGCAGCAGTGGTACGGTGAACCACATGCGTGTCCCGACGTCCTGTCCGAGGCCGTCTACGGGCTGCCGGAAGTGCAGCGAGACAGTATTGCGTCCGCACGCGTGGTGGGCAATCCCGGTTGCTATCCGACTTCGGTGCAACTCGGTTTCATTCCGCTGCTCGAGCAGGGCGTGATCGACCCGACGCGCCTGATTGCCGATGCAAAATCGGGTGTCAGCGGAGCAGGACGTGGCGCCAGTGTGGCGACACTTTTCAGCGAAGCCGCCGACAATCTCAATGCCTACGGCGCCAACGGCCATCGCCATCAACCGGAGATAGAGCAGGGGCTGCGGGGTTATACCAACGGGCAGCTGCGTTTGACTTTCGTTCCGCATCTGACGCCGATGATTCGGGGGATTCATGCAACGCTGTACGCTGAGCTGAGCGGCGACACCGACGTGCAGGCGTTGTATGAAACGCGTTACCGTGATGAGCCGTTTGTGGACGTCATGCCGAGCGGTTCGCACCCGCAGACCCGCGGCGTAAGGGGTTCGAACGTCTGTCGTCTGGCCGTTCACGTAAAGCCTGATGGGCGGGTCATAGTCTTGTCGGTTATCGATAACCTGGTCAAAGGTGCGGCGGGTCAAGCCGTGCAGAACATGAATATTATGTGCGGCCTGGAGGAAACCGCTGGTCTGGACCTCCCGGCAGTGGTTCCCTAGCGCAAGCCAAGTGCGTCTGTCAACGCCTTGAGCCAGCCATGAAACGCCAGTTTACCGTTACCCCGCACCGCCCCTGGCGGCACGCGTTGCTCGCGGTGGTGGCATTGGCAGCGCTGGTTACCAGCGGTTGGCTGTTGTTCGAACGGGGCAAGGTTCAGGCGGGCTACGACACCCAGGCATGGATCGACCTGGAATCGCAGCTGCGTCACCAGATTCTCGCATTGGAAGGCCGCAACGCCGACCTGGTAAGGGGAAATGCGGTCCTGCAGCGTTCTGCCGACATTGACCGCAACGCCTATATCGAGGTGCAGAAAGCGCTCACCGAAGCCCAGACGGTGATGCTCGCGCTGCGCGAGGAACTGTCCTTCTACCGGGGGCTGGTTACGCCGTCCGATAGAATCGACGGACTGCACGTGGAACGTTTACGCCTGCAGCCGACAGCTCGCGAGCGCCGTTTTCAGTACATGGTAACCCTGACGCAGGTACGCAAAAATGACAGGTTCGCTACCGGTGAGGTAGACTTGCAGGTCACAGGAGCGCGCGACGATCAGGAGTCCAGCTACGCACTGGCCGACCTCTCTGACGCGCAAGGTGTTGCGAAATTCAAATTCAAGTACTTTCAAAACTTCGAAGGTACTATCGAACTGCCGGACGGTTTTGTGCCGGAATCCGTGCTCGTCGAAGTGAAGCCCAGCGGTAAACGCTTGCAGCCCGTCAGCAAGCGCTTCGCTTGGAAATCCCTGTTAACCGGAGGTAACTGACGCCATGTGGGGCGGAAGCGGAAATAAGTTCAAGTCGGCAAAAGTCGACACCTTGATCGGCAACAGCGCTGAAGTGCAGGGCGATGTCGTTTACAAGGGCGGATTGCACGTCGATGGCAAGGTGAAGGGCAACGTGATGGCCGATGACGAGTCCGATTCGATGCTGATCCTCAGCGAACGCGGCGTCATCGAGGGTGAGATACGCGTGCCCAACGTGCTGTTGAACGGCGAGGTGAATGGCGACGTGCATGCTTGCGAGCGTGTGGAACTGGCGCGCCATGCAAAGGTAAACGGCAACGTCTACTACAACCTTCTGGAAATGGCCATGGGCGCCGAAATCAACGGCAACATGGTGCATCGCAAGCCGCAGGAAAAGCGCCTGCTGGAGCATAAAAACGACGAGGGTCCGACCCGTCCCAACGTGACGCCGGAACCCCTCTAGGTGTTGACCCCCGTATTCGGCGGATGCTAGTTTGGTGCTAATATGACAGGCTTTTCCGGAGGCAGTGCATGAGTACTGCAACACAGCAAAACGACGCCGAACTGGTGTTTACCGAGCGCGCCGCGCTGAAGGTCAAGGAACTCCTAGCCGAGGAGGCCGATCCCGCACTGAAATTGCGTGTTTACGTGGCGGGCGGCGGTTGTTCGGGGTTTCAATATGGCTTCACTTTCGACGCAGCCGTACAGGACGGCGACACCGAAGTCGAGAATGAAGGCGTTACCCTGGTGGTCGACCCAATGAGTTATCAGTACCTGGTGGGTGCCGAAGTCGACTATAAGGAAGACCTGCAGGGGTCGCAGTTCGTTATTCGCAATCCCAACGCGGCCACCACCTGCGGCTGCGGGTCGTCTTTTTCCGTCTGAACGCCCCCTCCCGGGGGCACTCCGTTGACGACATCGCAAAGCGCTCGCAGCGCTCGCGGGTGTGGTTCTACATGCCGTCTAGTATTAATAATTACAATACTAATTCATTGAAGCATTTATAAAATTGCTAGAAATGTCGATCTCCAGTATGGTCTGGTGGAGAACAACGGCGGATTAAGACGGCAGGGTGATCGATGACTGAATACAAACCCGGATTGGAGGGAATCCCGGCGACGCGTTCGTCGATATCGTTTCTGGACGGGAAAAAAGGAATTCTCGCGTACCGGGGATACCGCATCGAAGAGCTGGCCGAGCAGAGCACCTTCGAGGAGACTGCGTATCTGCTGCTGCGCGGCGAGCTTCCCAGCGCCGCGCAGTTAGAACGCTTCGATCAGGAATTGCGTCAGACGCGACGCGTCAAGTACAACGTGCGTGAAATCATGAAGTTCATGCCCCTGACCGGTCACCCTATGGAAATGTTGATCGTCACCGTGGCGATGCTGGGCATGTTCTACCCCGAGCCGTATTTATCGGGCGGCAGCGAGGAGGATCAGGCTTATATGGATGCGATGTCGTTGCGCATCATTGCGCGCATGGCGACACTGGTCAGCATGTGGGAGCAGATGCGCCGCGGAAATGATCCTTTCCTGCCAAGGGACGATCTGAGCTATGCAGGAAATTTCCTCTACATGATGAACGGGCGAGACCCGGATCCGTTGTTTACGCGAATCATGGACGCTTGTCTGGTGCTGCACGCCGAGCACGAAATCAACGCCTCGACTTTTTCCGCCATGGTGACCGCGTCCACGCTCGCTAACCCCAACCAGGTGATATCCGCTGCTATCGGCACGTTGGCTGGTCCATTGCACGGTGCCGCCAACCAGCGGGTGGTGGAAATGCTCAAGGATATAGGCAGTCCGGACAAGGTGGAGGACTGGCTGGATAAACGCCTCGTGGCTAAACAGGTGATCTGGGGCATGGGGCACCGTGAATACAAGGTGAAAGACCCGCGTGCGATCATCCTGGAAAAATTCATGGATCAGGTCGCCGACCAGAAAAGCGGTGAAATCGGCGAACTGTTTGCTACGGCTCGTGCCCTCGAATCTGCCTGTGCCGACCGCCTGGGTCCCAAGGGCGTGTACCCAAACGTGGACTTCTATTCGGGCATCCTCTACAGCCAGATGGGTATTCCGCTGGATCAGTTTACCCCGATATTCGCGGTCTCACGCGCCGCAGGCTGGATGGCGCACTGGCAGGAACAGATCCAGGCGAACCGCATTTTCCGGCCGACTCAGGTTTACGTTGGTGCGGCGCAGCGTGCCTACGTTCCCGTCGATCAGCGCTGACAGCATCGGGGTGGGAACGTCGCGCGCTCTCCTGGGAGGCCGTTGACAAAAGAAAGCCTCCTGGGCGGTACATGGATGTGCCGCCATAATTCAACGACTTTAAATCGTTGAATTATTTAGCAAGTCGATAATCGCCATTCTCGACGCAGCGCGTTGGAAAAGACACAGGACACTAGGGTGGGCAAATGGCGCCCAGCACCGCCGGCCGGCTGGCGCCGGTGACGCTCGGCAGGTTTGCAGGGCGGTTTTCCAACGTGCGTTTGGCGAACCATGCGAATGCCAGCGCCTCCATCCAATCCGGCTCCACACCGAATTCGCCAGTGCTGCCCACCGGTGCGGGTGAGCGCCGCACGAGGCGCTGCATCAACGACGCGTTGCGGGCACCGCCTCCACACACCAGCACCCGCGCGGTATCGGGCGCGAAAGCCGTGATGCTCTCGGCAATGGCGGCCGCAGCGAACTCACACAGCGTGGCCTGTACATCTGCGGCGGACGGTGGGTCGCTGCCCAGAAACGCACCCAGCCACTGTTGGTTGAACGTTTCGCGCCCGGTGCTCTTGGGTGCAGGACGGTCGAAATACGGATCGCCCAGCAGCCGCTCGAGCAAGGCTTCGTCCACCTTTCCCGTTGCGGCCCAGCGCCCGTCGCGGTCAAACGGTAAACCCTGATGTACTGTCGTCCACTCGTCCATCAGCGCATTGCCCGGCCCCGCGTCATAACCCCGGATCTCGCGCGCAGGTGCCAGCAGCGTAACGTTGGCGATACCACCGATATTGACTATCGCGCGCGGCTCCTCGCCGGCCAGACACACTGCGTGAAACGCCGGCGCAAGCGGTGCACCTTGTCCGCCCAGCGCGATGTCAGCGCGGCGAAAATCAGCCACAGTCGTTACGCCAGTGGTTTTCGCGATGATGTGAGGGTCGCCGATCTGCAGGGTAAACGGGGGCAGCGCGTCCGGGCGGTGGCGCAAAGTGTGCCCGTGGCTACCAATCGCGCGCACTCGGGCAAGCGGGACGTCTGCCTGGTGCGCGATTTCATGGCAGGCGCTGGCGAGCAGCTGCCCCAGCTCGGCGTCGAGTGCTGCGACGCTGTCCGCATCGTCCTGGTTGCCGTGCATGGCATCCAGCAGGCGCTGACGGAAACTGTCCTCATAGGCGAGATGGTGGGTGGCGTGCATGAATGGTGTGTCGTTTTCGAATGCTGACAGCACCGCGTCGATTCCGTCACCGCTGGTGCCGGACATCAAGCCGATGTACCAATCAGGCACGGAGTGTCTGCAAGGTGCGCCATTGCGCGCCGGCTCTGGTGCCCGAATGGCACTTTATCGCCATGGCCGAGCCGCTATCATCGCTGGCGCTACTGATCGGCTAGCGCAACTTGCGTGCGCCCGAGCAAATCCATTTGTGTCCAAAAAGGTGTGCTGTGAGTATCGAAGCCGGCCATTTCCTTTGCCGGCAGCGGTTTCGCCTGCGGCAGTTTGACGCGCAACGGGTCCCGGTGCGTGCCGTTCACGCGAAATTCGTAATGCAGATGCGGACCCGTCGACAGGCCGGTTGTGCCGACATAGCCGATTACCTGGCCCTGTCTGATGCGTTTGCCGCTGCGAATGCCCTTGGCGTAGCCGCGCAGATGAGCGTAGAGCGTGCTGTAGCGTGTACCGTGATTCACTATCACGGTTTTGCCGTAGCCGCCTTTGTTGCCGCGAAATGCCACTTTCCCGTCGCCGGTCGACCATATCGGGGTGCCGCGCGGTGCGGCGTAGTCTACGCCGTTATGCGCGCGGAACTTGTGCAGTGCCGGGTTGAAACGGCGCCTGCTGAAACGCGAGCTGATACGGGTGAAATTGAGCGGCGAGCGCAAGAACGCTTTGCGCATACTGTGGCCCTGCGGGGTGTAGTAATCGCTGCGACCGTGTGCAGGTGTGTAGCGGACTGCGCGATACACCCGCTTGCGGTTGACGAATTCCGCAGCCAGTATATTGCCGGTGCGCAGGAATTGATCGCCGCGATAGATCTTTTCGTAAATCACCGTGAATCGATCGCCACGGCGCACGTCCAGGGCGAAATCGATGTCCCAGCCGAAAATATGGGCGAGATCCATGGTCAGCCCGTCCGGCATGCCCGCGCGACGACCGGCAACGAATAGCGAGTCGCGAATCACGCCTTGCGCATAGGCGCGGCGCGCTTCGGTGGGTGCGTCGTGCTGCTCAAAGCTGAAGCCTTGGCCATCGCGCGTGAACACCACACGTTGGGTTTCACTGCGGTGCAACACCAGCCGCGCCAGTTCACCATCGGAATTGGCGTAAAAAGTCATACGCTGCCCCGGACGCAGGGAGCGCCACGGTGCTTTTTCGAGCCGTGTGAGTGCGACCAGGTCCGCAGCCGGGAAGCCGGCTTCGGTAAGAATCCCGGACAACGTATCGCCCCGGCCTACAGTGTGCTCGTAGTTGGGCAACTCGGGCACGGCTGCAGCCTGCTCGGGAGATTGGGTTGGCTGGTCCGACAATGGCTGCGCAGCGGCGGTTCGACCGCGTCCCGCATCTGCGGGTGGGGCTTCACTCGCGGGCGGATCGCTTGGCAGATCGTCGGCGGTAGTAGTATCCAGCTCCAGAATATGCGGCGCCTGGCTCGCCGGGAGAGGGATCTCTATCCACCTGTCGCCAGCGGCGGTCGCGACCCGGGACGTGCCCTGGGCAGCATCGTTCTTCGCAGCAACGACACCGATTACCACGCAGCCCGCCAGCAACGCCAGCCAGCGCAGCCGAAACAGGATCGGCGTCCGGGTGGTGAGTGGCCCGAAGTTGTAGTCCTTTATTATGTTATGTGGATAACTCACGAATTTTCCACGAAATTTTGTGCCGCTAATGTACTGTCGTTGAAGGTGTTGGTCAACGCCTGTAAATGCCCGGGTCTGTCATTTTCCGGGACAAACTATTATTGTTTCGCGCTTTTCCCCGGGGAGCACCGGCCATCGTGGCTGAGCTGGATGATGCGCTGGCGTTGATCAGGCGTGGCGCCGAAGAAATACTGATCGAGCAGGAACTGGTCGCCAAACTGAAGCTGCGTCGGCCATTGCGGGTCAAAGTCGGCTTTGACCCGACCGCACCCGATCTGCACCTTGGCCACACGGTAGTCATCAACAAGATGCGCCAGTTTCAGCAACTGGGCCACGAGATTGTGTTCCTGATCGGTGACTTTACCGGCATGATCGGGGATCCGAGCGGCAAGAGCGCGACACGTCCCGCGCTCACCCGCGAGCAGATCGAGGCGAATGCGCGAACCTACCAAGAGCAGGTGTTCAAGATCCTCGATCCCGACACCACGCGGGTGATGTTCAACTCCGAATGGTCGCAGAAACTGGGTGCGGCGGGCATGATCAAACTCGCCGCTAAGCATACGGTTGCGCGCATGCTGGAGCGAGATGATTTCCACAAGCGCTACATTAGCGGTCAGCCGATCGCGATCCACGAATTTCTCTATCCGTTAATGCAGGGCTACGATTCCGTCGCCCTGCAGGCAGATGTGGAGATGGGCGGCACCGACCAGAAGTTCAACCTGCTGGTAGGGCGTGAGTTGCAGCGGGCCGAGGGCCAGGAGCCGCAGGTCGTGTTAACCATGCCGCTGCTCGAGGGGCTGGACGGCGTCAATAAAATGTCCAAGTCGCTGGGCAACTATGTGGGCATCAACGAATCACCGGGCGAGATGTTCGGCAAGCTGATGTCGGTTTCCGATGCGCTGATGTGGCGCTATTTCGAGCTGCTGAGCTTCCGGCCGATGGCGGAGATCGAGGATCTGCGCAGGACTGTTGCCGGGGGCCGCAATCCGCGTGACGTTAAGTTCGAACTGGCTGAAGAAATCACTGCGCGATTCCACGACAAGGCCGCTGCCGGTGACGCGCACCAGGCGTTTATCCAGCAGTTTCAGCGGGGTGCCACGCCCGACGATATCGATGAAGTGGAACTGGTCAGCGACGGCAGCGGCGTGCCGATCGGCACGGCACTGAAAGATGCCGGGCTGGTTGCCAGCACATCGGAAGCTTTTCGCCTGCTCAAACAGGGTGCGGTGAAGCTGGACGGGCAGAAAGTCAACGACCGTGAACTGGTGCTGGCAGCCGGCACCAGCACTGTCTGTCAGGTTGGAAAAAGGCGCTTTGCCCGCATCACAGTGCGCTAGGCGCCAATCTGGGGGAAGACCACCGGCCTGCCCGCAGGGTCGGTGCAGAATAAAGCTTGCGTGCCGTCGGCCAGCCCGTATAATGCCGCGCCTTGCCTGTTGCAGATGGCGGTTCCCGGTCGCAATCCACGCGGCCGAATTCTTGACCGGATAAAGCACAAAGGCTAAGCTTCTACAGCTCGGCTAAGTATGGCCGCGCTTGCTCTTTTACAAAGCGGAACCAAGTAACTTGTGCGGGTGCTTGCGTCGGTCGGATTGTGTACGCAATCGACGATTCGACGAAAGAACCCGAGCTTATGTTCGGGGTCTCTCTTCGTCACCTGAATTAGCAGGAGCAATCCTGCGATATTCTCAAACTGAAGAGTTTGATCCTGGCTCAGATTGAACGCTGGCGGCATGCCTAACACATGCAAGTCGAACGGTAACAGCAGAGCTTGCTCTGGCTGACGAGTGGCGGACGGGTGAGTAATACGTAGGAATCTGCCCAGTAGTGGGGGACAACTCGGGGAAACCCGAGCTAATACCGCATACGCCCTACGGGGGAAAGCGGGGGATCTTCGGACCTCGCGCTATTGGATGAGCCTACGTCCGATTAGCTTGTTGGTGGGGTAACGGCCCACCAAGGCTACGATCGGTAGCTGGTCTGAGAGGACGATCAGCCACACTGGGACTGAGACACGGCCCAGACTCCTACGGGAGGCAGCAGTGGGGAATATTGGACAATGGGCGCAAGCCTGATCCAGCAATGCCGCGTGTGTGAA
>JAOTYY010000220.1 GCA_029861595.1 Gammaproteobacteria bacterium
GTACAATCTGTACCTATTCACCTTCAGGAAAAATCTGCCGTCACATATTGAACGATCGCCCTTGAACCATAGTCCGGCTATGCTTCTGCGGCCGATCGTCCAATCTGTTTAGCCAGATTTCCCCTGACAAGCGAATCCTTCGTGAAATATGCGCGCTAGACGCCGATGCCGTACGCGGCGCCGGTGCGTCGCTTGCAGGTCGTGCCCAAACCAAGCGCCCTCACCCACGACCTCTCTCCCGAGAGGGAGTAATGAGGGGCTCGACTACTACTTATGCAAAGGTTTCACCTGGGAGCGCGACCGAAATTCTTCGCTCCCTCTTTGCGTCTGGGAGAAGTAAGGGGTGAGGTTCCTCAATCGTCGTTGTTACGCCGGTCCGGGCCGGAACGCCGTTCCAGATACACGGTATAACTGTACGGAGAGCGCCGATCTTCCGGATCTCGGCGGTCGTTGTGGTGGCGGTATTTGCAGCGGCAGGTGCGCCCGTCGCATTCGGGCAGCGGCAGCGGGAACAGGTGCACGAAGCGCAGGAAAATGTGCTTTCCGGTTATGCTCTTCGCCGCGTCGCATGCATTGTCGTTGCAGACTATGGTCACGCTGCGGAATTCGTCTGGATTTTTGGTTGCTGTTTGCTTCTGCGTTTTCATTGGTGTCGCAGTTCCTTTCGCGAGATCGTTCTACACGCATCGCCGCTCACCGGGCGCTCGGCACGATTATAGTCGGTTTGCGGGAAAGGCGTGTCTTGCTCTGTGACGAGGTTGGCATGTGTCGCCACGGCGCCCCTTGATTGGGCTCAACCTTGAAATAGTTGCGTAACGAATTCCGACCCCATCCGCCAATGCCACTGTCTGGCTGCGGCGCGATATTGGCCACCGCGTCGTCGTTAGGGCCTTCGCTGGTGCCGTTGCCGGTACTTGATCAGTCCGTCCTGCGCGAACGCGCTGCCGGTCATTGCGAACATGACAACGGACAAACACAGGGTAGTTACATTTCTCATTCATGCCTCCTCATATTCGGGGTCTACTGCCAGTTGGTTATACCTGCGGGGTTCGGCAGCAAGCCTAGCACGCTGCAAGAACGCACAACAATTTGCCAATAATCCAGCGTACACGTGCAATAATGCACACATGAACTGGGACGATCTCCGTTTCGCATTGAGCGTCGCCGAGGCGGGCTCGATAGCGGGCGCGGCGCGTGATCTCGGGGTTAACCGCACCACAGTGCTGCGCCGCATCAATGCCTTCGAGAAAAGCATCAACGTGCGTCTTTTCGAGCGCATCGATTCCGAATATACCCTGACGCCTGAGGCCGAGCAGCTGCTGCAGGCGGCGCGCGCGATATCCGGCACCATCGACGAGCTGGAGCGCAAAATCGTCGGCCGCGAACTGAAGCTGGAGGGCTTGGTGCGCGTGACGACCACCGATTCGATGTTGCTGTCCGTGGTTGCAGCGCCGCTGGCTTCGTTCAACAAACTGCATCCGCACATCAGTCTGGAACTGGTGATCACCAACAGCGTGCTGAACCTGATGAGGCGCGACGCGGACGTAGCCATCCGGCCCTCGCTGAGCCCGCCGGAGCTGTTGATCGGGCGGTGCGTAGGCGATCTGGTGTTCGGCATTTACGGTGCCAGCGCCTATCTCGACAGGTACCAGTCCGGTGACATCGCCGCCCATCGCTGGCTGGCAGTCGACGACAGCATGTCCGGGTCGCCGCCGGGGCGCTGGGTAACGGCGAATGTGCCCGTCCAGGCCGTGGCGATGCGTGCGGATTCGTTCGTCGCGTTGCAGGTTGCGGCCGAGCAGGGCCTGGGTCTGGCAATCCTGCCGTGCTGTCTTGCCGACGCCAGTGCCGACTTGCACCGCCTGGCGTGCGGTAAAGAGGACATAGTCACGGGGTTGTGGGTTCTCACGCACGAAGACCTGCGTGGCTCGGCGCGTGTGCGTGCGTTCACTGACCACATGACCCGCGCACTCGCCGCGCAACGGGAGATCCTCGAGGGAACCGCCAGTCGTGGCGCCGATAGCAAGTACCAAAGGCTGAATTGAACAGAACAAATGGTCAGACTGTTCGACGATGTCGATCTGCACGTAGTGCTGGTGACGCTGATCAGCGTGCCGGCTGTGATTTCGGTGCGGGGCGGCATGGCCGTTGTGTTCCTGGTCGGGTTGGCACCGGTGCCGAAACCCTAGCTTGCGGCCTCTGGCATTCGATCAATACCGCGCGGGGCGCGGGATTGTGTTGGCCAATGAGATCGCGATAGTTGCTGTCGTCCGTTTTGTCGCCTACGTCAAAGCAGGGTTAGCGTACCCAACCGCCCGGAATGGATCCCGACACTGTGACGTGTGTCGTATTTCGCATGCTGTTCCGCTGTGCGTGTTGCGGTTAGTATGGCTTTACTGGTAAACGCCAAGCGCGACGTAAGTAGCGCGCTGGATTTACAAGTAAGGACACACGGAGAACCAACATGCACGAGTGGTCAGGCTGCAGGAACAGCTTGCGCTCGCCCTCGCGAATTACATCGATACTTGCCGGTTCGCTTGGCGTGGCGCTTTACTCGATACTTTCTACATCCTCTGCGCACGCTGCGCCGGAACAGCTGTCGCTTGAGGTCAGTTGCGAGTTGCAGGATTGCCTGGTGAGTGTGTCTGCTCAACCGGCCCCGCTCAGCGACGTAATGCGCGAACTGGCTGCAAGGACGGGGCTGGAAATCCACATCGATCCCTCGGTGTCGTACGATGTCACGCAACATTTCGAGCATGTGCCGTTGGAGAGCGCGATCCAGCGGCTGGTCGGGCCGCACGCGACCTTGCTGGTTTTCGAAGCCGGGGAGGACATGCGACGCTTACGTAAAGTGCACGTGATGACAAGTGCTCCGGTGAGAAGTGCGCTCGCGGCGGAAAACGAATCCTCTCCGCCGCAGCTGGATGGTTACGGCCGCGCCTGGCTGGCAGCGCATCACGATTCCGATCCACGGTTTCTGACGGCCGCGTCGATTAAAGCGGCGTTGAGCTGGCAAAATTATCTGGCGCGGTTGCCCGAAGTACAGCGCACCAGTCTGCACGAGCGCATGTTGGAGGCGCGAGCCGCGCGGGCGCAGGCGAGGCAGCTGGCTGCAAGCGCTATGTCACGCGGCGTCGCGTCACCCTGACTGCCCCGCCGCCTGTGTGACGAGCACGGGTTCGTCGGATTCGCGTTGCGGTATCTACGCGTCCGGCGCAGGATCGGGGCGCGGATCAACTGCCGGCCCCGCCAATGCCCGATATCGACACGCGCAATCACAACCCGTCCTCCATTGCCGCCGCACTGGGCGCTACCTGGGCGTTGCTGCTGGGCATTGGGCTGCTGAATCTGGGCGACGGATTGCAGGCCACGCTACTCGGCGTGCGCGCGGCGCTGGAGTCGTTTCCTACGACCGCTACCGGGCTGCTGATGTCGGCGTTCTATATCGGCTTTCTCGCTGGTTCACTGTTCGCGCCGCGCAGTGTCGAGCGGGTCGGCCACATTCGCGTGTTCGGCGCGCTTGCCTCTCTGGCATCGGCCGCGGCGTTGATATACAGCGTATTCGTAACGCCCTGGGCGTGGGCAGTGCTGCGTTTCGTCAGCGGGGTGTGTTTCGCGGGCCTGTATATCGTTGCTGAAAGCTGGCTGAACGACCGGGCCAGCAACGAGACTCGCGGGCAATTGCTGTCCGTATACATGCTGGTGACGTTCGGCGGCATCGCCGTGGGGCAGCTGCTGTTGAACGTCGCGCATCCCGGCGGCTACCAGCTTTTTATACTCACCTCGGTACTGATCTCCGTGGCACTGGTGCCACTGCTGTTGTCGGCGGGCGGTGCTCCGAGCTTCGCACAACCTGCCGCGTTGTCGCTCCGCGCGCTGTACAAGCTATCGCCTCTGGGTGTCCTGGCAACGGCGCTTTCCGGTATGTCGTCGGCAATATTTTTCAGCATGGGACCGGTGTATGCGCAGGGCATTGGCTTGAGCGTGCGCGATATCTCGTTTTTCATGACAGCGGCGGTGCTGGGATGCCTGGTTCTGCAATGGCCGGTCGGCCGGCTGTCGGACCGGCTTGATCGCCGTCGCGTGCTCACCGGTGTGACTTTCCTGGCGGCACTGGCCGCTGCCGTTGCGATCCCCGCCGCTGTGGTGTCGCGCGATATCCTGCTGCTGGCGATTGCCTGTTTTGGCGGACTGGCACTACCGATGTACGCACTGGCGATCGCCCACGCCAACGATTCTCTCGAACCCGAGGAACTGGTTGCCGCCAGCAGTGGCCTGGTGCTCGCGAGTGGCGTGGGTGCGGTACTGGGCCCCGTGTCGGCATCGGCCATCATGGAAGTCTTCGGCGCGCAGGGATTCTGGTGGAGCCTGGCCGCCATCCACGCGTTCGTGGGAGTGTTTGCGCTGTACCGGATGCTGAGGCGCTCCGCGAAGCCGCTAACCGATCAGGGAGAGTTCCACCCGGTGTCGAGCCGCGCGTCGATGGTCGCGGTGGAGTGGACACATGATACCGAGCACGGGGACGAACCGACACCGTGATCCTGACCGGCCGGCAGCGCAGCAACGCCTAGTTGTTCTGGCGCATGTAGTCTTCGATGGTTTTGCCCGGTTCAGGCTCAAACGTATCGTCGAGTATCTTCAGGGTGCGCATGCGATCGAGGCGAAATGAGCGAAAATCGTCGCGCATCTCGCACCACGACACCAGCAGCCAGACGCGACCGTAGAACGCCAGCGCCAGCGGCCGCACCGTGCGCTGGCTGGCATTGTCCTCTTCGTCGCGGTAGTCGAAATGGACTTTATGTGAGCTGCGTACCGCATCGCGCAGCTCACTGGGATCGACGCTGATCGGCTCACTGTCGTGGTTGGCCGGTGCGAGCAGTGCCGTATCGGCCATCACCTTGCGCAGCCGCGGCGGTACTACGGCCTCCACCTTGGCGATCACGTTGGTGGCTGCCTCGGCCAGTTTCGGATCAGCCCAGGATTGCACGATGCGCGCGCCCAGCACCAGCGCTTCTATTTCCTGTTCGTCGAACATCAGTGGCGGTAAATCGAACCCCTTGCGCAGCACATAACCAACCCCGGCTTCGCCATCGATGGGCACGCCGCTGGCCATCAGATCCTGTACATCGCGGTAAATCGTACGCTCGGAAACCTCGAGCTTCTCGGCGAGGTCCCGGGCACGCGTCAGGTTCCGGCGGCGCAGAATCTGGATTATCTCGAACAGTCGGTCGGCGCGACGCATCGATGTTGTATCCTACTGACATTATGTGTCATGAGAGACCCTTTCGGGCCCAACCTACTGACAGCACGCTGTCAGTAGGTCAACGTTACTATGGCCCCGTCACAGAAGTCGAGCGAAGCTCGCCAACAGCAGGAACGAGGCATGATCACGACATTCTTACAACTGGGCGCCGTCGTCGCGGATTGGCGCAAACGAAGAAATGCGATCCTCGAATTGTCGCGTCTCAGCGACGTCATGTTGCGAGACATTGGCGTATGCCGTGCAGACATACCACGCGTAGTCGACAAAGCGCTGGCGGCGGAGCGAAACGGTCGTATCCCGCGCGTGGTCACGCGTATCCGGCAGCCAGCCTTCGAGTCCCACGAAGTTTGCTGAACTAACCCCCTAATTGGGAGAACATCATGGTCAAGCAGAACAGCCTGGATAGATTCGGATCCCGCTCAGCGTACCTGACCCGCGAATGGCTGGTGGCGATTCAGACGCCGGTGGACGGTGTCAAACCGCTGACAGACGCGTTGAGCGAACACCTACCGATTACCCAGGGACACTTCGACAAGTGTCTGTATGTCACGGGCCCGGGCCAGCAGCGCTTTCACGCCTTGGCGGGTTCGCATGCCGGTTTCGAAGACCCGGTGCAGAGTACCGCAGCGGCAGAGATTACTTTTTCCATACCGCAGGATGCGGAGTTGCTGGACCGTGTGTTCGAGACGGTATTCGACGTGCACTGTAACGAAGAGCCAACGATACGGATTCTGGAAACCTGGGGCAGCCGCTTCGACCATCTGGACGACCGGCGCAATCCCAATCGCTACTGGAATCGTGCCGATGCGGACACCTTGCACGGACAGCCAGTGGCAACCGTTTACGCACGCAGCGCCTAGCCTCTTTCACATTTTCGATAAGCTCCCCTGTTCGCCGGTTGCAGGACCCCACGCCTGCGCCGGCATTTTCTTTTGCACGCTATACTGCATCGATGACTATCGCGTGCTACAGCGCATGCACCGTGACCCGGCACAAGTGACATCGCGCGGTGCGTCTATTCGTAAGTATGGCGACAGCCGTGCAATCTGGCAGGCGGTAAGCATCGCATTACTGGCCGGCCTGGGCATCGTGGTCGCGGTGTTCTATTCGGCGTTTGCCAGCGCCGTGGCGATCTGGAATCAAAGCACAGCCCACCAGTTTTCCTATCTGGTGATTCCGGTATCGCTGTTCTTCGTCTGGTTGCGCCGCCATCGCCTGGTGCACATGGTTCCCGCCCCCGACATGCGCATGGTCTGGCTGGCGTTGCCGTGCGGGCTCGTGTGGCTGACTTCGCACGTCGCGCAGATCGACATAGGCGTGCAATTCGCCGCTGTCGGCATGCTACAGATACCGTTGCTCACGCTGCTGGGGCGGAACATCTATCGCGTCCTGTTGTTCCCTTGCATGTTTCTGTGGCTGTTGGTGCCGTTTGGTGATTCGCTGATCAGACCGCTGATGGAACTGACCAGCTTGATGACTGTGGCGGGACTGACGTTGCTGGGGCTCGGCGCGTATGCCGAGGGTACGGTGCTGATCGCCGAGGGCGTGCGCTATCTGATCGTCGAAGAGTGTGCGGCCCTGGATTTCATCATCGGTAACCTGGTTATCTCGCTCGTCTACGCCAACCTCATGTACACCGGTGCGACAAAGCGCTGGCTGTATTCACTGGCGGCGGTACCCGTGGCGATCCTCGCCAATGCATTCCGCACCACCTCCATCGTGCTTGTCACGCACGCAAGCGATGGGCAGATCGGACTTGCGTACGATCATGCA
>JAOTYY010000031.1 GCA_029861595.1 Gammaproteobacteria bacterium
GACGACGTGTACAGCTCCGGGCTCAGTGTCAAGGCGGTTATAGAGCGGCTGTCGCAACGTACCAAACGCAACATGCCACACGATGTGCGGGTGGCGGTGCCCTGGTACAAGCCCACCAACAACCGCACCGGACGCGAACCAGACTATTTCGTGCACACCACGGACAAGTGGCTGGTATTGCCTTACGAGCTGAACGGACTGAGCCCAGCAGAGATCGCCGTACACAAACCCTTCGTGAAATCGATACTCGACGAATTGCAGGATTTTACCGAGTGACCCGGCGTCGACTCACGGCCGCCACTGCAACGGCTCCTCCTGCATCAACGCCACCTGTTCGCGCAACGCGAGCACGTGCTGCTCCCAGTAGCGCTGCGAATTGAACCACGGAAAAGCAATCTGAAAAGCGGGATCTTCCCAGCGCCTGGCCAGCCAGGCCGCGTAATGCATGATTCGCAACGTACGCAGCGCCTCGACGAGATGCAGTTCCCGGGCGTCGAAAGCGCGGAATTCGCAATACCCCTCCAGCAGTTCGGCCAGTTGCGGCGTTTGCTCCGTACGGTCGCCCGATAGAAACATCCACAGATCCTGTACCGCAGGTCCGGTGCGTGTGTCATCCAGATCGACTATGTGGAGTTCATCGTCGCGGACCAGGACGTTGCTAGGGTGAAAATCGCCGTGCACACGCAACCGTGAAACGTCGCCTGCGTGCGCGTAGCACGCTTCGATAGCGACGAATAAATGCTCGCAGAGGCTGGTGTAAGCGGTTTCCAGATCCGCCGGGATACAGCCGCTGCTAAGCAGAAAGTCGCGCGACGCCACACCATAACTGGCCAGATCCACACCCGGGCGATGCGCGAACTCCTGCGTTTCCCCCAGCGCGTGAATGCGCCCGACAAACCGGCCAAGCTGTCGCAGGAATGGCAGATCGTCGAGATCGGGCGCCCGCCCGCCGCGGTTCGGGTACACGGCGAAGCGAAACGGCCCGTGGGTATGCAACGTTCGCCCCTCGTGCGATAACGGCGCCACCACCGGGATTTCGGCGGCAGCCAACTGCAGGGCAAAATCGTGTTCCTCGAGGATCGCAGCGTCGCTCCAGCGCGCCGGGCGATAGAACTTGACTACCAGCGGCGCGGTGTCTTCTATGCCGACCTGGTAAACGCGGTTCTCGTAACTGTTCAGCGCAAGAAACCGCCCGCTGCAAACAAATCCCAGCGTCTCCACAGCCGTCAGAATATCGTCCGGTCGCAACTGCTGGTAAGCCAGCGTCGCCTCAGGATCAGCGTCGCTCAGAGTTCAGTCTCCGGTGATTACGCGCCCAGTTGCGCGGCCAGGTCCTCGAAATCCTCGGCCACGATCGTCCAGTCGCCGCTGGGCGTCAGATCGGTGCTCTGCTGCTCACCGTGCTCACGGGGGCGCGCCACGAACGCGGTTTGCAGGCCTTGCGCTTGAGCGGCGCGCAGATCTCCGTTGTGGGCCGCCACCATCATGCACTGATCGGGCGCCCTTCCCAGCGTGGCGACTGCACGCTTGTACGACTCGGGCAACGGTTTGTAGGCACGGACAACCTCGGCGCCCAGGATAACGTCCCAGGGTAACCCGGCGCGTTTCGCCATGTTCACCAGCAGGCAGATGTTACCGTTCGAGTGCGGCGCTATGATGTAGCGTCGCTTCAGCCGCTCGAGACCGGCAACCGTATCCGGCCAAGGATCGAGCCGGTGCCACGCCTGGTTGAGTTCGGCAAGCCGATCGTCCGGCACATCGTGCAGTCCGAACGACTGCAATACCGTTTGCAGATTTTCGTAGTGCAACACATCGAGGATGGTCCAGGGGCGGCGGCCGCTGCGCACTTCCTGCATCGCGGGCTGGTAGCGTTCCCGCCAGGCGTCCGCGAATGCTTCCCAGTCGAGGTCTGCGGACAGGAAAGCGGCCGCCTCGCGCGCAACGCTGGTGCGCCAATCGACAACCGTGCCGAAGACATCGAACAGCAGAGCCTGGGGCTGCGTCATTGTGGCCCGCGCCCGTAACGCGCATCCGCCACCACACAGAGAATCTCGAACATCATGCTGGCACCGACCAGTGCCGTGTTGCCGGTCTGGTCGAAGGGGGGCGCCACCTCGACGACGTCGCCTCCGACCAGATTCAGACCGCGCAGACCACGAATCATCAACTGTGCTTCCAGCGTCGAGAACCCCCCTACCTCGGGCGTGCCTGTACCGGGCGCGAAAACCGGGTCCAGTCCATCCACGTCGAAGCTTATGTACGTCGGCCCGTCGCCGACAACGCGCCGCGCTTCGGCAATGACGGCGTCCACGCCCAGCTTGTAGAACTCCTCCATGTACACCACGCGCATACCGCTGTCGTGGCTGAAATTCCACACATCCAGGTCATTGAGGCCGCCGCGAATCCCGACCTGAATGGTGCGCTTGGGATCCAGGGTGCCCTCTTCAACGGCACGTCTGAACGGCGCTCCGTGGTGAAACTTGGAACCCAGGTAGTCGTCACCGGTATCGCAGTGAGCATCGAAATGCACCAGACCAACCGGCGAGCGCTGCGCGATACCACGGAAAATCGGCAACGTGACCGAATGATCGCCGCCGGCCGAAATGGGTATCACACCGTGTTCGGCGAGGCGTATATAGAAAATAGCGATCTCCTCGAGGCTGCGTTCCAGATTGAACGGACTTTCGACGAATGCGTCGCCGATATCGCAAACCCGGCACAGGTCGTAGGGGGAGATGCCGCTCGACTGGTTGTATTTGCGCATCAGGCTCGATTGATTGCGAATCTCCCGCGGTCCATGCCGCGCGCCGGTGCGGTTGGTCACGCCACCGTCGAACGGTACGCCCACCAGCCCTATGTCCACGCCCTGCAGGTCTTGACGATAGGGAGTACGCATGAAGGTAGGCAGGCCGGTATAGCGAGGCTGCTGCTGTGGATCGTCGAATTCTGAATAGCGGTGCGACATTTGCGGCCAGGATTTAGAACGAACGTTTGAACGAGTATACGCCGCCCGCGTAGCGTTTCGCTATCACGCATAGCGCCTGGCCGACCGGAACAGTACGCGAGAACTGTTGCGGATAATGCGATCCCAAGTAAGATTACGCCATGCTCAAGCTACCTACTCACGGTTTCATCGTTGCGCTGCTGGCGTTGGCATGCGGTGCCAGCAGTGCGGCGGCACCTGGATTTGTCGTACGTAACAGCGAGTTGCGCAACGCGCCGTCCTTCTCCGGGCAGGTGATGCAGCGCCTGGCGCCGGGCAGCGGCGTGACGCTGCTGGAACGCCGCGGGGGCTGGCAGCAGGTAGAGGTGACGGGGACCCGTTTCCGGGGCTGGGTTCGCAGTTATCAGGTTCGCGCGGGCCAAGTGCCACCGACGGTGGTAGCGGAAACGCGCGACGAACAGCGTGGCGTGCTGTCCGATCTGGCATCGATTTCACGTTCCGCATCCGGCTTGCTCGGGGGCGGAAACCGCGCGGGCACCAACCAGACCACGGCCACGATCGGTATCCGCGGACTCAGCGCCGAGGAACTGGAGGCAGCAAAGCCGGACCAGCAGCAACTGGAACGGCTGAAGAAGTACGGCGTATCCCCGAAAGCCGGTAAACAGTTCGCAAAAAGCGCCAAGCTCAAGAAACGCAGAGTGAAAACCCTGGACGGTAAATCCTGATGCGGCGGTTTGCACGCTGCGCCGGTCTGCTCGCTGCCGCGATCGCCGGCAACACCTGGGCACTGGAACTGAATCTGGACAGCCTGACCAAGGGCATCGAAAAACTCCAGTACGCAACCGGCAACGTGCCACGCAAAAAGGAAATACAACTGGGCGAGGAACTCAGTGCGGGATTACTGGGCGCCGTGAAACTCGTCGACGACGCGGAAGTGCACAGTTACGTGAACCACCTCGGACGCTGGCTGGCGGAACAGACCAGCCGTAACAACAAGAAGTGGCCGTGGCGGTTCGGGGTACTGGATACCGACACCGTCAACGCTTTCGCCGCCCCCGGCGGACACGTCTTCGTAACCCGGGGATTGTTCGTATTGCTGGAAAACGAAGCGGAGCTCGCCGGTGTGCTGGCGCACGAAATGGGTCATGTGCTGGAAAAGCATCATTTGGGTGCGATACAGAAAAGCACCCAAGGCGAAGTGTTCCAGGAACTGCTGGTGAAATCCACGAAGAAGAATCGTGCGGCGCTAAAAACACTCATGGGCGCCGGTATGCAGCTGTACTCCCGCGGACTGGAACGTGACGACGAGTACGCGGCGGACCGTCTGGGTGTGGTTATCGCCGCACGCGCCGGTTACGACCCGTTTGCGCTGCTCGACGTGCTCACCACCGTCGACAGCCTGGACCCGCATGACCCGAACCTGACCTTGATGTTCAGCACACATCCGCCAACGGGCGAGCGTCTGGCGCGCCTGGACCGTGCCATGGAGGGGAAACTGGATAAATACGCGTCGCCAAGCACTGACGCAGACCGCTTCCTGAATATTCGCAACAAGCTGCTGAATTAGAAAAAGGGGCCATCCCTGTTCCTACGCTATCGCTGCACCACCGCGACCAGCGGATCATCGCCCAGCATGTGCGCGATCACCACGCGGCTTACCCGGGGCATCAGATCGAGCAGGGTGGCGGCGATTTCTTGCGCAGCACGCCGCGACTCACGATCCTCGGCCATATTGACCAACGGCACCAGGTGCGCACCACCGGGCAGCCAGTCCCCCTGCAGGTAGGCGGCCAGAGTCTGCGCAATGTGCCGGGACGTAAGTATCTCGCCGGGGCGCACACCCAGCAGCGCTGCTATGTTCTCCATGTAATGTGCGACACGCTGATCCAGGGGGCGCCCGACGGTCTGTGCAGATACCGCGGCGACTACCGTGGCCGTTTCGTCGGGCACTATAGGTGCTCTGCCGCCGGGGCCTTTAATCTGCCGACGCCTGGCACCGTCGGCCTTTACCAGGGTCACATCGAACTGCGCCTGCTGATGCAGCCGTGCGACAGTCTGCGGCGCGACGCCGCCGAAACGTCCCTGTTTGTCAGTACGCGTCGCATACGCCAGCCGGCTGCGGCGCACAGCCTGCGCCAGTACCATGGCTTCCAGATCACCCGCGTCGGCCACTACCGGTGCCGCATCCAGCCACTCCGGAAACGGCGGGATATGCACGGTAGTGGTTACGGCGACGCGTCCGTCATGCGCCTGCGCCAGACGGTACATGGTGCTTTTCTTGCCGCCGGCGCCAACCATGCATACTACTCCGGTGCGGGCGTGCAGGGCCTCCACCAGTGCCGGGTCGCGCGCTCCCGGACGCGTGCTCCGCTCGCGGGAATCAGAACCCACGACACAGGTTGTACTTTAAAGCGTACGGACCGGGCCGGGAATACATCGGTGTTTCATCCTGTTTACAGCGGCGGTATGCTTGATGCCATGCTACGCGTATCGCCGCTATCAGGAAAACCCGAAATCCCGTTAGCACCGTGGTTGACACTGCACGACAGCGCCTTCGCCCGGCACAGAGAACACGCCACGCGCCATCGCCGTGAAGGTGACACGAGCGCACCGCGGGGCTGGCGCTGCCGGTCTTGTAACGGGCATATAACCGATGAACGGGAGCGCATCGCGATGGCTGGGGGCAGCCTGCACAGGCGCGTCAATCCCCTGGGGATCGAGTTCGAATTTGGCTGCTTTGGCAGCGCCCCGGGGTGCCGCACGGCAGGCGGCGAGACCGACGAGCACACGTGGTTCGAAGGCTACCGCTGGCGGATTGCCCTGTGCGGGAGCTGTCGCACACATCTGGGCTGGCGGTTTCGATCGCAGGACAGGCAATTCTTCGGGTTGATCGTCGAACGCATGCATCTGGTTGCGCCGGACAGGCTGCACTGAGGAGCGACTACGGGCAAACGGCGGGCGGACAGATTTTTGCGGCGAACCGGACGACGCGGCTTTCGCCTTATTAGCAGCATTGACGATCCGGGCATCTCAGCCCCGGAAGCAAGATCTTGTATTTGGGAGGAAACAATCTTTGACTGACTACACCACGCAGGCAATCCGCAACCTTGCCCTCGTCGGTCATGCCGGTAGCGGTAAAACCAGCCTCGCCGAGGCGATGCTGCATCACGCCGGTGTGATCGGGTCCACAGGCACAGTTGAACGCGGCAATACGGTAACGGACTTCGATCCCCAGGAGCGGGAATTGCAGCATTCTCTGGAGCCGGCCGTTTGTCACCTGGCACATCAAGACAGGCACATCAATGTACTGGACACGCCGGGGTACCCCGACTTTTTACCACGTGCTGTAAGCGTGCTGCCGGCCGTCGAAACCGCCGTTGTCATAGTGAATGCACAAAACGGTATTGAACTGGTTACCCAGCGCATGATGGAAGCAGCGGGTGAGCGCGGTCTGGGACGCATGATCGTGATAAACAAAATCGATGCGCCGGATACCAACCTCGAAGAACTCGTCAACTCGATTCGACAGGTGTTCGGCAATGAATGTCTGCCGATGAACCTGCCCGCCGGCGGCGGTGAGAAAGTGGTCGACTGTTTTTTTTCCCCCTCCAGCGATACCACGGACTTTTCTTCGGTGGCCGACGCGCACACGCAAATCGTCGATCAGATAGTGGAAGTCGACGAGAGCCTGATGGAGGTCTATCTGGAACAGGGGGAGGTGACCCCCGAGCAGTTGCACGATCCGTTCGAGCAGGCTTTGCGCGAAGGCCATCTTATTCCGATCTGTTTCGTTTCCGCCAAGAGCGGCGCCGGTCTGGATCAGTACATGGATATCGTCGCCAAGCTGTTGCCAAATCCGCTGGAAGGCAACCCACCGCCTTTCTACAAAGGCGAAGGCAGCGATGCCCAGGCTGTCCCGGTCAAACCGGATCCGCAATCGCATGCGATCGCGCACGTCTTCAAGGTTTCCATCGATTCGTTCGTCGGGCGCATGGGAATTTTCCGCATCCACCAGGGAACGATAACGCCCAACAGCCAGTTGTATATCGGCGACGCACGCAAACCGTTTAAGGTTGGACACCTGCTAAAGCTGCAGGGCAAGGAACATGTGGACTCGCCGGCCGGCATTCCCGGCGACATTTGCGCGATCACCAAGGTTGACGAGATTTTTCTCGACGCAGTACTGCACGACTCCCACGATGAAGACAACTATCACCTGAAGGGGCTGGATGTCGCTCCGCCAATGTTCGGCGTGGCCGTTTTGCCCATGCATCGCGGCGACGAGCAAAAACTATCCGATGCGTTGAACAAACTCGCGGCCGAAGATCCGTGCGTCCTGGTCGAGCACAATGTGGCCGCCAACGAAACGGTGTTGCGCGGCACCGGCGAGTTACATTTGCGTGTGCTGATGGACAAGATGAAGGATCGCTACAACGTGGAAGTGGAAACGCACCCGCCAAGCATTCCTTACCGTGAAACGATTACCGCCGCCGCCGAAGGCCATCACCGGCACAAGAAGCAGACCGGCGGTGCCGGCCAGTTTGGCGAAGTGTTTTTGAAAGTCGCGGCGTTGCCACGCGGCAGCGGTTTCGAGTTCGAGAACAAGGTAGTCGGCGGCGCGATTCCCTCACAATTCATCCCCGCAGTGGAAAAAGGCGTGCGCCAGGTACTCGAAGGCGGCGCAATCGCGGGCTACCCGCTGCAGGACGTGCGAGTGACTGTCTACGACGGCAAACATCACGCTGTGGACTCCAAGGAAGTCGCGTTTGTCGCTGCTGGCAAGAAAGCCTTCATGGATGCCATCGACAAGGCGAAGCCGATCATCCTGGAACCGTTCGTCGAGTTGAAAATAACCGCGCCGGGCGACACGATGGGCGATATTACCGGCGATATATCCGGGAAACGCGGCCGCATCAACGGCACCGAATCGAAAACCAACGGCGAAGTCGAAATCTCTGGCTCGGCGCCGCTTGCGGAGCTTAACGGTTACCAGTCGAAACTGAAATCCATCACCGGTGGCCAGGGCAGCTACACGATGAGCTTTAGCCACTACGAACCGGTGCCGCCAAAAATGCAGAACGAGTTGAAAGCCGCTTTCAAACCCGGCGACGACGACGATTGACTGGATCAGCGCGCGCGGCAATGCCGTGCGCGCGCCTCACGCCCCTGACGATCATGAACCACACACGTCGCAACGTGTTGCTGCTGGCCGCGTGCCAGGCATTGATGTTCAGCGGCAATTCGCTGCTGATAACTACCTCGGCACTGATCGGTTACGACCTGCTGGGCACAGACAAATCACTGGCGACGCTGCCGATGGCGCTGCAGATGATAGCCACGCTGGCCAGCAGCATCCCTGCATCGCTGCTGATGGGCCGCATCGGACGGCGCGCGGGATTCGCACTGGGCAGCCTGCTCGGCATGGCCGGCGGTCTGTGCGGTGCATATGCGTTGTACATCGAGAGCTTTGCATTATTCTGCGTCACGACCATGCTGGTCGGCGCATTCAACGGTTTCGCGATTTATTACCGCTTTGCCGCGGCCGATCAGGCCGATGCGAAGTACAAGAGCAAAGCGATCTCTTACGTGCTGGGCGGAGGCGTTATCGCGGCTTTCATCGGCCCCAATCTTGCCGCCTGGACGCGCGATGTCACCGAGGTTCTGTTCGGGGGCAGCATGTTGTGCCTGATCGGCTTCTATTCGTTGTCACTGGCGCTGCAGCTGTTCTTGGTTATACCCAAACCCGGCGTCGTCGACAACGCCGCTCCGCGACGTTCCATGGCGATGATTGCCGGCCAGCCTCGTTTTGTGATCGCGGTATGTTGCGGCATGCTCGGCTATGGCGCGATGACGCTGATCATGACGGCCACACCGCTCGCGATGCAGGCGATACGCTTACCGTTCACCGACACTGCGTTCGTCATACAGTGGCACGTTTTTGCAATGTTCGCGCCGTCGTTCTTCACCGGTCACCTGATCAACCGTTTCGGCCTGACCACGGTGATGCTGACAGGTGCACTGCTCGACCTGATATGCATTGCGGTCAATCTCAGTGGCGCCAGTGTCTGGCATTTCAGCGCTGGACTGGTGCTGCTGGGATTGGGCTGGAACTTCCTTTTCATTGGCGCAACCACCCTGCTGACCGACACCTACCGACCAAGCGAACGCGCCAAAGCCCAAGCGTTCAACGACTTTTTTGTTTTCACCTCCACGACTGCCAGCGCCTTGACCGCCGGGACACTGCAACACCACCTCGGTTGGGAAACCGTCAATCTGAGCGCGCTTCCGGTACTGGCGGTGATCATGCTGGCGTTGGTGTGGCTGCAGTTCGGAGCGCCGCGCGTCAGCGAGAGCGGTTGAGCAGTCGGTTGCCGAAGTCCTGCGGGTGAACGGTCACGCGGGCATCGGATTTTGCACCCGCGTTTGAAGTTGTTCGCAACCCGACGAATTGCCGGCGCTTTGCTGGATACCTACGTCGGTCGAAGAACGGGCGAGCGCGTATTGTCGGGCCAGATCAAGCGAGGTGACGGTGGGATCATGCATGCGGCCGTTTGGTACAGTGATTTCCGCGACTTCACGCCATTGACGGAGACGCTGAAAGCCCAAGACCTAATCACTCTGCTGAACTGTCTTAAAAAGTGTGGCCGAACATCGAGGGGTTTTGCGCTCGGCTCAATGAGCTGAGTCCAGGGCCTGTAATCTTGCTCGGGTTCCATCCGCAAGCTGTCCTGAGCTTCCAGTCTCTGATCATCACGCGACCAGAGCTAGTTCAGCTCACTGATCTCATTGACTTCGGTGACGATTATCTGCCCTCCCGTGGGCGTGCCTGCGACCTCACCGGTATCGTGGGGCACGCTGCTCTGAGCCGCCTTGAATGTTTCGATCAGACTGCTGGCGGGATCCGCGAAGCGCGGATCGAGCCGCATGGCGCGCTGCAGCGCCTTCACGCCCTGCGGGTCCTTTACCGAGAGCAGGAATCGCCCGGCGGCGAAGCTGATATTGGCATCGCCCGGATTGTTGACCAGCAGCCGGCGATAGAGCGGGACGGCTTTCGCCTTGCCGTAGCAGCGCTCTACCAGCGATGCCAGCTCGCGCGCATCGGAAAGATCCAGTTTCTGCTTGCGCGACCTCTCGTACAGCGCGCGCAAGCGTTGCTCCTCACGCTTGGCGGCCTGGTGCAACTCCCGCCACTGTGGCAGGATCCTGCGCATCCACAAACCGTCCTGCTTGGCCAGCACATGTTTCAGGGACCCTTTGAGTAATACCCGTGACGCGGCCTGGCGCAACGGCGAGGGCAGGCGCGGATTGTAGTGGCCGATCTCCACCAGCCGTTTGGCCAGCGCCGGCTGCGTGTCGCCGGGTCGCACCGTGCTGACGAATGCCTGTTTCAGCCACTGTTTCGCATCAACGCTGCTCCAGTAGCGGTTGAATAGCCGATCCAGGCCACTGTAGGCGATGGGCGGCGGATTCGGCCGTTTGCGCGCCATTGTCAGCAGGCCGGGAAAATACCGTTCCTTCAGGTACCGCCGCGCGATCAACTGGGCGGCCAGAAGCTCGGCAACATCGCGATCGTTGATGGAATCCATCATGTGCTTGTCGCTGTGCAGCTCGTATAGACGCGCGGCCGGGGTGCTCCACCAATCGTACAGCGGCGCGTACCAAAGAAAGAACAGCTTGATTACGATATTCTCGGCACGTCGCCAGTCCTGGCAGGCCGCAAGCAGCGCGGGGCCGACGTCGCGCCACATCGCCAGCCAGCGCAGCAAGGGGTGATTGTACCCCGCCGCCTGCGCGAGCCTGCGTATCAGCAGTCCTTTGAAATGCAGCGGCGACAGGAGCTGCAACGCCGGCAGACCCAGAATCAACGAGTACGTGAAGAATATCGGGTAGCCGCTGCGAGGCACCCGTACCAGCTTTACGTCCAACCCGTCGTCTACCAGCACCTGCGCAATATGCGGTGCACGATAGCTCGTTCGTACATGTTCGATGAGCTGAAACAGCTTGGGCGCCTGGGTGTCACGCAATTGTTGCAGATCCGGCGCGGAGGGACGAATTCGGGTAGCAGTGAAACTGAGGATCATGCAGAGAATGCTGGACAACACATGCTGTGCGACCGTAAACCATTCCCACTGTGTCGCGTGAAACATCGCGCGCGAGAGAAATACGATCGCCAGCGCCGGAAAAGCAAACAAATAAGCATGGCCGAGCAGCGCCAACAGCACCGTCAAGGACAAGTACACGCCCGGCAGGCGCTCCGAAAACGCATTCAGCCCGGCGCTCTGCACCCGCGACTGGCGCGCGCGCGGGGACCGGCGCGTGCCGCGAAATTTGCCACTGACTGCCTGCCACACCTTCATCTCACCGACGCTTCCAAATTGTTGTCGTTATCCAGCACATGACTACCGTATGCGGGGTGGTGCGCCCGCGCGTCTTATTTGAACATGACGGCCACCCCGGGCGACAAATACCACTAAAACGACCCCAATGCCGTGACAAAAGTGCAGATATTGCCCAAAAACGGCTGATATTCATCGGTAAATCACTGCCGGAGTCCGCCCCAGGTGGAATTCATTCTGCACAGTGGTTCACAGGTTTACGACTGTACACCGACCTGGCGGCCATGCCGGGCGCATACGACGCAACCAAGCTTGTATAATCCCGCGCTGGCCAGGCGTTCCACACCATGCTGGAAGATGTATCCAAGCGATTTCTGCACCTCATTCGCGGCATAGACCGTTGGTCGCTGCGGGTTGTGGATACCCATCAGGAAGGACTCAGCGTGCGTCAGGACGTGATACAGCCACCGCGTAACCTGCGCAGCACCGGCGCGATGGTAACGATTTACGTGGACGGCGCCAGCGGCTATGCCGCGACCTGCGACCTGTCCGACCGCGGCTTGCGCGAAGCGATTGCGGCCGCCGGTAACTGGGCGAAAGCGTGCCAGGGACGCGGCTCCGACACGGTGCGCGAGAACGCGGGCGCACCGCACACTGCTCACTACCGCTCACCGGTTGCCCAGGGCTGGAACACCTGGAGCCTCAAACAGAAACTCGAACTGCTGCGGCATGCCTGCCGCAGCCTGCACATTGCACCGCAGATAGTCGACTGGGAGGCGACGCTGGCGTACAAGCGACAGCACGTACTCCTCAGTTCCAGCGAGGGAGCATGGATCGAGCAGGAGTTCTTTTTTCTTTACCCGGGAATGCGCGCCACCGCCAACGAAGGCACGCGCACGCAGAACCGCACACACGGCGGCGCGGAACTGGGATGCCAGGGCGGCCTGGAAAAACTGGAGCGGGTCGGCTACACGCGCGAGGCACAGCGGGTCTCCGAACAGGCTTTGCAGCTGCTGGCGGCACCTAATAGCCCAAGCGCGCGCATGGACACGCTGATCGCACCGGCGCAGATGGTGCTGCAGATCCATGAAACCATCGGCCACCCGCTGGAACTGGATCGCATTCTGGGCGACGAGCGAAACTACGCGGGCGCGAGTTTCGTAAGCCCGGATATGGTCGGCAACTACCGCTACGGATCCGACGTTCTCAACGTGACTTTCGACCCCACCGAGAGTGAGGAACTCGCCGCCTACGGTTACGACGACGAAGGCAGTCGCGGCGAATCGCTGTCGATCATCAAAGACGGCATACTGTTGCGTACCCTGGGCGGCGCCTCCTCGCAGCAACGCTGTGCGGTACCGGGTGTCGCCAGTTCCCGGGCCAGTGACTGGAACCGGCCGCCGATCGATCGCATCGGCAATTTGAACGTGGAACCGGGAGACCATGGTTTCGACGACATGGTGGCGGCTACCGAATTTGGCATCCTGCTGGACACCAACCGTTCCTGGTCAATCGACGACATGCGCAACAAATTCCAGTTCGGCTGCGAATACGGACGCATGATCCGCGACGGGGAACTCGCCGAGGTGGTGCGCAATCCCAACTACCGGGGCGTCTCCGAGACCTTCTGGCGCAACTTGAAAATGGTCGGCGACGAAACGACCTACGTCATATCCGGCACGCCCTACTGCGGCAAAGGCGAACCCAACCAGATCATCCACGTTGGCCACGCAGCCCCCAGCTGCCTGTTCAGCGATGTTGAGGTATTCGGTGGCGCCTGAGCAAACGCCGCACCCGGTGGAAACATACTATCGCGAACTCGCCGACCTTTTGGATGCGGAGCGCGAGCCCGACGAACAGTTCCTGATGAATCTGCAGGGCGAAGAGAGCGACTTCGCACGCTTCAACCACAACCAGGTCCGCCAGGCCGGACACGTGCGCCAGCTCGAAGTGGAGATCGACTTGCTTTCAGGGCAACGGCACGCGGCCGGCCGACTCAACGTCAGCGGCGATCTGCGGGTCGACTGGGCGGCACTCAATCAGCTGCTGCACGGCTTGCGCGAAACGCGTGATGCGCTGGGTGAAGATCCTTACCTGCACTACAACACCGAACCCTGCGACAGTTACAAACAGCGTTGCGGCGAGCTGCCGACACCCGAGCAGGCGATCAAGGACATCGCCGCCGCCGGCGAAGGCCAGGATCTGGTCGGTATCCTTGCCTCGGGGACGGTGTTTCGCGCCTTCGCCAATCATCTGGGGCAACGTAACTGGCATGCTGCCGACAGCTTCAATTTCGACTGGAGTTGCTTCGGCGATGCCGATCAAGCTGTAAAGGCACGTTACGCGGGGGCGCGATGGCGCGCGCAGGAACTGCGGGAGTGCATGCAGCAAGTGATCAAACTGATGGCTTTGATGCAGCGAGAACCGCGGGCTGTGAAACCTGGCCGCTATCGCGTGTACCTGAGCCCCGCGGCGCTGTACGAACTGCTGAGCGTGCTGGGAACCGACGGATTTGACTTGAAAGCCCACCGCTGCCGTACCAGCCCGCTGCTGAAACTCGCCCACGGTGAACGCGAGCTGAGTCCTTCCGTGACACTGACGGAAAACAATCAGCGCGGCTTCGCGCCGGATTTCACCAGCGAGGGATTCGCCAAGCCGGAGCAGGTCACGCTGATCGAAAACGGCGCATTCGTCGCATCGCTCAATACGGCGCGCAGTGCCAGCGAATACCGCGAGACGGTCAATGCCGGCACCGCGCATCCACAGAACCTGGAACTCGCCGCCGGTCAGCTGCCTCAGGATCAGGCACTCAACGTGCTGGGCACTGGCATATACATCGGCAATCTGTGGTATTGCAACTACTCGGACCGCATGGACTGCCGGATCACCGGACTCACGCGGTTTGCTACTTTCTGGGTCGAAAACGGCAACATCGTGGCGCCCGTCAAGGTAATGCGTTTCGACGACAGCCTGTATCGCATCCTGGGCGAAAACCTGATCGCATTGACTCGCGAGCGCGAGCTGGTAATGGACGCAGGCAGTTACCACTGCCGCTCTACGGCGAGTGCGCGCTTGCCAGGCGCCATCATCGACGACCTTAAGCTGACATTGTAGCGCCACGGGCGCGCGGCGCAGACAGCCGGCGCGCGGATCAGGAGATGCCCGGCGCCAGATCGGTCTCGAACAATGGCAGATACGCAGCGCCCGCCGGGCTGAGGCGGCTTTCGTAGAGGGTCAGCACCGTGAATTCGGTCGCCACGCCCAGTGATACGGGAGGAATCAGCAAACGCGGCGCGCGCCGGCCACGCACGCGTCCTAGGGTTATATGTGGATGAAATCGCCTGCGCTGCAGTGCCAGACCCGCCGCCCGCACCGCTTTGCACACGCGTTTGTGCAACTCCAGCAAAGGCTCGTTGCGCCGCAGCAGCGCTGCCACCACCCGCGGACGGGCCACAAATGGAAAGTAACTCACCTCCTCCACACATTGCGTTGGCAGCGCGAAATCAGCGATGCTGCTGGCAAGCGCATTGCCCAGTGGCCGTATCATTGCCGCGTTGATTTCCCCGAGAAACTCGACGGTCAGATGGTAGTTCTCCGGCGCGACCCAGCGAATTTCGCGGTTGCGGTCGTCGGCACGCATGTGGTCCGCATGGCTTGCCAGTAACTCGGTGAGCTGTTCCGCAATCGACAATGCGATAAACGTTCGGATGATCTGCTCTCCTGTGGTGCCCCTGTCCCACGGATAGGCTGTCATTCTGAGCGCGCGTCGCCTGCCAGCGCAAGGCATTGACGGCACCGTGAGACGCTTGACTCCAAGTGCGGCGGAGGCTAGCTTGCGCCCTACCTCAGTACCCCCACAGGACACCCATGCCGCCGCGTAAAGGCGCACGCGTAGCGATAGTCGCGGGATTGCGCACACCGTTCGTAAAACAAGGCACCGACTACCGGCACCTGACAGCGCGCCATCTGGGTCAACTGGTCGTGCGCGAACTCGTGCAACGCAGCGGCGTAGCCGCCGGTGAAATTCAACGGGTCGTCTACGGCCAGGTGATCCCGACACCCACAGCACCCAACATCGCACGCGAGGTGGTGCTCGGCGCAGCCCTGCCGGTCGCGACCGACGCGTACAGTGTATCGCGGGCCTGCGCCACCAGTTATCAGGCAGCCGCCGATCTCGCACAATCCATCGCCGCGCGCGATTGCGATTGCGGCATCGCCGGCGGTGCAGAGAGCGCCAGCGATGTGCCCATCACCGTGAGCCGGCCGCTCGCCGACGCGCTGGTGAGCGCCAGCAAGTCGCGCACGCTCAAACAGCGTTTAAGTGCCTTCAGAAACCTCAAACCGCGCGACCTGATCCCGGTGCCCCCGGCCCTCAAGGAACCGTCGTCCGACTACACCATGGGCCAGGCCGCCGAGAAAATGGCCAAGGAGAACGGTATTTCGCGTGATGCCCAGGATGAGTTCGCGCACCGCTCCCATCACAATGCCGCGGCGGCCTGGGGCAGCGGTACGTTCGCGCAACAGGTGATGCCGTTGTATGTTCCGCCGGATTATCCGGCAACCGTGCACGACAACCTGGTGCGTGACAACTCCAACCTCGCCGACTATGCGCTGCTGCGTCCGGTTTTCGACCGCCGCCACGGCACGGTTACGGCCGCTAACAGCTCACCGCTCACGGACGGCGCGGCAGCGTTACTGCTGATGCACGAGCGCAAGGCGAAATCGCTGGGACTGGAAGTTCTCGGGTATTTGCGCAGTTACGCGTTTACCGCGCTGGATCCCAACGAACAGATGCTGATGGGGCCATCGTACGCGACACCGATAGCACTCAAGCGCGCGCGCGCCGAGCTCAAAGACATGGACCTTATCGATATGCACGAGGCGTTTGCGGCGCAGGTACTGTCCAATCTGCAAGCATTCGAATCCACGTCGTTTGCGCGTGAAAAACTGGGGCGCCGCAAACCGATCGGCACCGTGGACCCGGAAAAGCTCAACGTCAGCGGTGGCTCGATCGCTCTTGGCCACCCGTTCGCCGCGACCGGCGCGCGACAGATAATGCAGTTGCTGCGGGATCTGCGGCAACGTGGCGGCGGGCTCGGGCTGTGCACAGCCTGCGCGGCGGGCGGCCTGGGAGCCGCCATGGTGCTGGAGACCGCCGACGATGCCTGATACGCCGATCCTGAGGCTGGAAAAACGTGAGCAAGGTGTCTACGTACTGTGGATGGACGATCCCGGGGAGTCGCAGAATACCTTGAAGACCGAACTGGTCGCCGAATTCGAACAGCTGCTGACAGCCCTCGAAAACGACGCCGAAACAAAGGCGCTGGTGTTCATTTCCGGCAAACCGGATGGTTTCCTCGCCGGAGCGAACCTGCAGATGCTGCAGGGTGTGGAAACATCGGCGCAGGGCGTCGAACTGTCGCAACTGGCGCAAGGCATGCATGACCGGATCAGCCGCCTGCGCTGCGCCAGCGTAGCGGCTATTCACGGCCCCTGCCTCGGGGGCGGCCTGGAACTCGCGCTGGCATTCGATGCCCGCGTCGGCAGTAACAGCCCCAGCACCAGACTCGGGCTGCCGGAAGTGCAGCTCGGGTTGCTTCCGGCCGGCGGCGGTACTCAGCGTCTGATGCGCCAGATCGATGTGCCGCGCGCGCTGGACATGCTGCTCACTGGCCGATCGCTGGACGCCAGACAGGCGCTGCGCAGCGGTCTGGTCGATGAAATCGTACCGCAGCCCGTGCTGCTGGAAGCGGCGATAAACCTGGCGCTGGAAAGACATCACGGTAAACCCGCGCGGCGCCGCAACACCTGGCGGGACTGGGAAAAATGGCGCGACCTGTTTGTCACCAGAACGCCGCCGGGGCGCAAACTGCTCCTGTCGCGGGCGCGGGCGCAGGTGCGGGACAGAACCCGCGGTTTGTACCCCGCGCCGGAACGCATACTGGCGGTCGTGGAGACTGGGCTGCGCGACGGCTTCGAACGCGGATTACTTGCCGAAGCGCAGGCGTTCGGAGAACTGCTGCTGACGGCGGAATCGCAGCAGCTGGTCGATCTGTTCTTCGCAACCACCGATCTCAAGAAGGATCCGGGCGTGGACAGCGACGCCAGGCCACGCGGCGTAGAGAAAATAGGCGTCCTGGGTGGCGGGTTGATGGGTGCCGGGGTCAGTTACGTAAGTGCGCTCAACGCCGGCGTGCAGGTACGGATGAAGGACCGCGACGCCGCTGGCGTTGCCCACGGTCTGGCATACGTGGACAAGCGGCTGCGCGCCCGCGTGAAACGTAAACGCATGACACCACTGGCGATGGAGCAGGCACTGTCGCGCGTATCCGCGACGACCGATTTCAGCGGCCTGCACGACGCGCCGCTGGTGATCGAGGCGGTATTCGAGGATCTGGACCTGAAACGCGCGATGTTGCGCGACGTTGAAGCAGCCGGCCCCGACGACGTTATCTTCGCCTCCAACACCTCGGCGCTGCCGATTGCGCAGATTGCTGCCGCAAGCAGTCACCCTGAAACGGTAATCGGCATGCATTATTTTTCGCCGGTGGAGAAAATGCCGCTGCTCGAGATCGTCGTCACCGGGCAAACCGCGCAATGGGTGACCGCAACCTGTGTGGCATTTGGCCGCGCGCAGGGCAAAACGGTCATCGTGGTAAACGACGGGGTAGGTTTCTACACCAGCCGCATCCTGGTGCCGTTCATGATAGAGGCGGCGACGCTGGTAACGGAAGGCGTATCCATTCAGGCAATCGACAGGGCATTGCTGGACTTTGGCTTTCCGGTCGGTCCGATTACGCTGCTGGACGAAGTCGGTATCGATGTTGCCGAAAAAGTCGCGGCCACCGCGCAGGCGGCGTTCGGGGAACGGATACGGGTGCCGCAGGCGCTGGCAAGCCTGGGCGCGGACCAACGCCTGGGACGTAAGAATGGCAGGGGATTCTACCGCTACGAGCGAAAACACAAGGGCAAGGGTGAAAGACCGGTCGATGAAAGCGTTTACACAGTGTTGGGTGTTCAGCAGCGCCGCAGCATGCCGGCCGCGGAAATCGCTGAGCGCTGCACGTTGAGCATGATCAACGAGGCAATCCACTGTCTCGCCGACGGCGTGCTGCGCTCACCCCGCGACGGCGATATAGGCGCCGTATTCGGCCTGGGTTTTCCGCCCTTTCGCGGCGGCCCGTTCCGCTATGTGGACGCTGAGACGTGCAGCGCCGTCCACACGCGGCTGCTGGCGCTGCAGCAACGCCATGGCGAGCGGTTCACACCCGCGCCCATGCTTGCCGATTTCGCGGCTGCGGGCCGCGGCTTCCACCTGTAAATCCACCGGCCACCGCCGCAACATCCGTCGATTGTCGCCTGGTCGGCCGCAATTGGTGCGAATGCACCCCGTAACCATCTGTTTCGTATGATAAACTGTGTTGCAGCCGAGAGCCTGGACCAGGACGCCCACGCCGGCGAACGCCATCCGGCATCAGCGTTACGATAATCTCAAGCAACGCGCTGGTGTGTGATTTGCATGTGACAATTCAGCGGCCCTATCGGGAGCCCAAACGGTGTTCGGGCACCGACAGTGACCGCTGGTGACGAACTCAGTTTTTGGCACCGCCACATGGTTTCGACAAGCAGGGCATCGGGTGTTTCTGGTACCGCTATGAGCGACACGTCGGGAAGTGTAATCAGCCAACAATCCGTGGTTGACGTAGGCACGGGTGTGATCCCGCAGCAAGCCCCTCGCGCCACCCAGCGTGGGCGGTTTGCACATCCACGCCGGCCGCGCTTCGGCATCCCCATCGCCTACAAGCTGGCACTCGCCATCACCCTGCTGATCACCCTGGGGATGGGACTGCTGGGATTCGTCGTGGTGACCAACCAGCAGCAGTTGATGCGCGACCAGATCAACGCGTACGGCGAAACGGTAGCTCAACAACTCGCCGACGCAGCCACTGAACCGGTGCTCTCCGACGACCGCCTGAACCTCAGCGCGCTGATGAAGAACGTGGCGGAGAGCGCGAGCATCAACGGCGCCGCGGTTTTGTCCGACAAGGGCGAAGCATTGGCCAAAACCGGCTTGCTGCCACTGTTGCCAATCGAAGAATTGTACGCGAAGAGCACCCGGTTGGCGGGCGGCACCTACGGCTACGACTGGCTGTCCGGCCAGGTAAGCAGTAACGAGCTGGTGTCCTTTCTGGCGCCCATCAGCTTCAAGGACCTCACCGCGGGTCACATCGTGGTCACCATGTCGAGATCTGCGGTCTCCCGGTCTATTCGCGATGCCATCCGCACAATAGTCGCGGCCACAATCGCGCTTAACGTATTGACGATCATCGCGGCGTTTTTCATGAGCAAACGCATCTCGCGCCCGATCCACAGTTTGTTGTTCGCCACCGAGGCGATCAGCAACGGCAACTACCAGTACCGTATCAAGCAGCAGCGAAAGGACGAAATCGGCAGTTTGATCACCGGCTTCAACCGTATGGCGGAGGGTCTGGAGGCAAAATCCAAGGTCGAGAACGTGTTTTCGCGTTTCGTGTCGGAGGACGTCGCCAGTGAGGTGCTGCGCAATATAGACCGCGTCGAACTGGGCGGTAAAAACGTCGTCGGCACCGTATTGTTTGCCGATATCGTCGGCTTTACGCAGATTTCCGAGAACCTGACGCCGCTGGACATCGCTTCGCTGCTCAACGAGCATTTTACCTATATCGCGCGGGTCAGTGAGCTGTGCAACGGCACCATTGACAAATTCATGGGCGATTGTGCGATGGTGCAGTTCGGCGTGCTGAAAGACGACCCCGATCACCGCTTTCACGCTATCGCGTGCGCAGTGATGATCAAGAAACTGATGGAAAAACTGAACGTGTCGCGCATGCGCCAGGGCAAACCCGCGGTATTTTTCAGCATCGGCATCAACAGCGGTGAAATGATGGCGGGCAATCTGGGTTCCGAGAACCGCATGCACTATACGGTGGTCGGCGACGTCGTGAACCTTGCTTCACGGCTGTCGGAGAAAGCCGGCGGTGGTCAGATCCTGATCACCGAGGCCCTGTACGAATACGGCGATATCAAGCGACGGGTGAAGGCGAGGCCCCACGAGCCGCTTGAAATCCGTGGCAAAGCCGGGCAGGTGAAAACCTATGTGGTCAACCAAGTCACCGGCAAATACAAAGACGCCATGGACAGCGGAATCGACCAGCTGCTCGCCGGCGATACCTAAGTCTGATAGCCTCTTAGGCTGATTCTGGCCTGTCCTCAGAACTAGTGTCCTGTCCCACAAATAACCTGCCATTCTGCGCGCGCGGGTCGCGTCGCATGGCGGTGTTGCGACGGCTTGAAATAGCTGGGCTATTCCTGCACCGCGGCGTGGTGATACTGAGTGTGCTGGCACTGGTTGCCGGCTGCGCCGGTTATCAGACGAACCGTCCCGACGTGACGAAAAGCGTGCAGACGATGTTGAGCGAGAACGAGTATGCGGCCGCGCTCGAAACCATCGAACTCGTGAAGCCCTCGCACCCGGATTACAAACGCCTGGCTGGCTGGCGCGAAACTATCGAGAAAAACGCGAGGGCCTGGGAGGCAGAAATCATCCATGACATCGAGCAGATGATCGCGGCCGGCCAGTGGTACAACGCCGAACTGCAACTCAACGAAGGCTTGCGGAAGCTGCCGAAAAGCGACGCGCTGCAGCAATCCCGCAGCCGGTTTCTCAGCAGACGCAGCGAACATCTGGCGGCAATCAACCACGAACTGATAATCGCCCGCGGCCGCGGCCTGCCTGCCGAAATCGCCGCCCTGGAGAAACTGGCGACAGTCGATCCGCGTGACAGCGAACTCCAGGAAGAGGTCGACAGGCGGCACACGATGCTGACCGAAGCGCAGCGGGGATTGATCGACTGCGGCCGCGCGGCACTGGCGGTAGGCCAGACGGAGCGGGCCCTGGAGTGTCTGACGATCGCCCAGTCCATAAGACACTCACGCGAGGTAGACGGTTTACTGGCAGCGTCGCAGAAATCCAAGACAGCCAAAAAACAGCAGGTGAAGGCTGCTGCGCAGAAGCGCGAAGAGCGCGATCAGACACGCAAGATCGATGAATTGCGCAGCGCCTACAAGAAATCGCTGCAGAACGGCGATCTGAACACCGCGCGCAAGCACCTCGATACGTTGCTGAAGCAGCAGCCCACCAAGGCGCTGCGCCAGGAGAGTGTGCGGCTGGACCAGCGTATCCAGCGGCGCGTGGAACGCAGCCTGGAGGACGGGCGCAAACTTTACACGCAAGGCGATTTCCAGGGCGCGCGGGCGATCTGGGTGGCGGCGTTGCGTCTGGACCCCGGCAACCAGGAGCTTAAGGACAACATAGCGCGCGCCGAACGGGTGCTGAAAAAGCTCAAGACGCTCAGCGATGATCAGCAGAACACCAATTGACAGCAAGGAACCGAGCTCCGCTGGCCCGGTCTTACTGGCAGTGTGACACTTTCGTGAGGGGATTCCGTTAGCTTCGCGCATAACGCTGACTGGCAGTGCCAGGGTACGAATTTGCTGGAGCCGACGCACACCGACAACGTGCACCGAAGATCGCTGGTAATAGAAGACAACCAGGACATCGCGCACCTGCTGGAACTTCATCTCGGCGATATTTCGCGCATCGTCGATGTCGCCTATGACGGCGGCGCCGGCCTTAAGCTGGCGGCGGCGCACAACTACGACATCATCATCCTGGACCTGATGCTGCCGAATGTCGGCGGCCTGGAAATCTGCCGAACCCTGCGTGCGCGCGGCGACCACACGCCTATTCTGATGCTGACCGCCAAATCGTCGGAGCTTGATCGCGTGCTCGGACTGGAGATCGGCGCCGACGATTATCTGACCAAGCCATTCAGCATCCCGGAGCTGATAGCGCGGGTGAAGGCGATACTAAGGCGCGTCGCGCACAATTCCGCGAGTGCCGCCAGGGCCCCGCACCCGGTAGTTCACATCAACGGCCTGACCATCGACGCCGAACGGAGGCAAGTTCTGGCCGATGGAAAACGCGTTGAGCTGACCGCCAAGGAGTTCGATCTGCTGTGGCATTTCGCGCAGCAGCCGGGGCGGGTTTTTTCGCGCGCACAGCTGCTGGATCAGGTGTGGGGCTACAGCTTCAACGGCTACGAGCACACCGTTAACTCACACATCAACCGGCTGCGCTCGAAGCTCGAACGGGACCCGGCGAATCCGTACTATATCCGCACGGTCTGGGGCGTGGGCTACAGTCTGGCGGAACCGCAAACCGACACTACCGACGGCGATGCGTAGTCTCTACACCAAACTGGCAATCGTCCTGGTGGCGCTGTTCTGCCTGATCGGCGGTGTGTTTCTCGGCGTCACTGCGTACTCGGCACACATGTACCAGCTGGAAGTCAGCCAGCGCCTGAATCGCGACCTGGCGGGATACGTGGTGGAAGAAAAACGTCTCACCAGTATTGCCAGCCTGGATGCGGCGGCCCTGGAGGATGTGTTCCACATGCTGATGGTTATCAACCCCAGCGTGGAGCTCTATCTGCTGGATGTCAGCGGCCAGGTGTTGTCCTACTCCGGCGCGCCGGACGTTCTGAAGCGACCAAGCGTTGCCGTCGAACCGATTGAACGATTCCTCCGCGACGGATCGTCGCTGCCGATTCTCGGGGATGATCCGCGCTCGCGCTCCGCGCGCAAGGCATTTTCTGCCGCGCCAATCGACGTCGATGGACAGCGCAAAGGCTACATCTACGCAATCCTCGCCAGCGAGCAGATGGAAGGGATCAGCCAGATGCTCGAGAGCAGTTATATATTACGCATCAGCTCATGGGGAATTGCCGCCGCGCTGGCGTTCGGGCTGCTCACTGCGTTGACCGTGTTCGCTTTTCTGACCCGCCGGCTGCGTCGCTTGAGCGGCGCCATGGACGAATTGAAACAGAGTGACTTCAGTGAAGCGGTCACCATACCGGCGCCGCCCAGCGAGCGTAACGACGAGTTGGACAGGCTGACCCGCAACTTCATCGAAATGGCGGCACGCATTCAGGCGCAGGTCGAAAAACTGCGCGAAACCGATTCACTGCGACGCGAACTGGTAGCCAACGTTTCGCACGACCTGCGCACGCCCCTGGCATCGTTACAGGGGTACCTGGAAACGTTGCAGGTAAAAGAAGCCGAACTGTGTGAGGCCGATCGGCGCACATATCTGGCCACTGCATTGCGCCACGCCGAGCAGCTCAACGATCTGATCCAGGAGTTGTTCGAACTCGCGCGCCTGGATTCGCGCGAGACACGCCCGCATCCAGAACCGTTTTCCCTGACCGAACTGGTGCAGGACGTGGTGCAGAAGTTTCGCCTGGAAGCAGAGCAGAAAGGTGTGCGGTTGTGCGCAGACTTTTCCAACCGCGCGCTGTTTGCCGAAGCCGATATCGGCATGATCGAACGCGTGCTGGACAATCTGATAGAGAACGCCTTGCGTCACACCCCGAGCGGGGGCTCCGTCGACGTCGTGCTGGCCACTGAGAGCGACGGTGTCAGCGTCAAGGTAGTGGACGACGGCGCCGGTATTCCCGAGTCCGATCTACCTTATGTGTTCGAACGCTTTTATCGCATCGATAACGAGCAAGCACCGGCCACCGGCAGCGGTCTGGGCCTGGCGATTGCATCACGGATCGTCGAACTGCACGGCACGAGGTTAAGTGTCAGCAGCCACGTGGACCAGGGCACACAGTTCGATTTTCGCCTGCCGCAGCCGCGCCGGGCGGCGTGACCTGCACCTGTGGAAACAGGGACAGAAATCAGGGACAGAGGCTGTCCCCGATTTCCTAAAGGGAATTCTCCGGCCCGACTTCCCCTCTGTCCTCTGTCCCCCGGACGCCGTAACATAACGCCCCCTCATAGGCTTCGGGAGTAGACATGAGCCATCTCATATTGTTGGCTGTCTTTGTCGTTCTTGGCGCTGTACTGCACAGCATCAGGCAGATCGGACGTTTCTCCATCCCCAACTGGACGGCGTGGGTGCCCTGGGCGATCGCGTTGTTCATCATCGGTTCCACCTCTTTTGTAACCGTCGACCAGGACAAAATCGGCCACCTGAAACGAATCTATTTCGCCGCCGACATGCCGCCCGGGCAGATCATCGCGTTCGACGGGCAGAAGGGTCCGCAGGCATCGATCCTGGGTCCCGGCTTCCACCTCATTCCGCTGGTGAACGTGCTCTATGAATTCGACGAGTTTCCGGTGATACAGATTCCCCAGGGCAGCTACGGTTTTTTGACTGCCCGCGACGGTGTGCCATTGGATGCGGGACAATTCATTGCCGCGGGCTGGTCGGAGGAAGAATTCTCCAACATGCTGGATGCTAACTATTTCCTCGACAACGGCGGGCAGAAGGGCCCGCAACTCAACGTGCTCAAGCCCGGCACTTACCGTATCAACCGCTACCTCTTCGATGTCGCACTGCAACCCGCATTGAACGTCAAGGCCGGACAGGTGGCAGTGGTGAAATCGAACGTCACCGAGCGCGACGATTGTCCAACCTCGGAGCAGACTTCGCACAGCGGCGATGCCACCTCGGGACAGGCGCTCTCCGTGCCGCTGGTGCCCAGAGGTTGCGTCGGAATGTGGCGGGAGTCTCTGCTGCCCGGCCGCTACTATCTCAACCGCGAAGCGTTTACACCGACCATCATCCCGACCCGGGCGCGCACCTGGGTTTACATCGGCGGTTATGAAAAACGGCGTATCGACCTGACCGTCTCCGACGACGGTAAAATCCACCAGGAAGCCAAGTCTAAAAACATCCCGAAGCCGGAAAACGCGGCCGATCAGTCCATTATCGTCACGGTGGAGGGCTGGCGTATTCCGTTGGACGTGCGCGTGGTCGTGCAGGTTGATCCGGCGGACGCACCGCGCGTCGTTGCCTCGGTGGGCGGTCTTCAGGAAGTCGAAGACCG
>JAOTYY010000221.1 GCA_029861595.1 Gammaproteobacteria bacterium
GCAAAATACGAGCGCAGTTGCGCTACCGCATTGTGCAGGGGCTCATCACTTTGCTGCCAGTCGTCCGCCGGGACCAGATGATTGCGGCCGTTGGGAAGGCTGATTACGCGCAACGCCCGAGCATCGCCCGCGAGCAGCAGTTTGCCGATCGGGCTGTCGCAATAGGTGAAAAACACGCTAACCGAGCTTATGGGAGCGTGAACGGCGATGGCGTTCGCGCTGGTCGTCATGCAGATAGATTTCGGTTGTGACCACCGACGCGTGGCCGAGGTTGTCACGCACGTCGGTAAGCGGCATACCCGAGTCGACCATGCTGGTGCCGTAAGTGTGCCGTACCCAGTGAGAACTGGCCTGGCGCAAACGCGCGGCGTGTTCGGCATCGTCGCGCTGATTGCGTGCTTCGAGCAATGCCGCGGCTTTGTTGAATGCGTCCTGGACAATGGTCGATACGCGACGCGCCGTAACAGGGGTGACACTGTCGAAGCTGCCATCTTTGTTCAGCTTCGGCACCAGCGCCGTGCTCTCGCCTATCGTCGGCAGTTGCGTGCGCAGGCCGAGTCGGCCGCGAAACTCCGCCAAGATACGCAGAAATGCGTCGGGCACGGGTATGTCGCGAATTTTGTTTCCCTTGCCGGTCACGCGTAAGAACCAGATATCATCACCGTGGTCTTTCTCGCAGTAAAAATGGCCCATGCGATGATTGGCCGCCTCTGAAAGACGCAGACCGAGGTAGAAATACAGTTGCAACAAAAAACAGGCGCGCAATTGTGCGTTGTTCACTCCGGGATCGCCGGTGACGCGATCACGTTCCTGCAGAATCGCGAGCGCCCGCACCAGAGTTTCCCGCGGCAAATGCCGGTCGCGGAAACGCGGCCGCTCCTGGCGGGTGATCCTTGGCATGGGATTGACGTCCGCGTAGCGCTTTTTCGTCAGATAGCCAAAAAAACTCGACAGAGCGCGCTCCGCTTTAGCGACCGAATTTTCACTCAACGCGCCGGCAAATGGCCGCCAGTCCGGGTTCAGTTCGCCATCCCGACGTCTGCGCTGGTTCTTTTTCCGCACGCTGTCGCACCAGCGTTTCGGTGGCTTCAGCATGAAGCGTCGGTAGCGTCGAAAGTCTGTTTCCTTCAGCGCTGTAACAGTCTGCCCGGCCTCATGGATACACCACAACAGCAGACGTTCAATCTCTTTGGCGTAGGTTGCCCGGGTGGTTTCCGATTTTTCTCGCAAGTGATCGAGAAACTCCTGCACGGCTTGTGCGTCGTTGCTTGCGTGGATGATTGGCTCCGAACCGGCACGGTTCCAGCCGGAGTCGGCAAACAGCGGGTACGCGGCGAGTTCGAACTCGCTGGGATCGTCGAGATAAAGCGGTCGAATCACCATGCGTTACACGTGGGCAATTTTCTTGATCGAGCAAGACGGCAAAAACGGCTGACCAGCGTCATGGGCATGCATTATAAACGCGTCCATTGCGTAAATTGCAACGCTGCGAAGTGCGGCTCGCGCAGAAAGCCGAGAAAACAGGCAGGTGCTACTCGGACATTCCATAATCACGAATTATGCCGGCAACTCTTATGCGGTAGTCAGCGAAATAGTCCGCGCGCCGACCTTGCGCCTCACGATGTTTTGCGTGCTCGTGCCAGGTGCGAATCGCCGTTTCGTCCCGCCAGATGGACAGCGAAAGCAACTTACCGGGCTCGCTGAGACTCTCGAACCGTTCGACGGACACGAACCCGTCAATATTTTCGAGTTCCGCACGTAACCGGGCCGCCAGCTTCAGATAGTCGTCACGGCGATTGGCCCGCGGCCACACTTCGAATATCACCGCGTGCATAGTTTCTCCTCGAGTCAGAGTGACATTGGCGCCCGGTGCTAGCCGTTAACAAGGCTGCGGGCGTAGCGATTGTGCTGCTCCACCAACGGCGGTAGATCGAGTGTAACGGGTTGCCGTCCCTCAATCAGCACGCGTCCCTGCACGACGGTGTAGTCAGCGCCGGGTGATTGGCAGAACACCAGCGCGGCCAACGGGTCGTGCCTGGCGCCGGCGAACTCCAGGCTGTTCAGGTCGAACGCGGCAAAATCGGCAGCCATGCCGGCTGCCAGCGCGCCGATGTCGTCCCTGCCGAGCGCCCGTGCACCTCCCAGCGTCGCCAGTTCCAGCACCTCTCGGGCACTGAGCGCGTCGGCACCGCTGGTCACACGTTGCAACAACATGGCCTGGCGTGCCTCTGCCAGCAAGTCCGATCCGTCATTGGAGGCCGAGCCGTCTACACCCAATCCCACGGTGACGGCGTTGGACAGGCAACGCTGCAGCGGCAGGGCGCCGGAGGCAAGTCGCATATTTGACGTCGGACAATGCGCGATGCTCGTTCCAGTTTGGCCGAACAGGGAGATCTCGGCGTCGCTCAGATGCACGCAGTGAGCATGCCATACATCCGTTCCCAGCCATTCGACTGATTCGGCGTATTCCCCGGGACGCATGCCGAATGCCTGTTCGCTGAAGACAATGTCCTGGGCATTTTCGGCCAGATGTGAGTGCATCCGCACCCCGAGTGCCCGCGCCAGCTTTGCGCTTTCGTTCATCAAGTCCCGGCTCACACTGAATGGTGAACATGGCGCTACGTCGACGCGTAACATGGCGAAACGCCGGGCGTCGTGATGAGTCTCGATGACGCGCTGTGTATCCTTGAGTATGGTCGCTTCGTCCTCGACCAGCGCATCGGGTGGTAACCCACCATCGCTTTCGCCCAGGCTCATGCTGCCGCGGCACGCGTGAAACCGTATGCCCGTCTGCAGTGCGGCTTCGATTTCGTCGTCGAGGCGGGCACCGTTGGGAAACAGGTACAGGTGATCGCTGGTGGTCGTACAGCCCGACAGCAGCAATTCCGCCACGCCCACCTGCGTCGAGAGGTGAATGCCTTTGGCGTCGATGCGCGACCAGATCGGATACAGTGCCTGCAGCCAGTCGAACAGCGGCGCGTCCTGCGCCGCAGGGACCGCGCGAGTGAGCGTTTGATAGAGATGATGGTGCGTGTTCACCAGGCCTGGGATGACGACATGATGCCGAAGGTCCAGAACAGTGTCGGCCGTTTCAGGCAATGCATCGGATTGGCCGACTGCCTGAATGACACCATCAACGGCGAACAAGCCCGCATCGCGTAGTTCGCGGCGATGCTCGTCCATGGTGACGAGCAGTGGGGCGTTCTTGAGCAGCAGGCTGCTCACGGGTGAGCGGCTACGTAATCGTCCAGTTCGCGCAGCAGCTGAGTTCTGCGGGGAGCATCCAGAAACGCAGCAGTGAAACCATTGCGAGCGAGTACGATGATCTGCTTCCTGGTCAACTGCAGCGCTTCCTGTACCGCGACGAAGTTCTCGTTAATGTATCCGCCGAAATAAGCCGGATCGTCCGAATTCACCGTTGCGCAAAGTCGCAATTCGAGCATTTTCTGCAGGGGGTGGTCACGCAGATCTTCCACCACGCACAAGCGCAGATTGGATAGTGGACACACGGTCAGCGGCATGTTCTCCGCGGCCAGGCGTTCGATGAGTGCCGGATCTTCCAGAGCCCGATTGCCGTGATCGATGCGCTGCACGTGCAGAACGTCCAGCGCCTCATAGATATACTCGGGTGGTCCCTCCTCACCCGCGTGTGCGACCAGGCGAAAACCTTCTCTGCGTGCACGCGCGAAGACATCGGCGAATTTACTGGGCGGATGGCCCAGTTCGGACGAATCCAGCCCCACGCCGACAATCCGGTCTTTGTACGCCAGCGCCTGGTCCAGGGTGCGCATCGCGCTGTTCTGGTCCAGATGCCTCAGGAAACACATAATCAGCTGCGAACTGATACCGTAGTTGCGCCACGCATCCTGCAGCGCGCGCCAGATCCCATCTATCACCGTTGTGAAGTCCACGCCCCGATCGGTGTGGCCTTGCGGATCGAAGAAAATTTCCACATGACGCACGTTTTGCGCATGCATGCGCCGCAGATACGCGTGGGTCAGGTCGTAAAAATCCCGTTCTTCCACCAGCACCGACATCCCCTGGTAGTAGATGTCGAGGAAATCCTGCAGCTCGGAGAAAGCGTAGGCTTCCCGCAACTCGGCCACGCTGCCGTAAGCCAGCCGCACCGAGTTGCGTTGCGCCAGCTCGAACATCAACTCGGGTTCGAAACTGCCTTCAATGTGCAGATGCAATTCGGCCTTGGGCAGTCCTTCGATAAAGGTGCGGGCATTATTCATGGTAACAATAGACAATCAAAGTACTTATATATCAATGGATAGGGAGATAAAGTTAAAGTTGAGTATGTGTATAGTGCGAGGCGCCGTCAAGTGCGTTGGTGAGCGCACTCGCCACGCAAGTAGGTCGCTTCTATACAACGGTCGTCACCCAGCATGATCAGGGCGAACAACAATTCGTCGATGTCGCGTGCCAGGTCCGTGCGGCGTGCCAGCAGCGGCGTGGCGGCGCGGTCGAGGACCACGAAATCAGCCTCTTTACCCGCCTGCAGATTGCCGATTCTGTCGTCCAGGTACAAGGCCTCGGCCCCCGCCAGGGTGGCGAGATACAGCGCCCGCAGCGGCGACAGACTGAAGCCCTGCAACTGCGCCACTTTGTACGCCTCGTTCAGCACCTGCAGCATGTTGAATGTCGTGCCGCCGCCGACATCGGTGCCCAATCCGACCCGCATACCGCGCCGCCAAGCCTCGCGCAGGTCGAACAAGCCGCTGCCGATGAACAGATTGCAGGTTGGACAGAACGATACTGCGGCCCCGGTGGCGACGAAGCGTTCGCGGTCGGCGTCATCGAGATGAATACTGTGTGCATACAGCGAACGTTCGCGCAGCAATCCATAGTGGTCGTAGACATCCAGGTAACTGCGGCTCCAGGGAAACAGTTTCTGTACCCAGGCGACCTCGTCACGATTTTCCGCCAGGTGGGTGTGCACATATACATCTTCGAACTCTTTAGCCAGTTGGCTTGCGCGTTGCAGCTGCGCGTCTGATGAAGTCGGTGCAAACCGTGGTGTTATGGCATACAACAAGCGCTCGCGTTTGTGCCAGCGCTCGATGAGTTCACGCGATTCGGTATAACCCGACTGCGGTGTATCGCGCAGATAGTCGGGACAGTTGCGATCCATCATGACTTTGCCGGCGATCAGGCGCATACCGGCATCCGCCGCGGCTTGAAATACAGCGTCCACGGACGTTGCGTGCACGGAGCCCAGCACCAGCGCCATGGTCGTGCCATTGCGCAACAGTTCGCGCACAAAAAATTGTGCAACCTCTTGCGCATGTGCGGTATCGGCAAACCGGCGTTCGGCCGGAAAAGTGTAAGTTTCCAGCCAGTCCAGCAGTTGTCTGCCGTGTGCCGCGATGACATCGGTCTGCACGTAATGGATATGTGTATCGATAAACCCGGGAACGATCAGCTTGTCTGAATAGTCGACGACCTCCACATCGCCACCCTGCCGCGCTAACAGCTCGGGTGCCGGCCCGACCGCTGTCACACAGCCGTTTTCGACCAGCAACAATCCGTCGGCAAAATATTCGAACGCGTCGCCGGTCGTGGTGTCTCCCGGATCCTTCAGACAATGCAGGATATGTGCACGAAATGCGCAGACGCTCACGGCGGATCTCACCTGCTCCGGGTGCTAGAAAGCAACTTGCACGGGCGCTGGCAGTTCGATTTCATCGCAGTTGTGTCCAGGGCCTTCGCGATCGACGACCAGGAACCGGGTTTCTACATCGATTGCCAGTACCGGGTGGTGCCATACCTCGCGTGCGTAGTTGATGCCCTGTCCTGCCGCAACCAGGAAAGCCTGCAGTTTCCCTACACGAAACTCGCCAGGCGGCGCTACAACGGCGAGAAACCGGCTGGCAGAAAGCGGCATGAAAGCCTGACTGGCCAGGGGGTGGCGCTCCATCAAACGCAGATCTACCGGGTTGCCCGGCATTGGCTGGGCAACGAATATGCTGATTATCGGCCGGCCACCGGCCTCGCTGACGTCGACCTTGGCGAGGTTGTGGTAACGCTCCGTGGTACCTGCATTGATCGGATAATGCTCGCTGCCGGTACATTGAATCACGTCGCCGAACGGCGCGAACGCTTCCCGGGTCAACGCGGCGGCTTGCAGCAGCACGCTAAGTGAACGCGCGACCGAACAGGCGTAACCGGCTGACGCCGCCGTCGGGAAAAATACTAAGACGCACATGGGTGATCGGACCGATGTCGTATAACTCTTCGGTGAACGAATGTTCGGTATCCATCTGCATTTTCATTTCCGGTAACAGCACCGGCCAGGCGAGACTTTGCGCGGCCAGCTCATCTTCGTTACCGCCGGCTAGACTCACGGCCCGCAACGAGGCGCGATCGGGGAAATTTCCCTTGAAGTGTGCGGTGTCGATTACCACGCGCTGCACGGTTCCGGTCGTGCCCAACGCCAGGATCACCCAATCGTAACCAGGGGTGCGGCGGCGTTGCGTTTCCCATCCGTCGCCCATGTTGACACCGCGGCCGGGCGCGATCAGATTGTGCATGCTGCCGAAGTGTTCGTCGTTGCAGATCAGCGCGCGTCCGCCATTTTGCATGGCCAGCAGATCGATCTCGCCCTGTGCCGCCAGCGCCTGCCAGTCGGGACGTACTTCACCGTACACACGTAACCTTGCGACTCCGCCATCCGGGTAGATGTTGAGGCGCACATGCGTGTAGCTCTCGCTGCGTTGTGCGGGATGAAAGTGATGGCTGTCCCCGCGCAGGCGCACAGAGGGTACCAGTTCCTCCCAGACGGTCGGGTCGCCGGGAATCGGGTCTTCGCTTACACACCCGTCGATGGATGCGGAGGGGGGATAATTGCCGGTGAAATGCGAGGTGTCGATATCGAAGCCGTAAACGACGCCCGGTACACCCAGGCGCACGATACAGTGAT
>JAOTYY010000222.1 GCA_029861595.1 Gammaproteobacteria bacterium
CCATGACTGCCGCGTGGAAACGTGGGCACACCATTCGGTGACTGTCTGTCGCCGCCGGCACAGAACAAGGTGCGGCGGAAACTGCGAGAGTATGGCTGCCCGCGAACGCAGGCACACTACAACCTAAGATCAAAAATAAAACGCCCGACCGGACCAGGCGCAGCGCGCTTGGCATACCCGTATCCTCCCTATCGGCCGGCCAGGTCGTCGTACGTGGCGTCTGCCACAACGTTTATATTTTTTGAGTGTGCGTGCGCTGTGCGCGAGCACTGCAACCGCTCGGCCGGTCGCTTGTCACACATGATTCCACCATGCGCGAGTGAGTACAACAAAAACCTGCTTTGATTCGAAATTCTTTACATCCAAGGGCGTTAATGCGCGGTGAATTGCGGGTCTCGGTTGCACGCAGCGTGTTGTCGACGGCCCGTCAGACACCGGGGCATTCGAGTTTCGACGGCGTTTGTATCCGCACCGCAGATTGCAGGAAATCGCAGACGGGCGCTGCGTTTCGTACTAGAATCGCTCGCTCCCAACCGATGTAACCACACGATGTTCGATATGCAGGAACACTATGCTGCCATCATCCAGCACCTGGGTGAGGATCTGTCACGCAAAGGTCTTCGAGGTACGCCCGAACGTGCCGCCAAGGCTATGGAATTTCTCACCCGGGGCTACCGCCAGTCATTGGAGGAAATCGTCAACGATGCGGTGTTCGAGTCCGACACCGATGAGATGGTCATCGTTAAGAACATCGAACTGTATTCGTTGTGCGAGCATCACCTGCTGCCGTTCATCGGCAAGTGCCACGTCGCCTATTTCCCGAACGGCAAAGTGCTGGGGTTGTCGAAGATCGCGCGCATCGTTGACATGTACGCGCGGCGTTTGCAGATTCAGGAATCGCTGACCAAGCAGATTGCCGAATCCATCCGCGATGTCACCGCCTCGCCCGGTGTTGGCGTGGTTATCGAAGCACAGCATCTGTGCATGATGATGCGGGGCGTGGAAAAACAGAATTCGATTATGACCACATCGGTGATGCTCGACTATTTCCGCCAGAACACCGATTCACGCAACGAGTTCCTGAATCTGATCGGCACACGCGGCTAGAAAAACGGGGGAAGAAAAATGGGGACGGTATACTTATTCCGCTATTCCTCAGCTAACAGCGAAATAGCGCCGAAACGGAATTAAGTATACCGTCCCCATTTTTCTTCCCCCGTTTTTCTTATTGCGTTTCCTGGCAGATAGGATCCAGTACGCAGTCCGTGTAGGTTTGCGGGTTTTCTTCGAGATCTTCCGGTTCCAACTGGTCGCGCAATCCATTCATGCGCTGGCGCCGCATGACGGCGGCGAGCCGGTCGCAATGGGAATCGCGTACGTCGAGTTCATCTTGCGCCGCAGCGCGCACGTCACGCCGAGTGTCGCGATGTGCCACGATATCGCACAACACTGTATCGCTGAGTTCTGGAATATCCTGGGGTTGCACCGCACATGCGGCCAGCACAACACCAACCACAAACAGGCCGGCGCTACTCCAGCTGGCGGTCCATATCTCGCGAAGCATCCGCTTCACGGAAGTTTTCGCTGCGTCTTGTGCGTGTCAATCGATCCCAACGGGTACACTCCAGAGCGCCATTCAGCGCATACCACAGGCTTGTGCTTGCCTTGATCCCGGCTCGCTCCACCCACCGGAACGCGGCGACCATACTCAGCACGTCCGGTCTACCGTCTGTCCGCCACCAGACCGCTGGCCGGGTACGGGTAAAAACCGACTGGACGGGAACTGCGTCCATTCAATCGTTCTGCGAGGTGGCACACGCGGCGCCGGATCCCCACGGCAAATCCGCCGCCTGGACATCACTTCCCGGGCGATACCATCCCAACCGCTCATGCAACTGCACAACTTCGCCAATGATAATCAGTGTGGGCGCCTTTACATTGCTCTGCTTCACAACTCCGGGAAGCGACTGCAATGTGGCGATCAGAACCCGTTGCGCAGCGGTGGTTCCCTGCTCGACCAGCGCCACCGGCGTGTCCGCGGCACGGCCGTGCGCAATAAGCTCCCGGCAGACAATGTCGACACCGTGCAATCCCATATACACGACGACGGTCTGATTGGGCTGGGCCAGCATGGCAAAGTTCAACGCCACCGTACCGTCCTTCAAGTGGCCGGTGACGAAAATACATGCCTGCGAATAATCCCGATGCGTCAGCGGAATTCCGGCGTACGTTGCGCAGCCGGAAGCCGCCGTGATGCCGGGCACCACCTGGAACGGCACGCCGTGTTCCAGTAACGTGGAAATCTCTTCGCCGCCGCGGCCGAAAATAAACGGATCGCCGCCTTTCAGGCGTACCACGCGGTTACCGTCACTGGCCAAACGTACCAGTAACTCGTTGATACTCTCTTGAGCCAGCGCATGTTCGGAGCGAGCCTTGCCGGCGTAAATGAGTTCTGCATCGCGCCGCACGAGTTCCAGAATCTGTGCCGATACCAGGCGATCGTAAACCACCACGTCGGCTTGCTGCATCAGGCGCAGGGCACGAAACGTCAATAGATCCGGATCACCGGGCCCGGCGCCGACCAGCGACACGTCGCCGCGCGGCAATTCGGTTTGCCCGGCGTTCAGTGCATCGCGCAGCGCCGCATCCGCTTCATCCTCACGGCCGGCAAGCACCATCTCGGCGATCGGCCCCTGCAACAGGCGTTCCCAGAAATCACGGCGCCGCCCGGCGTCAGCGATGTGCCGCTTGGCCGGTTCACGGTACTTTTCCAGCAGGCGCGCCAGATTACCGTAAGCAGCTGGGATGAAACTCTCCAGGCGCGCGCGCAGTAATCGCGCCAGTACCGGCGACGCACCGCCAGTCGAAATCGCAAGCTGCACCGGCGATCGGTCGATAATCGACGGCATGATAAAACTGCACAGGCCTGGCGCATCCACGACGTTCACGGGCAGGTTCCGCGCTTTAGCGAGTTTCGCCACCTGCTGGTTGGTGGACATATCGTCCGTCGCGGCAATCGCCAGACGGCAATCATCCAGGTCGTGCGATTGAAAACCGCGTGCCACCTGCCGAATAGCACCATCGCGCAGCGCTTCCGCCAGTTCGTCGCAAAGATCCGGCGCCACCACGTGCACCTGCGCGCCTGCTTTGCGCAACAGCCGTACTTTACGGGCCGCAATCGGGCCGCCACCAACCACCACGCAACGCGCGTCCCGCACGTCGATGAAAATCGGCAAATACGCCACTGAGGCAACGGCGCTGCTCACTGCGCTTTGTCCTCGAAGCCGGCCGCGAGATACCAGTGCCGCGCCTGGTCGAGATCCCGCTCCACGCCCCGACCCTCCTCGTACATCATTGCCAGGGTGGTTTGCGAACCCGCCAGGCCCTGCTCGGCCGCCAGGCGGAACCAGCGCGCGGCCTCTGCCCCGTCGCGGGGAACGCCCTCGCCTTCCAGGTACATGAAACCCATCCCGTGCTGCGCCAGCGCATGACCTTGCTCGGCGGCCGCACGCATCCATTTGCAGGCGGCGGGTAGATTCGCAACCACACCCAGGCCGTTCTGATGCATGATCGCAACGCGATGCTGCGCATCGGCGTGGCCGCTTTCGGCCAGCGGCGTGAGCAGCTGCATCGCGCGCGAAAAGTGCTTGGCCGTGAAAGCCGCCACCCCGCTGGTGTAATCGATATCGTCGTCGTGCATGGAAAATCTTCGTCGGCCGCGGGCGGCACCCGCGATGCGCCATCATAATGCCGGATACCATGGACGATACAAACCCCCGGCCAGCGTGGCGCGGGCAAAAGTCTCTCATGGGAGATATTCTGACCGCTGCTGCGCTTCGGTAACCTGCATCGGCGACCAGCGCCGCCACCCCAGTTACGGCACAGCACACATGACGGAGTTCGACCGACACATCCTGCGCAACTGTATTCAGAAAGTCGCGACCGGCCCGGAATACAGTAAAGATCTGAGCTACGATGAAGCGTATGCGGCCATGTGCTGCGCGCTCAGTGGCAAAGCGGACCCCGTGCAGGTCGGGGTATTTTTGATCGCGCTGCGCATGAAACGCGAAACCCCGGCGGAAAACGCGGGCGTGCTGCAGGCGATACTCGACAACACTCGGCACGAAGTCGCCCAGGTGGACGAAGTGCTCGACATCGCCGAACCCTACAACGGGCAGGTTCGTGGACTGCCGGCTGCGCCGTTTCTGGCGCCGCTGCTGGCAGCCTGCGGATTGCCGGCCTATTCCCACGGCGTGGCGGTGCTGGGGCCTAAATTCGGGATCACCCACCACAACGTCTTACAGGCGGCAGGCGTCAACGTCTCACGCAGCGCCAAGGCGGTAGCAGAACGACTGGCGGATCCCGCCATCGGTTGGGGTTACAGCGACCAGGCGCAATTCTGCAGCCCGCTTCACGAGCTGGCGGAATTGCGCAAACGCATCGTCAAGCGGCCGGTGTTGACCACCGTGGAGGTCTTGGCGCAACCGATTCGCGGCCGCGAGAAAACGCATCTGCTCACCGGCTACGTGCACAAGGCCTATCCACCGGTATACGCAACCCTCGCGCGGCAGGCCAATTATTACAGCGCCGTCATCGTGCACGGCGTGGAAGGCGGGGTGATACCGTCACTGAGCCAGGCCGCCAAAACATTCGTTTACCAGGCGCTGGGTGAGGAGCGTGAACATATCGTGGACCCGCGCGAACTCGCAATCACGCAGACGCAACGTAACATGCCGCTGCCCGACAATCTGCCCGAGGCAGTGGAATGTGAAGGGATAACCGCGGCTGTCGACGTGCCGAGTGCCGCGCACGCCGCCGCCGAATGCGGGATCGCGGCGTTGCATGGTGAAAACGGCATGCCGCGCGACAGTCTGATTTATGGCGCCGCTATTGCGTTGCACGGTGCGGGACGCTGCGAGAGCCTGCGCGACGGTGCCGATGCGGCAAGGCGCGCGTTAGACGATGGAGCGGCGTTCGCACACTTCGAAGCGGGCATGTAACCCTGTCAGTTGGAGACAACGTATGGATCAAAACTATCGCGACACATCGCGCAAACTGGAAAAAGCCGGCGTGCACCCGGACTACCTGCTCGGTTGGCAAGGCGGCTATCTGGGTCACCCGAAACGCGAAGAACAGCGCGTCTCGGAAGCCTACGAAGCAGGCTACGAACATGGCGCCGCACATGACGACGGGAGTTTCGAGGACTGGTGCAAAAAATAGTGCCACACACCCTCGCAGCGCTCGGCCGGTGCCCTCGCGCCGGATTCGCATCCATCGCGTGTTGAGCAATGCCTTCGAGTAGTCAGCAACCCACGCCCGCAACAGGTATTGTCGAGGTCCAACCGCACAGCTTTGTGTTCGAAAAGCGCGATGCCCTGGATGCACAATTTTGCACACAGACCATCGGGCGCTTCGAAGCGGCACAGGACGAACACTATGCCGGACGGGTCGGACAACTCGCGTGGGAGGGCGGCGAAATAAAGAAATCCACCGACCTGGTAGTAAGCGGCAAGCGGCACTGGCGCGACATCGACCGGGGTCTGTTTCGATCGCTGCGCGATGCGCTGTTCGAGTTCCGCGCCACCTATCCGTATTTCCAGGGGTCGTTCAAGGATATGGGTTACGCGTTGCAACGTACCCTGCCCGGTGAATACTACACCTGGCACATCGACGGCGGCAGCCATGAATTCAGCCACCGTCAACTGGTGGCAATCTGGTATCTGAACGATGTCGCCGGCCCGGGCGGCGAAACCGAATTCTGCTACCAGGATCTGCGCATTCGGCCCGAGTGCGGAAAACTACTGCTGTTCCCGCCTTTCTGGACACACCGACATCGCGGCGTCGAATTACAGGCCGGCGTCAAGTACATCGCGACCACCTGGGTCGTGTTTGCCTGACACGCGGATGAATGTCTTGTGCACGACCTGGTGATGGTGAGCGCGACGAATAAATTGACGACTGGCCGTTCGCGAACGTTATCCGAACAGCGACGGCAGCGCTCGCTTGAGTGTCGAGAGCATGGACGGAACCTGGACATCCATCACGAAATCCGTGATCCATTTACGATTTCGCTCACCGACAACGGCAGCCACTGCGTCGCCGAAGTTACGGCGCATAACGAAACTCGGTCCTTCGGCGGAAGAAAAACTGCACATTGCGTAAAAGTCGCAGCGTTCGTTCAACAAAGTGATGAACTGCGCGCGGAACTCCCCAGCGCCCAGCAGTTCGGCACGATTGTCCTGCATCGTGTCGGCAAGATGTTTCGCCAGCACGGACACAAACAATGCGCGTTCGCCGTCAGAATGCTGCGCGTGCAGCGTTCGGTCCACAACATGCAACTGGAACGCACAATACTCGGCAATTACATCCAGACGTTGCTGGTACGTATCGATCGCAAAATCTTCGTTCTCCAGAGTCACCACGGCGTCGCCCGCCAGCTTCCAGATAATCACGCCCAGAGCCGAGCCCACTTCTTCTGGCGATCTTACCTTTTGCTTGTCGTTCCAACGCGTGCGAATACGTGCCATAAGTGGGCATGCTAGCATAGCTTTGGACGAGCATCGGCGACCATGAGTTTCGAACTGACCGATTTGTGCGATACGGTGAAACGCAATTGTGATATCGCAAATGCGAACCACGCTGCGGATTCGACACTGTGCGTCTATCTGTTGAAGATGCGCGAATACTACCGGTGGGATCAGGGCCTGCGCTTCGACGCGGCGCTTGATGAAAACTCACTGGGCCGGTGGCTTCGCGCCCAGGAGGAATACTGGGAAACGATCGAAACCGAGCCTTTTCGGCCGCTGGTCGTCGATAACTACCGTTTCGATCCTTTCGACGCCGCGTCAGTAAACAGCGTTCTCGCAGGCAACGGCCTGGTCTACAGCGCGGGCTTCGGTATTCGCGGCGCCGCGC
>JAOTYY010000223.1 GCA_029861595.1 Gammaproteobacteria bacterium
TTGACGACGCGGGCGTCGCCACTGGTCTGCGTGATCGCCAGCTCGCTAGCGGCTGTTGCGCCGGCCGCATCAAGTGTGACCGTCGATTCGGCATCGCCGGGCGACACGCCGCCATTCTCGACCGCGTCGGCGGGGCGCTCCTGCGGTCCGGTCGCACAACCCGGCGCACCAATCAGCGGAACGCCTACCACACCCAGCAACAGCACGGTTCGCACACTGTTCCACGCCGGCCTGACAATTGTCCCCCGCGGGCGGATGGCTGGCGTTACCCTGCTGAGCCGATGCGCGTGAACCGTATGCCGGCGCGCGGTCGCGCGGGAATGCGGGGAATGTTGTTCTTTCATAGCTGCTGTTCCACCTGATTGTTCATGGTCTTCGCCTGGCACCCGTGGCACCCTGGGTCTGGTCCTGCGCGTCATCGGGCTCGAGGAGCAGTTCCTGCATTTCCCCTTCGCCGCTGAAGATCACTCTGTCCGGCAGCACCTGTTCGACCACCCAGCCTTCCCATATGTGGCCTTCCTCGACGCTGACCTGCTCGCGTGAGCGCGGATCGCGCAGCAGCGCCACCCGCTTGCGCCTGGATATGGCCACGCCCTCCAGTAGATGACTCAACTGTTTGACCGGCTCGCGTACCGGCGCCGGTTGCGGTTTTGCCGGCGGCTGACGGCCCTTTATGAACAGCGGTCTCGCGAGAATTTCCTGGTACACCTGCAGTGCCTTGGTCGGTAATGCCGCGGGTAATGCGCTGGGCCGCTGTGCCTCGGCGCCAGCGCCGGCCTGCGGATTGCCGATCCCGGCCTCCGGCGCGGCAGCCACAAGACGCAGTTCCCTTGCAACGAGCGTACCCAGACCCACGCACACGAGCAGCAACAGGAGCGTCAGGCGGTTGGCCGGATTCGCCATCACGACACCGCCGAGCGCATGAAGCCGCTGACCTCGAAGGTGATATCCAGCTCGACTGCCTCGATCGGCTTGCCGGTGGTCGGGTCGCGACGGCGCGACGTCCGGCTGCGGATCGACAGGTTGTCGATAAAAAGCAGCGGGCGCCGGCTCTCCAGCCCATGCAGCGTATGCAGCACGCCTTGCATATCGGTGCGCAGCCGCACCTTCAAGGTCACGCGCGTAAACGCGTCTTCCTGTTTGCCGGCCAGTGTTTGTGTGCTCATAACGCGCCCGCCACGTGCCGCCGCCTGTTGTTTCACGATGCGCTGCAGTTCGGCTGCCGCCAGAGCCGCGGTGTTGGCGCGCAGGTAAAGATTGGACGACGACTGCCAGCGTTCGAGGCGCTGCACGTCCCGTTGCATGCCTTCGCTGCCCGCCGCTATACGCCGGTACTCGCCGAGCAGCCGCTGTTGTTCGGCGATGCGTTCGCTGTATGACTGGCTGAGCGACCACACTGGCAAGCCAACGCCGGCTGCCGCCGCGGCCAGCAGCGCGAGCAACAGAAACGCCGCGAGCAGTCGTGGCCAGAGATGTCGTGCAGCGTCCTTCATGACGACCCGTCCAGCGGACCATACTCCGCCGAGAGGTGAAAGCGTTCCACCCCGCTGCGGGCATCCTCCAGCACCGGCGATCGAAACCGCACGTTGCGTAATAACGTCGACGATTCGAGCAGTTGCACCAGCAGCGCGGCGCTCACGGATTCTCCGGAGAGCTGTATTTCGCCGTTCTGCAGCGTCAGTTGCCGCACCCAGGTGTGGTCCGGCAGCACCTGGGTCACTTCGTTGATGATGTCCAGGGCAGGTATCTCGGCGCGGCGTTTCTCCAGCACAAACCCGGCTTCCGCCGAAAGTGTCTGCAGTGTCTCGCGCAGATCGCGCGCAGTGACCGCGTCGCTGCGCGCCTGGGTTACCAGTGGCTCAAGTGCTTCGAGCCGGGCATGTTTGGCGTACAGCGGCAGTGCCAGGATCATAATCAGCAGTACCGCTGCGGCGCATGCAAGCGTGGCGTTCACGAACAGCGGAATACGGGTCACACGTGCACGCTGCTGCTCGGGAAGCAGGTTGAGATCGAGCACTGCGCCATCGTCGCCGAGCACACTCGCGCGATGCACCGGCAGCCCGAGATGCTGCAATTGTGCCGTGGTCTCCTGCATCAGGATACTTGGTACGACGGCCAGCTCTACGGTCAGTATGCGACGCGCCGTGTCGCGCTCGAGCGGCAGGTAGTCGTAGCAGGCCTCCTCCGCCTTGAGCGGGGTATGGCGATCCAGCTCGAAACCGAGCACCTGGCGCAGGTTTTCTTCGGTCGCCAGTGGCAACTCCACCCTGCGACGCAGCACGCGGGCCGGCGGCAGGCAGAGCACCCGTTCAGCCGGCAACCGTATCAGGCGCCGCCGCACAGTGTCCTGCAGACCATCGCGCCACGCGTAGCGGTCCAGCGTGTGGCGCTCGTCCTGTGACAGCAGCGTGGCCACCAGGCTGTCGTCCTCGAATTCCAGCAGCAGGCGCTGCCCGCCAGGTCCCAGCGCGGCGCGCATCTGCGGGGGCAACATGGCGCGCAACTCGCCGAGCCACCAGCTGAGCAGGCGCCTGCCGATGTTCCCGTGCCAGCCGCTCACTGCCCTAAGCATCTTCTGCTCGCTGCGAGGTTTCACCTTCTCGCCAGTCCAGTACGGAATAAGGCGCTTCGGGTTCGGAATTGATCGAGACCACCGCCGCCAGCGTCGCCGTCGTGCCGTCGTCCAGCGTCGCTTCCACGTTGACGTGGTATATGCCGGCGGCGCCGACCTGGCCGGCTTGCCGAGCGCTTGCTGCCCGCTCGGCACGGGTTGCCAGCACCTCTTCGACGGCATCGACGTTGCCGTCGAGCAAGGCCAACAGCACCGTGCGCGGTGCGAGGTTTCGGTCGACCTGAGCGCGGCGCGAGTAGACGGTGACGAAGGGGCGCAGGCGCCGGTAGATTTGCGGCTGCATCCCCAGCACGAGAGCCAGCTCTCCCGGGTATTCGAACGGGCGGTTGGCGGGCAGGTAACCCGCGTCTGCGAATCGATAATCGCGTGCCTCGGCGCCGTTCAGTCGCCGCAGGTCATCGCCGTCGCGCCAGTCGAGGATCGCGTCCACCAGGGCGTCGCGCCGTTCGGCGGCAACACCCACCGCCCGCAAGATGTTCCCCAGCATGGCCGGTGGGGCGGCGTTCAGATCCACGAGTCCGGTCGCGGACTGGGTGCGTACCGTTATCGTGCCGGCGCCGAACCTGAAGCGGTGCGCGGTGCCGTCGATGCTCCAGCGATCGGCTCCGGGCGGCAGCAGCCGCTCAACGATGCCACGATTCAAACCCGCCTCCGCCAGTACGCGCGCCTTGCCGGCCTGCAGATTGTTGCGGGCCACGCTGTATTCGGTGCGCACGGCATACGCGTAGCTGCCCGCAATCGTGGACAGCAGCACCAGCAGCCAGAGTACAGTTACCAGCGCGACACCGCGTTCGTACCGCAATCCCATCTCAGCCCCCACCGCGGCGTTCCAGTCCCGCGTCATAAAGTGGCAGCGCGACCGAAAGTTCCAGCGGCGCCTGCTGGTCCGCAACCTCGAGGCGCAGGCGCACCAGCCGCGGCAATTGCCCGGCGTCCACCGGCCAGGCGTCGTGCCAGCGCCGGCGCTGGCCGGATTTGCCGGGGCCGAAATAGGCAAACTGGAGCGCCTGGAGGTCCTCCATCAACACTACCCGTTCGGCTGGCAGCGTCCGCAATTGATCGGCAGTCGGATCCAGTAACGCGTATTCGAGCACCAGCCGGGTGCGCGTATCGGTTGTTTCGGGCGCCAGCGAAAACAGGTAAAGCGCGCCATCGCGTTGCCCGCGACTCATGGCCGCGACGAAGCGCAGGCTGCGTTCCTCGCCGTCGAACACCAGCCGCTCGCCTGCACCCCGGCCGACGAAGTGGGGAACCACCTGTGCCAACTGACGGCGCAGGTAGTCCCGTGCGACGCGGATGCCGGCTGCGTGCTCGGCGCGGGTCTGCTGCAACTCCCAGCTGCGCGATCCGAAACGCAGCCCGTTGAGCGCCAGCAGTATAACGGCTCCGAGCACGGTCACCGCCACCAGCAACTCCAGCAACGTGAAGCCGCGGGCAGGGCAGGGCCCTCGTTGCCGGCCAGGGAGCGAAGCTGTACCGGGTGTCGTTGCTGCCATGTCCCTAGCGCCCTGCGACACCGGCCGGCGTGGCGAGCTTGATCGTACTTAGCGACACGACGCGTTGCGCGCCGTGCTGCTCCCACCCGATGTCCAGGGTGACCCGGTAGGCGCGCACCGCGAGTTGCTCGCCGCTCACATCGCGCCAGGGTTGGTAGGGCTGGGTGGTCAAGGTCAGGGTGTAGCGTCCTTCCTGGGTGGTTGTCTCTTCCGCTTCACCCAGCACGTCCACGATCCCTGTCTGCGCGAGTCTCGATTCGCCCACGGCTACCGCACCCTGGTAGTCCCCCGCGAGTGCCATGCCGCGCAGGCCGCCGGAAAAAATCGCGTACAGTACGGGCAGCGCCGCCACCAGGATGACGAAGGCAACCAGCACCTCGATCAAGGTGAATCCGTCTTGCCGAAACGGCCCGCACCGCCTCACGAGACACTGTCCTGGCTGACGTCGACGCGGCCGAGCAGCCAGTGCACGGCGATTGTGAAACGGCGTGTGCCGTCTTCCAACAGCAGCTTGCCGCCACTGGAACTGCCGTCGGGGAAAAAACGGATGCGGCCTTGCTCACTGTCAGTGTCGTGCCTGTCGACGTCGACGAGCGTCAACCGCACGCCCTTCGGCAACACCCGCTCGTCGCCGCTGGCGCTGTTAACGTAGCGACCGGCGTCCGCGTCGAGTGTTACGTCCACGATGCGGTTACGCGCCACTGCGCGGCCGCGCGCGGACTGCAGGGTTGCGGCCAGTTCACGGGCAGCACCTTTGCTGCGCACCAGATCGACGCTGCCCGAGAACGCCAGGGGCACGAGCGTCAGCAGCAGCGATGCGATGCTCAACACCACGAGGATCTCGAGCAGCGTGAAACCCGCCGCGGCGGGGCGCCATGACTGCCAGTTGTGCCCGCGATGCGTCATCGCGATCGCACGCCCGGTTTACCAGCTGACGACATCGCGGTTCTCACCGTCGCCCCCTTCGGCGGCGTCGGCGCCCAGCGAGTAGAGGTCATAAGCGCCGTTCTCGCCCGGCGAGCGGTAGCGGTAGTCATTGCCCCAGGGGTCCTTGGGCACGCGTTTTTTCTTCAGGTAAGGACCGTTCCAGTTGCGCACGCCGGCCGGTTCGCTGACCAGTGCGATCAATCCTTCCTCGGTGGTGGGATAGCGCCCCACTTCGAGGTGGAACAGATCGAGGCCGCCGCCCAGATCGTCTATCTGCAGCGCGGCGGTATCCGTTTTTGCGCCGCCCAGGTAGCGCAGCACCTGCGGCCCTACCAGCCCCGCCAGCAGTCCGAGGATGACCAGCACCACCAGCAATTCGATCAACGTGAAACCAGTACCTGACCGGGTTCGCGCCGGATGCTTTGCCTGCGCGCGGTGCCGGTCCGCCCCGGCATGCCGCGTCTTTACGTTCGCTATCATTGTGCGCTCATTCCTCCTCACGCCGTGGCGTCAGATGACCAGTTGATTGATGCCCATGATGGCCACCAGGATGGACATCACGACGCCGCCGATGAGCAACCCGAGCAGCAGGATCAGCACAGGCTCCAGCACGCTCATGGCCCGCTTCAGTGCCCGCTGCAGGTCTTTCTCGTAGTTGTCGGCCACTTTCAGCAGCAGTTCTTCCAGCCGCCCGGATTCCTCGCCTACCTGGATCATGTGCAGGGCGAGCGCGGGAAAGCGGCCGGTTTCTTCGAGCGGCTGAGTAAGACCGCGTCCGGCGCGCAATCCCTGCTCGACTTTTTCCAGATCCAGCGCCAGCGCGGCGTTACCCACCGTGTCTCGCACGATCCCGAGCGCCGCGAGCAGGGTGACGCCGTTGTTCAGCAGTATGCCGAGCGTGCGCGCGAAACGCGCGACCTCGAGCTTGAGTACCAGCCCGCCGACCAGCGGCCAGCGCAGCAGCCACGCGTCCCAGCGCAGCCGGCTGGACGGGCGCTGCAACTCGAGGCGCGCCAGCCACACGACCGCGACCAGAGCCAACACCGATACCCAGCCGAAATCGCGCAGCAACTCGGCGCTGGCGAGGGTAATGCGGGTCGCCAACGGCAGAACCTGGTCAACGCTGTCGAACAGCACCGCGAACTGCGGGACCACGAAACTCATCAACAGATACACCGAACCCAGTGCGACACAAACCAGTATGGCGGGATAAAGCAGTGCCGAAACCAGTTCGTCGCGCAGCGCCTTGCTCTGTTCGAGATGCTCGGCGAGGCGCAGCAGCACGCTTTCAAGCGCACCGCCTGCCTCACCGGCACGTACCATATTGATGTAGAAGCGGCCGAACGCCGCCGCGTTGTTGTCCAGCGCGCCCGCCAGCGAGGCGCCAGCCTTGACGCGGTCGTGCACGTCCAGGACCGTCGTGCGCAGCGTATCGTTTGAGGCGAGCTCCGCGGTGATCGTCAGCGCGCGGTCCAGGGCCACACCGGCCTGCAGCAACGTGGCGAGTTCGGTGGTGAACGCGGCAAGCATCTCGCGGGTGACGCGCCCCGGGCCGAGACGCCAGCGCCGCGCCGCGCGCGGCTGGCGGCGCACGCCGCTCAGCGGCTCGACGCGGATGGGGATGCAGTGTTGTGCGTGCAGTAACGAAACGGCTTCGGCGCTGCTCGCTGCCTGCAGCGTCCCGCTCACGACTTCCCCCTCTGCGTCGGCGGCTTTGTAGGTGAATGTCGGCATGCCGGTGCGCGCTCAGGCGTCCAGGGTCACGCGGGCTACTTCCTGCAGCGTGGTGTCGCCCGCCAGCGCCTTTTCCACGCCGTGCGAGAACATTGTCTGCATGCCTTGCGCTGCAGC
>JAOTYY010000224.1 GCA_029861595.1 Gammaproteobacteria bacterium
AATCGACACGTATTTTCTCCACCCCGCCGTCGACCAGATCGCGTAACGTACGCAACACCAGCGGCTGGTCTTCGTGCACAACGTCGCCCGCGGACGCACGCTCCGCCTTTTTCTGTACCGCACTCCACAGCTGGTTGAGGAAAGTCATGTCGCGGAGCAGCGCCGCTTCACTGACACCTTCGGCTGCGGTGCGTACGATGTATCCCCAGCCGTTCACTTCCTGCAGGCACGGTTCCAGTGCGCCACGCAGGCGGTTGCGCTCCTCCTCGTCCTCAATTTTGCTGGATACCCCGAGGTTGAAGTCGTTCGGCATCAGAACCAGGTAACGCGAAGCGGTGGTCAAATGCGTGGTCAATCGCGCACCTTTGCTGCCCAGCGGGTCTTTGATGACCTGTACCAGCAGTTCCTGACCCTCGCGTAGCAGGTCCTGCACCCAAGGTAGAGGCCTGTCCTCGCCGGCGCCGTGAGGCCCAACCCTGCCGCTCGACGCCCTTTGGTTCACCCGTTTATCGTTTTCGCCCAGTCGTTGCGGGACGGCGATGTCCGAGACGTGCAGAAAAGCCGCCCGTTCCAGCCCGATGTCGATGAACGCTGCTTCCATGCCAGGTAACACGCGTGCGACACGCCCTTTATACACGTTACCGACAATTCCCAGGTTGCGGCTGCGCTCTATGCTGATTTCCTGCAGCACCCCATTCTCCACCAATGCGACACGGGTTTCCTGGGGCGTCACGTTTATCAGCAGCTCTTCACTCATCGAACAGATCTATTCCAAACCGGTGTAACAACTGCGCTGTTTCGCACAGCGGCAATCCAACCACGCCCGAGTAGCTACCCTGGACTGATTCGACAAACACCGCCCCCAGCCCTTGGATGGCATAACCCCCGGCCTTGTCCGCCGGCTCACCACTGTACCAGTAAGCCAGGCGTTCGGCTGAAGTACTGCTGCGCAGCGTGACGCGCGTCTGGCTCAGGCTCGATTCGCAGCGCTGGTGCGCACAAACGGCTACACCCGTATGCACCCAGTGGGTCTGCCCGGCCAGGCGCGCAAGCATGGCCAGGGCCGCGTCACGATCACGGGGTTTACCGAACACCTCGCCGCCGAACTCTATCAGCGTGTCAGCCCCCAGTACCGGAAGGTCGCGTGTGCGTTCGGCCGCCCGCCATCCAGCCTCCGCTTTATCGCGAGCCAGCTGCTGCGCCTGATCCTCGGGGCGCAGGTCGCGCCGGGCGGACTCGTCGACATTTACATCCAACAAGGTGTAGCGCAAACGGATCTGTTGTAGCAAAGCGCGGCGCCGCGGCGACCTGGAGGCCAGATACACTTCGGCGTTGGTATGCGGACGCTTCAATGATGGTAAGGGTGTCCGTGCGCCAGGGTCCAGGCACGGTACAACTGCTCGGCAACGACCACGCGCGCCAGAGCGTGCGGCAGCGTCAGAGCCGACAGCGACCAGCTGTGTCGTGCGGCTTCGCGGCAGCGCGGCGACAGTCCATCAGCACCGCCGATCAGGAAGGCGACGTCTCGTTCACTGCTTCGCCATTGGTCAAATCGCCCCGCCAGCTGCTCGGTGCTCCAGCTGTCGCCTTCGATCGCCAGCGCCACGAGCAACGCCGAGCGCGGCACGGCTTTTAATAAGGCCTCTCCCTCCTCATGCACGCGTGCGCCGGCGTCATTGCCGCCACGCCGCGAACCGGTCACCGCGTGCACATGCAGCGAACAGTCGCCGCGCACACGCTTCACGTAGTCGCTGCAAGCTTGTTCGGCCCAAGCCGGCAGCCGTTTGCCAACGGCGATTACATGCAATCGCATACCAGCAGTCCGCACTCGGACGGCGCCCGGTGAGTTCGCCTGACGGGGGACAATCGACGCCTATCCCAGCTGCCCGCGACGCGGCAGGCCGCTGGCCGGCTCCGGCGGATCGCTGCCTTCCTCCAGCTCGACCGACCAAAGTTTCTCGAGCTGATAAAAATCCCGCACTCGTGGCAGCATCACATGCACGATTACGTCGCCCAGATCGACCAGCGCCCATTCTCCTCCGCGTTCCCCTTCCACTCCCAGCGGTGGAAAGCCCTCCCGTTTAGCGCAACGCACAACGTTACCGGTCAACGAACGAACGTGCCGCTCCGACGTTCCACTCGCAATCAGCATGTAGTCGGTCACCGAAGTCCGGTCGCTGACGTCCAGAATCACCAGATTCAGCGCCTTGATCTCTTCGAGAGCCGCGGTTGCGATTCCAAGAATTGGGTTTTCATGCATAGCGAAGATCAGTCCGGCAGATAGATGCGTTGTTCGAGAATGTAATCTTGCACGGCGCGCGGAACCAGATAGGCGATATCGCGGCCGCCTCGTACCGCCGCGCGGATAGCGCTCGCGGAAATACCCAGCGCCGTCACCTCACAGTGCACGACTTTCCCCGCGCTTGAGCGCTGCAGCTCGTCGCTGTTTTGCGTCACCGTAAAATCCAGGGTTTGCAGCCGATAGCCCGGGCGCGAGGTTACCGCAAGATGTGCTAGTTCCAGAATCCGCTCCCAGCGGTGCCAGCTTTTGAATCCGGCGAATGCGTCATGCCCCATGACGAATACCAGACACGCCGCAGGATACTCGGCCTTGAGCGCTTCCAGCGTATCGACGGTGTAGGACGGCGGCGGTCGGTTCAGCTCCCGGGCATCGACAGTCAGAGCGGCGCTTCCGCTGGTGGCCAGGGTCAGCATCTGCAGCCGTTGTTGCGGCGTGGCGAGCGGTTGCTCACGATGTGGCGATACGTGACAGGGCAGCAGGCGCAGTTCACTTAGATCCAGACACTCTTTGATTTCCAGCGCGGGCCGCAGGTGCCCGAAGTGAACAGGGTCGAAGGTGCCGCCCAGCAATCCAATCGACTTCATGCAACGGCGCGGTTACCGATTGCTGCGCTCACGAACGTACGTGTCCGGCACCGAAAACCACATATTTCTGCGTGGTGAGTCCCAGCACTCCGACCGGTCCGCGGGCGTGCAGCTTGTCGGTGCTGATGCCGATCTCCGCGCCCAGCCCGTATTCGAACCCGTCTGCGAACGCCGTCGATGCATTCACCATCACCGAACTGGAATCCACCTCCCGCAAAAAACGTTGCGCATGATCGATATTTTCCGTGACGATGGCATCAGTGTGATGCGATCCGTACTTTTCCACGTGCGCGATCGCGGCATCCAGATCGGCGACCACTTTGATCGCCAAAATCGGCGCCAGATACTCCGTGTACCAGTCCTGCTCATCCGCAGCGCCCGCCTGTGCGACGAGCTGGCGTGTGCGCTCGCAACCGCGCAGTTCCACGCCGTGCTCGCGCAATCGAGAGGCGATGTCAGGCAGGACATCGGCGGCGGTTTCGGCAACCAGCAAAGTCTCCATCGCGTTGCACACACCATAGCGACGCGTCTTGGCGTTCACCGCGATTTCGATCGCTTTGCTGCGATCCGCACCCGCATCGATGTATACGTGACACACACCGTCCAGATGCTTGATCACCGGCACTTTGGATTCCGAAGCAACGCGCTCGATCAGGCCACGTCCGCCACGCGGTACGATAACGTCGACGTATTCGGGCATGCGTAGCAGCGCGCCCACCGCGGCGCGGTCGGTGCTGGCAATCAACTGCACCGCTGTCGCCGGCAATCCAGCCTCCGCAAGGCCCTGTGCTATACACTCGCCGATCGCGCCATTCGATGCGAACGCTTCCGATCCGCCACGCAGAATCGTCGCGTTACCCGCTTTCAGACACAACGCCGCGGCGTCGGCCGTCACATTCGGGCGCGATTCGTAGATGATGCCTATGACGCCCAGCGGCACCCGCATCTGCCCGACCTGAATGCCCGAGGGACGAAACGCCAGATTACTTATCTGGCCGATCGGGTCCGGCTGCGCCGCGACTTCGCGCAGTCCATCCGCCATGGCGTCGATACGTGCCGGCGTGAGCTCGAGCCGGTCCAGCAGCGCCGCCGTCAGACCGTTTTCGCGGCCTGCGCTCAGGTCTTTCTGGTTAGCCGCCAGCAGCCGCGGCTGGGCATCGATCAGCGCATCCGCAATGCAAGACAACGCGCCATTCTTGGTGTTGGTATTGGCGCGCGCCAGCACACTGGCCGCATCGCGAGCGGCGATGCCCAGTTCGGTGACATACGCCTCGACATCGAGCGCGAGCGTTTCGGCTTTTGCGTTCATAGACATCCCGTTGGCACGACAATGCTTAGCTTAACAGTTTGGCAGCGAGTTCTCGACGCGCCGCGACCGGGAAACAGGCATCCGATTCAGCCCACGCCGATCGCCAGCGGCACCCCCGTGGCGCGCAATGCCAGGGATTCCAGTGCCGACCATGGATCCGGTGCGGCGCCTTTGATCGCACGATCCGCGGCCGCCGCGTCCAGCAGCAGGGCCTGCCAGTCGCCTTGCCGCCTCAGCGCCTGTGTGACGAGCGCTTTGCGACGCGGCCAGATGCCCGCCTCGCGCAATGCACTGTCCTGCTGTTCGCCACGCGCCAGCGCTGCGGAAACCGACGCCAGGGCACGCAGTTCACGCGTGATGGACCACAGAATCAGCACGCTTTCCACACCCTCCTCGCGCAATCCCTGAAGAATTCGTGCAACCCGTAATCGCTCGCCGCCCAGCATCGCGTCGGCGAGATCGAAAACGTTGTAACGGGCGCTGTCGGCAACAGCGCGCAGCACGGTTTCCTCGTCCACCGTGGCAGCGCCGCACAGCAACCTCAACTTCTCCAACTCCTGGGCTGCCGCCAGCATGTTGTTTTCCACCCGCTCTGCGAGCAGGACGGCTGCAGCATTGCTCAGCTGTATCCCCAGCGCAGCGGCACGCTGCACCAGCCACTGCGCAAACCGGCGCCGCTCGATCGGCCATACCTGCACCACCACACCAGATTTGTCCAGGGCACGATACCAGGCACTGGACTGCGCTTTGCGCTCAATACGCGGGCCGAGTATCAACAGCACCGTGTCTTCGGGCGGGGCGGCAGCATAGGCCTGCAGGGCTTTTCCACCAGCCTGCCCGGGACTCCCCGAAAGGCGCAGTTCCAGTAGTCGCCGGGTGGCGAACAGCGACAGGTTGTTGCCGAAATCCTGCAGCTGCTGCCAGTCGAATCCCGTGTCCGCAAGCAGTACCGTCCGCTCTTCGTAACCGGCGTCGCGGCAAGCCGCGCGTACCTGGTCACCCGCTTCCTGGCGTTGCAACGGCTCATCGCCACTGATCATATAGACCGGCGCGAGCGGTGACTGCAGGCTAGCGGCAAGATTCTCCAGTGGCATTTGCATGTCCCGATTATAGCCTTCGCAACGCGTCGCAGATCGCCTATCCCCCAGACAATTGCGCTGCCGGGTTGCGGCAACGGGTGCAGGTCGTCGACAATTCCGCACTCCAGAAAATGGTTTCCCTTTGTACGGTAGTCTCCTGATGCCACTACTCACAGCAACGCGCATACGCATGATCACGGCAGCGCTGTGCGCTGCAATGCTGCTCACGGCGCGGCCTGCGAGCGCTAACGATGACTGCGTAAAACTGGTATTCAACGCAGTGTGTCTGGGCGGCAGCGTGCAATCCCTGCCGCGCGATGCCGGCCCCGTGCCGGCGAGCGGAAACGGCGAGTTGCGCTTCAAGCATCGTGACAAAATCGTGCACGTGGAACTGAAGGACAGCCTCGTCGTCCACGTCTGGCGAGAAGAGCCACCGGGGTCGTGGATCAACTACCTCGACTGGCGCAACAAGTTGATCCGGGTGTACGGCCGCGGTACAGAGGAAAAGGATTTCCCTCCTTCGGCAACGTCGCGCAGTTCGCGTCTGAACGCGGTCGTGCGCGGCGAGGGCCGGGTTACGACATTCTGGCAACAACCGGGCTGGCGGGTCGCGGTGATCTGGGACACGCAGGAATACGTACAATTGAGCTACCGCTTACGGGATCCGGCCGAAACAGGTAGCAGCGGTTCCGAAGGCTTGTGAGCAAAGCCACCGGCGCGAGCGGCTGGTATGCGCCGGCTCGCAACCTGCTGTTTCGTGTCGATCCCGAACGCGCTCACCGCATCGCTTTGACAGCGCTACGCTGTGCGTTGCCAGTCGGCATCGCCAGGCGACTGCACCGGCGCAACGCACATCCACCTGTGCGGCTGCTGGGGCTGCAGTTCGACAACCGGGTGGGGTTGGCCGCGGGCCTGGACAAAGATGGCGACTATATCGCCGCACTGTACGCGCTCGGTTTCGGTTTTCTGGAACTGGGCACGGTGACACCCCGCCCGCAAACCGGCAATCCAATGCCACGCCTGTTCCGTTTGCCTCGGTACCAGGCGTTGATCAATCGCATGGGCTTCAACAACCGCGGCGTGGACCACCTCGCGGACCGCCTGGAACGATTCCGGCGCGACATACCCAACGCGGTGATCGGCGTGAACATCGGCAAGAACCGTGATACGCCGCTGGCGCAGGCCGGTAATGACTACGCTTACTGCCTGCGACGGGTCTACCACCTGGCCAGCTACGTCGCGATCAACATTTCCTCGCCCAACACGCCCGGTCTGCGTGAACTGCAGGAGACCCAGGCTCTCGACAAACTGCTTGCGCAGCTGAATGCCGAGCGCCGCGAGCTCGAGGAGGCACACGGGGAGGCGCGACCGCTGCTGGTGAAAATTGCGCCCGACCTCGCAGATGCCGACATCCCCGGGATCGTCGAGACATTGCTCGCGCACCGTATAGACGGCGTGATCGCCACCAATACAACGGCGACGCGCGACGGTGTGACGGATCACCCGCTGGCGCAGGAAAGCGGCGGTCTCAGCGGCGCCCCGCTCGCGCACCGTGCAGAACATGTACTGCAGTGTCTGCAGGCCTCGCTTCGGAGGCGTCTGCCGGTGATCTCGGTG
>JAOTYY010000225.1 GCA_029861595.1 Gammaproteobacteria bacterium
CGGGGGGGGGAGGGGAACACGGTAGGGGGGGGGGGGGGGGGGGGGGGGGGAGGGCTATGTTCACTGTAGGTTCAAGGGATCAGGGGGACTTGAAACCATCGGAGATTTAGGCCAGTTTCAAGTACTCTGATCTTGATTCAGGAGTCTCTCGATGGCCGACCAGAGTATCCCCGAACGGGCCAGTGCCGTAGTCATCGGTGGCGGCGTTACCGGTGCCAGCGTGGCGTATCATCTGGCACGCGCCGGCTGGAGCGACGTCGTATTGCTGGAGCGCAAACAATTTGCCTGCGGCACCAGCTGGCATGCTGCCGGATTGATCGGCACCATGCGCGCCAACGAAAGTCACGCCAAGCTCTGCGAGTACTCGATGTCGCTGTTGAGCGAGTTGCAGACGGAGACCGGGCAGGCCACCGGGTTCCGCCAGGTCGGCAGTCTCAGCATTGCGCACAGCGAGGCGCGTTTCGAAGAACTGAAACGCGTGGCCTCGATGAACAACGCGTTCGGTGTCACCCGGGTCGACATCGTTACGCCCGAAGAGATCAAGTCCCTCTATCCGATCATCGATACGCACGGACTGCTGGGCGGCAGCTGGGTGGCGCAAGATGGCATAGGCAGCCCGGTGGACATAGTCACGGCGTTCATAAAAGGCGCGCGCCGAAACGGTGCCTTGTGCCTGGAGGGCGTGAAAGTCACCGGTATTCACCGGCGAGAAGGCCGGGTTGCCGGGGTAGCCACGGAGCAGGGCGATATCGACACTGACTTCGTCGTCAATTGCGCTGGCATGTGGGCACGGGCACTGGGCAAGCTGGCGGGCGTCAATGTGCCATTGCATGCCTGCGAGCACTACTACGCGCACACCGAAAAACTCGACGACCTGCCGCGCGACCTGCCGGTGTTACGCGATCACGATAAGTGCGCCTATTACCGCGAGGATGCCGGCAGCCTGCTGGTCGGTGCATTCGAGCCGAATGCGGTGCCCTGGGGCATGCAGGGCATACCGGAGGATTTCAGTTTCGACGAATTGCCGGGTCATGCGGAAGAACAGTTGATGCCCGTGCTGATGGATGCCACGCAGCGCGTGCCGCTGTTGCAGGAAACCGGCTGGCGAAGCTTTTTCTGCGGACCGGAATCGTTCACCCCGGACGATCAATTCCACCTCGGCGAGGCGCCGGAGCTACGCGGGTTTTTTGTTGCCTGCGGGCTCAACTCGGTCGGCATTCAGTCTTCCGGCGGGCTCGGCAAGGCATGCGCCGAGTGGATGGACAGGGGTCATCCGCCCATGGATCTGTGGGGCAACGACATTCGTCGCATGTACGGGTTCCACGGGACGCAGCGCTTTTTACAGCAGCGCGTTTCGGAAACGCTCGGTCTGTTGTACGACAATCATTATCCGTTTCGTCAGTATCAGACCGCGCGCGGCATTCGTCATTCGCCGCTGCACGAGAAATTGTGCGACCTGAATGCCTGTTTCGGAGAAGCCGCCGGTTGGGAGCGCGCCAACTGGTTTGCGCCGCCGGGCATTGAGCCGGTCTACGAGTACAGCTTCGGCAAGCAGAACTGGTTCGAATACTCGGCGGCGGAGCATCGCGCAGCGCGCGAGGGCGTGGTGGTTTTCGATTTGTCCAGTTTCTCGAAGTACCAGGTGCAGGGCCGCGATGCGTGCCGTTGCCTGCAGCGCATCTGCAGCGCCAATGTCGATGTCGCGCCAGGCAAGGTCGTGTATACCCACTGGCTGAACGAGCGCGGCGGTATAGAGGCGGATCTCACCGTAACGCGTCTGGCCGAGGACAGGTACTGGGTGGTGAGTGCCGCCGCCGTCACTGTCAAGGACCTCGACTGGCTAAGGTGCAATATCGAATCCGACGCACATTGCACCGTGACCGATATCACTTCTGGCTGGTCGGTGCTCAGCATCGTGGGGCCGCACAGCCGCGCGCTGCTTGGCGACGTTCTGGCAATCGACTTGTCCAAAGAAGCGTTTCCGTTCGGTACCGCGCAGGATGTTGAAATAGGTTGCGCGGTCGGTCGTGCGGTGCGCGTCTCGTTCGTCGGTGAACTGGGCTGGGAATTGTATGTGCCGAGCGACATGGCGCGGCACGCGTTTGATGTCGTCTGGGAAGCCGGGCAGGCGCACGGTCTGCGGCCGGCCGGCCTGCATTGTCTGGATTCCGGGCGTATCGAGAAGAAGTTCGTGCATTTCGGGCATGACGTCGGCGACGAGGACACACCCTTGGAAGCCGGCCTGGGATTTGTCTGTGACCTGGAAAAGACGATTCCTTTCATCGGCCGTGACGCCATCCTGCGGCAGAAGGAGCAGCGCACGCACATGCGCAAAAGGCTGGTGCAGTTCCTGCTGAAAGACCCTGAAGCGCTGCTTTACCACCACGAGCCGATCCTGCGTGACGGTGACACGGTCGGTTTTCTGACCTCGGGCAACTACGGGCATACGCTGGGCGGCTCGGTGGGTTTGGGTTACGTAAAGCACGCTGGCGAGGTGTCCGCCGATTACATAACGGGTGGCAGCTGGGAGATCGAAGTGGCCGGCGTGCCGATACCCGCGCAAGCCAGTCTGCGCGCGCTTTACGATCCCGGCGGTGCACGCTCGCGCAGTTGAATCCGCGCCGGTTTTGCACGGCTTGACAGACGGCTCATTGCACTCCATATTTAACCATATAGTTAAATACTAGGGAGACGGGACGGTGAGCATTTCTTTTCCCAATGAATCCAGCGACTATCGCGCCGCGCGCGACACACTCCTGCAAGCCGAGATCAGGTTGCGCGCTCAGGTCGAGGCGGTCGCGGCACAGCGTCGCGAACTGCCACTGGGCGGACAGGTCAAAGAGGACTACGAATTTACCGAGTTACGCGATGCGGGCCGCATCCGTCCGGTCAAGATGTCGGAACTTTTCGGCCCGCACGACAGCCTGTTCCTGTACAGCTTCATGTATGGTCCGCGGGCCGAGCAACCGTGTCCGATGTGCAGTTCATTGCTGGATGCGCTGAATGGTAACGCACCGCACATCAAGCAGCGCACCGGCCTCGCAGTGGTGGCGCGCTCGTCCATGGAACGCGTCGCCGAGTTCGCCGAGCAACGGGGTTGGCACAACCTGCGGATGCTGTCGTCGCACGACAACAGCTACAACAGCGACTACTTTGCCGAAAACGACGATAGCGAGCAGATGCCCATGGCCAACGTTTTCGTGCGCCGCAACGGGGCAATACACCATTATTGGGGCACCGAACTGTTTTATGCCGAGGTGGACGGACACCCACGGCACATGGATTTGATGTGGCCGCTGTGGAACGTGCTTGACACAATCCCCGCCGGACGCGGCGAAGACTGGTATCCGTCGTTGACTGTCTGAAGCGCCGGCGGTACGGCGCAGAGGGCATACTCCAGGGTACGCCCTCTGCGGGAAAGCTCACTCAAGTACAGGCGACAGCCGGATCGAATTGATCCAACGTATCCACCGTAAGAACCTGGGAACATTCGGGCGTGCCGTCATTGTCTTCGTCGACGGCCACAGTGACGGCGCTGCCACTGGTTAATGTCAAGGTGAGCGTGCTGCCCACACCCTGAACCGATATCACGCCGCTCTGCGGTGGATTTCCGACCAGTGGCGCCGTCGTCGAAACGCTGATTACACCGCCAAGCGACGGTACGTTCAGGGTCATGGCGAACTCCACCGAAGAGTCGGTGCCACTGATAGTTACCGTGAAATCGAAATTACCGGCCAGGTTCAGCGGAACACCGTCTTCGACGATTGCCAGGTCTCTGCCGCTGAGAGTCAAGACGAGGGTGTTGTTGACGTTGCTTATACCGAAGCTCAGGCTGCCGCTGGCCGACAGGTTTTCGTTATCCATGCCACCGATGATCGTCAGGTTCGTGAATCCCAGGGTGAACGCCGCCGCCGTCTCGCTGGCCGAGTCGACCCGCAAAGTCATCGTACCGTTGATGGTCGGGCCGTTGATTACATCGACGCACTCGTTGAACGTGACGCTGCCGGATTCTCCTACGTCGATTTCGTCATTGCCGTTAGGATCGGTGAACGTGATGGCCGCTGTTCCAGTGACACCGCAATTGCCGTCGTCGTCGACCGCCGGTGCGACAGGACTGCCGGCCAGCCCGGAACTGCGCAGCGTGAGCAAGGCGATTCCCGCCAGGCCGTTGACCTGCACCGCATCGGCTCCCCCTTCCGCTTCGAGGGGCAGCCGCGTAGGAAGCTCCGCAACCTCGCCCAGACCACCGTTGGTTTCGTAGGCTGCCGCCGCGACGTCCCCGGCGTTCGCACGCGTTATCTGCACTGTCGGCGCCGGGTTGTTGGAGCCGCCGCCGCCATCGCCGCCGCCGCAGCCGTACAGAACCAACGCCCAGCAAGGTATGAGCAGCAAACTACGTGAACAGACTTTCGATAATTTCACCGTTAATTCCTCCAGTGCAAATTCCAGGTTAACTTTGTCAGCTTACAAGGCCGATGGCCAACTATCTGCGATCTGCGTCAAATGGAGTGCAGTTGCGGCTCTACGGCTTCGAAACCGGTCCGACGTCAATGCGTTTTTCCCGCCGTTCGGCTACCATACGCAACTTTTTTGCGCGGGTGGTACAGACTTTGCTGATATTCCCGCAAAGCAACGGGGCATCTGGGTATGAGTGAGCGTGTGACAGCGAGCGGTCTGGAGATCGAAAAATCTCTCTTCGAACTGGTCCGGGACGAGATAACGCCGGGCACCGACGTGTCGCCCGAGGCCGTCTGGCAACTGCTGGCCGATTTGGTGCGCGACCTGGGTCCCCGCAACCGTGAGTTGCTGGACAAACGCGATGAGCTGCAGGCAGCCATTGACGTCTGGCACCTGGAGCACAGGAACGATGTCGAGGACATAGCCGCCTACCGGACTTTCTTGCAGGACATTGGCTACCTGCTGCCCGAGGGCGGCGACTTCCAGGCCAGCACCAAGAACGTCGACGACGAGATAAGCCACATTGCCGGGCCGCAGCTGGTGGTGCCGGTGGACAATTCCCGCTACGCATTGAATGCGGCGAATGCGCGGTGGGGCAGTCTCTACGACGCGCTTTACGGCACCGACGTGATTCTCGAAGACGACGGCTGCAAACGCACGCGAGAGTACAACCCGGCGCGCGGCGCAAAAGTGATCGCCTACACGCGCGAGTTTCTCGACACTGCGGCGCCCCTGGCGATCGGCAGCCACAGTCACGTTGTCCGTTACCAGGTGGACGATGGCCGCTTGCTGGCCACTATGGGTGACGGAACGCAGACCGGTCTCGCACACGCCGAGAAGCTTGCCGGCTACCGCGGCTCGGCTGAAGCACCCGAGGCAGTGCTGTTGCGGCACAACAATCTGCACATCGAGATCCTCATCGGCGCAGGCCGTCCGATCAGTAAAGGCGATATGGCCGATATCTACGACGTGCAGCTGGAATCCGCGGTTACCACGATCATGGATTGCGAGGACTCGGTGGCCGCCGTGGATGCCGAGGACAAGGTACGTGTATACCGCAACTGGACCGGCCTGATGCTGGGCAGCCTCACCCGCAGCTTCGAGAAAGACGGTAAGACCATCGAGCGCGAACTGCAACCCGATCGCGAATACACCGCGCCCGAGGGCGGGTCGTTGGTGGTGCCCGGCCGCAGTCTGATGCTGGTGCGCCACGTCGGCATCCACATGTACACCGATGCGGTAACGCTGGATGGAGAGGCCATTCCGGAAGGTTTTCTAGATGCGGTGATCGTTTCGCTGGCGGCCAAGCACGATCTGCTCGGCCGGGGAAAATACCGCAACAGCCGTACCGGCAGCGTCTATGTCGTAAAACCGAAACTGCACGGACCCGACGAGGTCGCTGCTACGGTGGAGCTTTTCGAACGCGTCGAGCAGGGCCTGGAGCTGGCGCCGGATACGCTGAAGATCGGTATCATGGACGAGGAGCGCCGCACTACTGTAAACCTGAAAGCGTGTATTCGTGCCGCGCAGGCGCGTGTGATATTCATCAACACCGGATTTCTGGATCGCACTGGCGACGAAATTCATACGGCCATGGAAGCCGGGCCGATGCTGCCCAAGGGTGACATCAAAAACGCGCCCTGGTTGCTGGCGTATGAAGACTGGAATGTCGACATCGGTCTGGAGACCGGACTGCCGGGCCATGCACAGATTGGCAAAGGCATGTGGGCGGCGCCGGATCAGATGGCGGCGATGCTGGAGAGCAAAATCGCCCACCCGCGATCGGGTGCCAACACGGCTTGGGTACCGTCACCGACCGCGGCAACGCTGCATGCTATGCATTACCACCAGGTCAACGTCGTTCACCGGCAAACTGACTTACGCGAGCGGCTGCGTGCCAGCCTCGACACTATTCTCACACTGCCGCTGCTGCGCGGGCGCAATCTCAGCGATAGCGAGGTGCAAGGCGAGCTCGAGAACAACGCGCAAGGCATTCTCGGCTACGTGGTGCGCTGGATCGACCAGGGCGTCGGGTGTTCCAAGGTCCCGGATATTCACAATGTGGGTTTGATGGAGGATCGCGCGACGCTGCGCATTTCCAGTCAGCACATTGCCAACTGGCTGCATCATGGCCTGGTTTCGCGCGAGCAGGTGATCGCCACGTTCGAAAAAATGGCCGCGGTGGTCGACCGGCAGAACACCGATGACCCCGGTTATCGGAACATGTCGCCGGATTTTGCCGGCAGCGTTGCCTACCAGGCCGCATTGGATCTGGTGTTCAAGGGACGTGCCACCAGCAACGGTTACACGGAACCCGTTCTACACGAGCGCAGGCGTCAGGCCAAAGCGTCCTGAACTGTCGCTGCCCAGGGGTGGC
>JAOTYY010000226.1 GCA_029861595.1 Gammaproteobacteria bacterium
TGTGTTTGTCAGTGGACGCGGCACGGCGCGCGGATTTGCGTTGCTGATAGCCGTAACGGCGGGCACAGGCGCCGCAATTGCGGGACGTCATGTGTGGCTGCAGCATCTACCGCCCGATCAGGTCCCGGAGTGCGGGCCGGGCCTGGAATTCATGCTGCGCACGTTGCCGTTGAATGAGACTCTGAGCAAAGTGTTCACCGCATCCGGCGAGTGCGCGACAATCAGCTGGCAGTTTCTGGGCCTCAGCATGCCCGCGTGGGTGGCGGTATGGTTTGTCGGGCTGGGCGTCGCCGGCAGCGTGTACAACTGGCGCCGCGGGGCGAACGCCTGAGCGGTGGAAATCAAACTGACAGGGACAAAGCAGTCGTAGTGGCGGTGTTGGCGCTCGGCGTCGCGGGCTTCCTGCACGCGTTGAGCACGCTCGATTCCGACGGTGAGGCCGTGCTGAAACGCTGGATCGGTGGCGAGTATCAGCGCTATCAGCTGCAGCGCGCCGGGCTGGACGACGGGCCGCGAGCGGAACTCAAATCGAACCGCATACGGCGCGGCCGCCCGGTGTTGAACCGGTCCGGTAGTTTCGCATGCGCCACTCGACGATCAGCGGCTGGCTGACGCCCGAGCGTGCATAAAATTATCCTGACAGCGCCCCCGGATCGGGGGTCTGCTCCCATTACTGCAGGGCGGTGTGCAGGGCGGCTACTACGCGATCCAGCTGCGGTTCCTCGATCACCAGGGGCGGCAGCAGGCGCACCACCGTTGCGCCGGCCGGCAAGGCCAGCACACCATTTTCGAGCAGCGCGCTCAACACGGGCTGCGCCTTCTCCTTGAGTTCGATACCGACCATCAAACCCAGGCGCCGGACATCGCGCACGCGTGCAAGCTTTTCGGCCTGCAGGCGGCGCTCGAAGTACGCACCGCTGCTGGCAGCGCGTTCATCCAGCTTTTCCTCGCGCATGATATCGATCGCGGCGAGCGCCGCGGCACAGGCCAGCGGATTACCGCCGAACGTGGTGCCATGGTGTCCTTCGGACACCGTAATATTTTCCGCCAGCAGCGTTGCGCCCATGGGCACACCGCCGGCAATTGCTTTAGCCAGAACCAGGATGTCGGGCACCACATTGCAGTGCTGGTGAGCAAAAAACTTTCCGGTACGGCAGAAACCGGTCTGGATCTCGTCGAAGATCAACAGCGCCCCGCGTTCGTCGCACAGGCGCCGTGCCGCGACAAGATACTCGGCGTTCGCAATATTGACACCTCCCTCACCTTGCACCGGTTCCAGCAACACGGCGGCCGTATGCTCGTCCACGGCTGCTTCCAGTTGCTCGATCTTGTTGAGCGCAACGTATTGAAAGCCCGGTACCAGTGGCTCGAACGGAGCGCGGTATTTTTTTGTGAACGTTGCGCTGACTGCCCCCATGGTGCGCCCGTGGAAGCCGCGCATGGCGCTGACGAAGTTCGGACGGCCTGTGTGCAGGCGTGCGAATTTGAGTGCGGCCTCGATCGCTTCGGCACCGGAGTTGCACAAAAACGCCCGGGTCAGAATGCCCGGCGCAGTCTGCACGAGGGTTTGCAGCAGCCTGGAGCGCGTGTCATTGTAAAAAACATTCGGGCACGTGATCAAACGCTGGGCCTGTTCGCTTATGGCTGCGACCACGCGCGGATGACAATGACCGACGTTGGCCACGCCGATGCCCGCCGTACAGTCAACGTATTCGCGGCCCTGTGCGTCGAACAGCAAGGCGCCGCTGCCGCGCACGATGGTAACGCCACGCTTGGAATACAAGGGCAGCGCGTAGCGATCTTCCAAGGCCTGATAGTCGGCGTCGTTCATTCTATTTGGGTACCTGCGCCCTGTAACGCGTCGCGCAGTGGTGATTCGCCGCGTCCATCGGCGATGACAATGCTCGCGCGCCCGGCATCCAGCAACCGCTTCATCGCCAGCAATTTCCTTTTCATCCGTCCGCTTGCCTGCTGCTCCTGGGTTTCCACGTCGCCGCGTGTGAGGTGTGAGAATGTGGAGAGTTCGTCGCCCGGATCGGCAAGTAATCCAGGTGCTTCGATAAATTGAATAATTTTGTCGGCCTGCAGCGCTGTGTGCAGGCAGGTGACGATGTCGTCGTTTTCCGAGTTGACCGCGCAACCTTGTTCATCGCAGATCGGTATCGTCAAAACCGGCACGAAACCGTTGTCGAGCAATAATCGCAACAGTGTTACGTTGACGTCTTTAGGCTTGCCGGAGAAATCGCGCTTGATCAGCGTTTTTCCGCCTTCACGCACGCGCATGCCCTTGTTGCGAGCACCTTGAACCAGACGCCCATCGATCCCTGTCAGACCGACCGCGTTGATTCCGCGTTGCTGGCATAACTCGACGATGCGCTTGTTACGCAGGCCGGCGTAACTCATCAGAATCATGTCGATCGCGGTTGCATCCGAGAACACACTGTCATAGCCGGATACCGAGGTAATAACCTGCTTTGGCGACCGCAGTTTTTCGGCGAGACTGTCGCGCAGCGCGTTTGCTCCATGCACGAGTATGCACGGCTCGCGGACCTCAGTCAGGCCGTCGACAATGCCCGCCAGATTGATGCTGGCGCCGCCACCGATTTTGATGATCAACATCTTCGCGTTGTCTTGTTCACTAGATCGCGGACACCGTGCCATTGGCGATTGGTGTCCAATCCGATTCGCCCCGGAACGGTTCGGAGCAGACCAGTCGCATCGCGCCGCGTGTCACATTGTGCATCTGGAAGTACACGGGGTCCTCGTTATATTGGGTGGCCAGCCAGGCATTGCCGCCTTGCGCCAGCACGATATTCATCGCCCGTACATAACGGGTCCGCTTGTTGATAATCCGGGTTGCGCGTTCAAGTGCCGCCAGTTTATCGCCTTTGTCGAAGCGACGGATATAGTTGTAGATTTTCTCCGCGCCGATGCGGCCACTCTCGCGAATGCGCACGCCGTTCAGCTCACCGTTGAACACGAACATGGATTCGCCGTCGCTGAACGGCATGTTGTTCTCGACCGCGATACCTTCGTCGCGAAACGCGCTGCGCGCATGGGCGATGAACACCGTGGTTTGCGCAAACTGTGTAAGGTCGTCTTCCCACACAGGTTTGATGTCATGGTACACGTGCCATCGGCCCGCCGCCCAGCTCGCGCAACCCCAACCGTGTCCCTGATACTCTGTGCTGTTACGCGCCACGTCGGCAAACGGCGTCAGCACGTCTGCAACGGCGAAGGGATCAACGCATCGCACATACAGCAACCGACACATTCGCAACGCTCCGGTGCCCGTCACACCGGGTGCAGACCGGGGAATTCCAGTCCGGCGGACTCCGGCAGCTGCTGCGCGATATTCAACGCCTGCACCGCCTGGCCGGCGGCACCTTTCATGAGATTGTCCAGCGCGCTGATAACCACCAGTCGGTTGCTGTGCGGGTCGCGTTCAAATCCGACATCGCAGTAATTGCTGCCCGCGAGCAATTTTGGTTCGGGGTAACGGTGCACGCCGCTGCGTTCCTTAACCAGGCGTATGAATGGTTCGCTGCCATACGCATCGCGGTAAATCTTCCATACTTCCTTCTCGGCGAGATCCCGCCGCAGGAACACATGGCAAGTCGCCAGGATACCTCGCACCATTTCTATCGAGGTAGCCGAAAAGTGCACTTCCGTGTTCCCCAGGGCCTGGTGTATTTCGGCCAGGTGCCGGTGCCCAGTAGGTTTGTACGAGCGTACTACGCCACTGCGTTCCGGGTGGTGACTGTTTTCGCTCGCGGTATTGCCCGCTTCGCTGGAGCCGGTTTTGACTTCGACTACCGCGGATTCGATCAAGTCCTTCGCGAACAGGGGATGCAGCGCCAGGATCGTTGCCGTGGCGTTGCAACCGCCACTGGCGATTCGTCTGGCACCGCGCAACCGCTCCCGTTGCAGTTCCGCTAGCCCGTAGACGAAATCACCGAGTCTTTGCGGACAGGCATGTGCATGGCCGTACCATTTTTCGAACTCTGCGGCGTCATCGAGACGAAAATCGGCGGACAGGTCCACCAGCGTGCCAGCCAGGGCTTCGAACTCGCTCAGACGGCGCATGGCCTGACCGTGGGGCAGGCACAGAAACAGCACGTCACACGGCTGCAAGTCTGCCGCCGCCACGAATTTCAATTTGCAGATCTTGCGAAGGTTCGGATGTGCGCTTGCCACAAATCTGCCCGCTTGCCTTTCCGAGGTGACCTGCGCTATCTCTATATACGGATGGAACAACAGAATGCGCAGCAGATCGCCGCCCGTGTACCCCGATCCGCCGACAATGGAAGCTCGAATCACGCGCGCGCCTCGTGCGCCACGTAGGCCACGACTTTCGCCGGAATATCCACGCCGGTGGTATCGATGCTGTTCCTGAATTCCATCGTATAGTTGACTTCGTTGACCAGCAGTTCATCTGCAGTTTCGAAAAGATCCACGGCCACGATGCCGCCGCCGACCGCGCTGGCCGCGGCCAGGGAAACCTCGGCGATGGCATTGCTCACCGGGCAGTTGCTGGCACGTGCGCCGCGCGCCGTATTGGTGATCCAGTGTTCGGATTCTCGGAAAATTGCCGCGATGCATTCATCTCCGACCACGAAGCTGCGGATGTCGCGTCCGCGTTTCTCCACGTATTGCTGGATGTAGAACACCGAATGGTGGTAACTGCCGAGCACGGTTTTGTGCTCGAGGACCGTTTCGGCCGCATCGCGGTCGTTGATCTTGGAGAGCAGGCGCCCCCAGGAACCGACGGCGGGTTTGAGCACCACCGGGTACCCTAGTTCTTCGATGGCGGCCAGCGCGGATTCTTCGGTGAACGCGACGCGCACTTGCGGTTGCGCCACCCCCCGCTCCTGGAGCGCTGCCGTCGTCAGCAGTTTATCGCCGCAAATGCGTGCGACTTCCGATGTGTTTATGCAGCGCACTCCCACGCCCTCGAGCAAGCGCAGCGCATGCAGTGCGCGGGAATGGTTGATCGAGCGCTCCAATAGCACGTCGAGGTCCTGCGGTGTGCGGAAGTCCAGGATGATCTTGCGATCGTCGAGCATCACTGGTTCGATGCGCGCTTTCGCAAAAGCCTCCAGCAGCAGTTTCTCCTCCTTGCGTATCAGGGAGTGCAGCAGGCCGATTTTCACTCCCCCCAATCCTCTTCGGCCTCCGGTGCCTCGCCGAGCTTCGGCGGCTCGGTTTCCAGCAACTCGAGCTCGCTGCCGCAGTCGGGACAGGGGATCAGCTCGCCTTGCACAGCGTCGTCTTCGAGTTCGACGTCTGCACCACAGACAGGACATTCAGCCATTTCTGTATTCCTCGCAAACAATCAGCTTACAGCGCCTGGCAGCGCACGCGAAGCGGGATTGTATAGGTTACGCGAGGTCGGTTCGAGGGGAGGGTGGGTACTCTCAAGCACCCACCCCCGGCCCCTCTCCCGGGGGAGAGGGGGGTACCAGGGGCGGGGATATTAGTTAGGCAACATTTGCGATCAATAGCGAACGCGCTTGACGGTTACCTGCGCGACCGGATTGCGCCAATCGAAGACTTCCGCGGGCACATCGGCGATACCGTGTATGCCAGCATGAACGTGTACGTAGCCTTCCCCGCCTGCGTCCGGTGAGCCGCCGGCGCCGCCGCAGAAAGGCCCGGGGATGTTGAGACATGATTCGTCGTTGAGTTCGCTGCCTGCATCGTAGGCCACAGCAGTGTAGGTAATGGAGCCGTGCAGTGGGGCTCGAACATTGTTGAGGGAAACAAATGCGTCATTGGTGGGGATCAGCATCGCCGCCAGGCTGACGCGTTTGGCGCCGTGTGCCGGCACGGTTATCGTTGTCGTTGCTCCGGGCATGAGCGGCCCTCCCGAATCGGCAACGCCTTTTACGCTATGCTTCGCGCCCAAGGCCTCAGCTAACGGGACTGTGTCGCCACCTTCGGCGAGCGCGGCCAACTCCTTGCTGGCGGGCTGTCCGGCCTTAAACAACAGCTGTTTGTTACGGCTGTGACTGGCGACCAGGATCGGTGTGAAAATCTGGCCGTGGGTCAGGTTGGTAACGGTAACCCGCAGATACTCACCGGCCGCCGCGAGCGATGAAACGCAGATCGTGGTGGCGATGAACAGGGATTTAACTAACGGCTTGAGTGTCATGGATGCTGCCTCCTGTGGCTGGTACGAAGGGCTCGCGAGCGATTACCCGCGAGCGGCCACCGTACGTTAAGGAGGCAGCGTCACATGCCGGTCACCGAAATATCACGTTTCGATAACTTACCTGTCGCTATTGTGTGGCGGGCGAATCGTTGCCCGCGCTCGGCGCGCCGCCACCGCCGCTAACAGATTGCATCAGGTTACTTGCACCCAGGATCGCGGCCGGCCCTTCGAAGCCGCCGGTCTGACCCTGCACCAGGACATTGGGAATCTTCACGATATTCGGGTTGCTGACTGCCGCCTGCAGAACTTTGTCCAGCACAGCCAGCTGATAGACTCGGTCTTCACCCAGGATATCGCGCTGCGCTTCCTGGCCGCGGGCGATCTCGATGAGGCGCAGTTTTTCCCCTTCGCCTTTCAGTTTGAGTTGTTCTTTTTCCAGTTCCGCGACTTGCACGGCGATTTGCGCGCGTACCAGCACGTCTTGCTGATCGGCGGTGGCGCGGCTTTTCTCTACGGCAATGCGTGTTTGTTGCGCGACGCGTTCGCGCTCGTAGGTTGCCTCCAACTGATCGGCGAGTTGCTGGCGCTGGCGTGCCACCAGCAGTTCCGGCGGGATCGCCGGATCGCCGAAGCGTACTTCCT
>JAOTYY010000032.1 GCA_029861595.1 Gammaproteobacteria bacterium
ACGGCGGCATCACACCGCTGCGACCCTGTGCAATAGTCTGCTTGATCGTCGATGGTTCGTTTCCGTACAGCCACTCAGCGTCGCGCAGGTTGGGAAAACCACGCGCGCCGCGCGCATCCGAACCGTGGCAGGTGGCACAATAGGTCACGAACAATCGCTCGCCCATCTGCAGCGCCTCGCTGTCCTGCGCAACCTGTTCCAACGGACGTTCGAGAAATTTCGCAAAGATGGGACCGTAGACTTCCTCTGCCTGAGCCATTTCCTTCTCGTACTGCGACAGCTCGGTCCAGCCCAGCATGCCTTTATAGCTGCCAAGGCCAGGGTACAGCGCCAGATAAACAACACCGAATATCAGCGTCATATAGAACATGTTCAGCCACCATTTCGGCAGCGGGTTGTTGTATTCCTCGAGATCTTCGTCCCAGACGTGGCCCATTGTTTCAACTTGCTCGCCGGGCTGCGGCGTGTCCCCGCGCCCTACCCTCGAAATCAATACGAACAGCCAGACAATGCCCAACACGACCGGCACGATAATGTACCAATCCCAGAAGGCGCTGGTGAAATCAGCCATCTGTGCGGACTCCGTGACCTGAACTCTGCGGGGAGTCGTCCTGCAGCACCGAGCGCGCCGCACGATCGAAGCTATCGCGCCGCCGTGCGCTGAAAGCCCAGGCGACGATTACGATAAAAACGAACAGCAGCAGTGCCGTCCATATGCCGTGAATAGTGCTCAACATCGGTCAGTCCTCAGCGATTCTTCAACGTCGTACCCAACCCCTGGAGGTAGGCGATCATCGCGTCCATTTCGGTTTTGTCGGTCAGCGCTGTCGACACCTGCGCTATTTCCTGGTCAGTGTAGGGGTGGCCGAGTAGCCGCAGCGCACGCATCCTGTCCTGCATCTCCTCGGCATCGAGCTCAGCATCGGCCAACCACGGGTAGCCCGGCATGATCGATTCGGGCACGACATCGCGTGGGTCAATCAGATGTACACGATGCCACTCATCGCTGTAGCGCCCGCCGACGCGGTGTAAATCGGGACCGGTGCGTTTGGAGCCCCACTGAAACGGACGGTCGTAAACGAACTCGCCGGCGACCGAGTAGTGGCCATAACGTTCGGTTTCTGCACGAAACGGGCGAATCATCTGCGAGTGGCAGTTGTAACACCCTTCGCGTACGTAGACATCACGCCCGGCAAGCTGCAGCGCAGTGTACGGCCGTAGGCCGTCAACCGGCTGGGTGGTGGAGAGCTGGAAGAACAGCGGCACGATCTGCACCAGACCACCCACCACGGCGGCCAGCAGTATCAGCACGATCAACAGCGCGACGTTGCGCTCCGCGCTATCTTGAAGTCCATTCACAGCCATGCTTTCCGCCCCTTGTCAGTGCGCTGGCGCAGGTGCAGGAATCGGGGCTTCGGCCGCCTGTGCACCAGCTATTGTTTTAACGAGGTTGTAGGCCATCACCAGCACACCCAGCAGGAACAGGGAACCGCCGGCAAAACGAATGATGTAGAACGGGTGCATGGCCTGTACGGATTCCACGAAACTGTAAGTCAGTGTGCCGTCCGCGTTTGCTGCGCGCCACATCAGGCCTTGCATGATGCCCGACACCCACATCGCCGTAATGTAGAGCACGATGCCAATGGTCGAGGTCCAGAAATGCACCTCGACGAGTTTCAGGCTGTACAACTCGCGGTTGAACAGACGTGGTATCAGGTAGTACATGGTACCCAGCGAAATCAATGCGACCCAGCCTAACGCGCCTGAGTGCACGTGCCCGATCGTCCAGTCCGTGTAGTGCGACAGCGCGTTGACCGTTTTGATAGCCATCATCGGTCCCTCGAAGGTCGACATGCCGTAGAACGACACCGACACGATGAGCAGGCGCAGCACCGGATCGGTGCGCAGCTTCTCCCAGGCCCCGGACAACGTCATGATGCCGTTTATCATGCCGCCCCACGACGGTGCCAGCAGGATCAGCGAAAACACCATACCCAGGGACTGCGCCCAGTCCGGCAACGCCGTGTAGTGCAGGTGATGCGGCCCGGCCCAGATATAAGTGAATACCAGCGCCCAGAAGTGCACGACCGACAGGCGATAGGAATAGACCGGGCGTCCCGCCTGCTTGGGAATGAAGTAGTACATCATCCCCAGAAAACCGGCGGTGAGGAAAAAGCCCACCGCATTGTGTCCGTACCACCACTGCACCATGGCGTCCTGCACACCGGCGTAGGCCGAATAGGATTTCCAGAAGCTCACGGGAACCGCCGCACTGTTGACCAGATGCAGCATGGCGACGGCAATGATGAACGCCCCGAAAAACCAGTTGGCCACATAAATGTGCGCGATGCGCCGTTTCACCAGCGTGCCGAAAAAAACCACGGCATAGCTGACCCACACCACCGTTATGAGTATGTCGATCGGCCACTCGAGTTCCGCGTATTCCTTGCTGGTGGTGATGCCCAGCGGCAAGGTGATCGCCGCCAGCACGATTACCGACTGCCAGCCCCAGAAAGTAAACGCGATCAGCGGCCCTCCGAACAAGCGCACGTGACATGTGCGTTGCACCACGTAGTACGAAGACGCGAACAATGCCGAACCACCGAAGGCAAAAATCACGGCATTGGTATGCAGGGGGCGCAGGCGTCCGAAAGTCAACCACGGCACATCGAAGTTGAGCACCGGCCAGGCCAGTTGTGCTGCAATGAGCACACCGACCGTCATGCCGACGATTCCCCAGACAATCGTCATGATGGCGAACTGACGAACCACGGTATCGTTATACGTTTCAGCGGACGTCTGCATCGACTCTCCCTTGTTGCGTCCGGGCCCGCCGCGGCTTCAGCGGACAAACTCCGGCGACAATCCGAAATCCCACAAAATCGCGGTACCGGCGAGGAACGCCACCAGCGCCACCAGACCGAGACCGAGAATTGAGCTGGCAAACAGGAATCCCCGCTCGGGGGGTATTTCCATCATCACCGGCACACCCAGATACAACAGGCGGATATTGAGACCCAGTGCCGCCATGCCGAACAGGAGGTTCAACCACAACACCGGATACAGTTGCACGATACCCACCAGTAACAGAGGTACGCCGGCAAATGCCGCAAGGGCAACGCATTGTGGCAGCGGTTGCTGCGAGCCGTAGGTCTTCGCCATCCAGTGAACCATGGCGCCAATGCCGCCGATCCCGATCAGGATGGCCAGGTAGTAGAGTACGGCGATCGCCAGCGCGCTTCTGTGCGACAGCTTGACGGCTTCGCCCAGGCCGATCTGCCAGCCGATCTGCGTCGTACCGATATAGCCGCTGAGCGGCGGAATCAGCGCAAGAAAGACAAACAGCGACAAGTACAGCTTGCCGATGTCGTATTTTTTCTCATGGATGCTTTGCCATTCTTCTGCGGGGTTGAACAGTAGCCCCCATACATGCACGATCATGTCAGCTCCGTCACCATTTTTGAGTCGATACGGTAGCGTTTGGTGTTGCCGGGACACGCGCTGCCGCAAGTTTAGGAATCGGCACAGCGTTATCGTTGATCTACGTCAAGTGCGTGTCAATTGGCGCGCAGTGTAAAATGCCAGCTCGTCAAACACCACCGCCGCCGTGTTGCATGCCATGTCAGCCGCCGTAAACGCTACCAGTCTTCACGCCGACTCGCATCACGTGGGTGAGAGTTTCTGCTTCCACTGTGGGTCGGCGATTCCAGGCACGCCAATGCACCGTGTTGTGATAGACGGTGCGGCGCAGGCCATGTGCTGCCCAGGGTGTGCAGCGGTAGCACAGGCGATCGTTACAGCGGGGCACACCGCCTACTATCGCAATCGCACCGAGGTTGCGGAACGCCGTGAGCCGTTACCAGAAGAAATTAACGATCTCTTCGAGCGTCCAAGCCTGCGAGATGCTTACGTGCACCAGTGCGGTGACGGCACGGCCGACAGCGAGTTGTTGATTGAAGGGATAACCTGCGCGGCCTGCGTATGGTTGCTTGAGCGGCAGGTCGCTTCCCTGCCCGGCGTCACGGGCGTTTCCGTCAACTACGCGACCCACCGTCTACAGGTGCGATGGAATGTGCGGCGGACCAATCTCAGCGCAATTCTGCAGGCGATTCGCGACATAGGTTACGTGCCTCACCCTTACAATGTTAACAACGACCACGCGCTGGCCCTGGCGGCGCGGCGCCGGCAGCTGCGCAGGCTTGCCATTGCGGGCCTGTTGGGCATGCAGGTGATGACTCTGTCAGTCGCGCTCTACGCCGGTGCGTGGTACGGAATGGAGGCGCAGTTCCGGACTTTCTTTCGCTGGGTGAGCCTGTTTCTCGCGACACCGATCGTGCTGTACGCCGCGCAGCCATTTTTTGCCGCCGCCTGGCGGGACGTGAAACGTGGCGCCCCGGGTATGGACGTGCCCGTAGCGTTGGGTATAGGCCTGGCGTTCCTCGCCAGTGTGCGGGCCACGTTCAACGATGCCGGCGAAGTTTATTTCGATTCCGTTGCGATGTTCACGTTTTTCCTGCTCGCGGCCCGTTACCTGGAGTTCAGCGTGCGGCGCGGCGCCCTGGATGCCGTCGACAGGCTGATTGCCGCGAGTCCGGAGACCGCGCTGCGCTGGCACGACGACGGGCGGCTGGAACGCGTTCCGGCGCTCGAACTGCTTGCCGGCGACGTTGTGCTGTTGCGCCCGGGTGATACCGTCCCGGCCGATGGGCTGGTCGTCGATGGCCAGGGCAGCATCGACGAATCATTGCTGACCGGCGAAAGCGCACCGGTGCACAAGGGTCCGGGTGACACGCTGGTGGCCGGCAGCACGAGTGCTGGCAATCCATTGAGAATGCGCGTGCAACAGTGTGGCGACCACACGCAACTGTCTGCCATCGTTCGACTCACCGACCGGGCACAGCGCGAGAAACCACGCAGCGTCGAAGTGGCTGATCGCGTCGCCGTGTGGTTCGTCGGCACAGTGCTGCTGCTTACCGCGCTGGCCGGCAGTTACTGGTTCAGCCGCGGCGAACCCGCCTGGCTGGACATCGTGCTCGCCTTGTTGGTGGTCAGTTGCCCCTGCGCACTGTCACTGGCCACGCCCAGCGCCATAACGGCGACGCTCAATCGGCTGCTGTCGGCGAATATTCTCGTGACCCGCAGCAGTTCGCTGGAGACGCTGGCCAGGGCAACCCACTTCGTATTCGACAAGACCGGGACGCTGACGAACACGCGGCCGGCGCTTGCCGAATTGAAAGTCGCGGCAGCAACACCCCCGCACGAGTGCCGCGTCGTTGCGGCCGCACTGGAAGCGCATTCGACTCACCCGATTGCGCAAGCGTTGCGTGATGGGTACGAACATGTGGCAGCCGCCGTCGATGTCGCTGCCGAACCCCATGGTCTTTCGGGCGTCGTGCACGGCACGCGTTTCTGGCTCGGCAACGCCAGGTATGTTGCGGGCCATACCGGCAACCGGCCCGAAATATCGCCCGCGTCTGACGAGTCCGGCAGTGTCGCGTACCTGAGCAATGCGGAGCACGTTCTGGCGGTCTTCGTGTTTCACGATCGGCTGCGCGAACACGCGCGCGACGTAGTCGCGGATCTGGGCAAACGCAACAGGCAAGTGCGGCTGCTGACGGGTGACAATCGGGTGGCGGCACAACGGGTTGCGGGAAAGCTGGGCATCGATCACGTGGCATGGGAACTTACGCCGCAGGACAAACTCACCCAGGTTCAGCAACTGCAGGCGCACGGAGCAATCGTTGCCATGGTCGGCGACGGCGTCAACGATGCGCCGGTCCTAGCGCAGTCCCAGGTGTCGATTGCCATGGGCGGCGGCGCCGGACTGGCCGCGGCACAGGCGGACGTGGTATTACTCGGCGATCGCCTGCCGGACTTGCGCACCGCGTTCGACGCGGCGCGCAACACACGGCGCGTCGTTGTACAGAATCTCAGCTGGGCGGTCGTGTACAATCTGCTGGCAATACCCGCCGCGGCGCTGGGTTACGTACCGCCCTGGCTGGCAGCGATCGGTATGTCATTGAGTTCGCTGCTGGTAGTCGGCAATGCGTACCGGTTGCGGTTCACGAGGTTCTGACAATATGGAAGTGCTCTACCTGCTGATTCCGATCGCCCTGGTGCTGGTCGCCGTGGTGGTAGCCGTGCTGTGCTGGGCGGTGCGTTCGGGACAATTCGACGATCTGGTTGGTCCGGCACACCGCATACTGATGGACGAGGACGACGAGCCCGCGGACGATTCGTGCAACCGTACTCGCGATCTCGGCGCTTGACGAGCGCCGCCGTTCGATAACGCATGAGCGGCTAGATCCCGACACTATTTGCTTGCTGGCCGAATACGGAACCGCTGGACACAGCGCCGGGCGCAGCCGCCGCCTTCGCATATGGCGGGACAATCGATAACTGCAGATGGCGGGTGAACAATCTCCTGCGTACCGTGAACGTCACATCAACCGGGCGCTTCTTTTGATGCCTTCTGCGCAGCGCAATCGAATCTCATGGATATAGCCAATGAATACCTGCAGCTGATGGAATTGGTGGGTCAGCGACTGCCATTACCCGAGGTGCAGTCGATGCACATTGCCCCCTACGAGGACGATCCGGAAAAGAGCAGCAAGTTCGGCGCACTGATATTGACCGACGGCACGGTGGGACTGACCTACACGGGCCTGGACGACGCACTGCTCGAACTGCAGGATACCGAGTTCAGCGAACCGCTGGTGGGCGTTTCGCCGCTGGAGTCGGCTCGATTGTTTGCCGGCGAATCGGCGTGGCAACGTTCACTGGGTATGGCGGCGATCAATGCGATCAGTCAGTTTGCTTTCAAACACTGTGGCCGCCCACTGCCGGCAACCGGCTCCACGATCGATTGTCTGGATCTGCGTCCTGGCGACCGTGTAGGCATGGTGGGTTATTTCCCGCCGCTGGTGGAATCGATCCGCGCACTGGCGCTGCCGCTTACCGTAGTGGAACTGGATCGGAGGCTGTGGCGTCGCACGGACAATTTCGAGGTTACCGAAGACCCGGGGAAACTTCGGCAATGCAACAAAATACTGTGCACCGGGACCGTGCTCGTCAATCACACCGCCGATGAGGTATTGCAGCATTGCACCGACGCTGACACCGTGCTCGTTGCCGGACCGACCGTGGGTTGTCTGCCCGATCCGCTGTTCGCACGGGGCGTCACACTGGTTGGCGGCTGCACCGTTACCGATACCGCACAGTTTCTCGAACGCTGGCGCACCCAAACAAAATGGCGGAAATCCACGCGCCGCTACGTTCTCGATCGCAGCTACCCGGGCTGCAGAAAAATGCTGCGTGCGGGTTAAAGAAGTTCGGAGAATTGCAACAGCAGTAAACCGACGCACAGAATGGCGCCGGTGCCAGGCACCCAGCGAGGGTAGCTGACGATGCCGGCGACGCGCGGCTCACGCCGCTTGAGTCGCAGCAAGGCCAGATTGACCGTGGTAAAAATGATCAGCGTTACGAAGCTGGTTGCCTGCGCCAGATGCACCAAGGGAAACGTGAGGGCCAGCAGCAGCGCTAGTGCAGTCACCAAAAACGTTGCCAACAGGGGCGTGCGCGTGTAAGGGTGCACAGACGCCAGCCACGTTGCGGCGAGTCCGTTTCCGCCCATTCCGTAGAGCACTCGGGCAGCCATGACGAGCTGAATCAGCGCGCCGTTTACCACAGCCACCATGCCGATCGGGCCGATGCTGATGTGCGCACTGAAGCCAGTCGACTCGATCACGGCTGCCAGCGGTGCGTCGCTCGTCGCGAGAACCTCTACCGGCACAGTTACCACGCAGACAACTGCTACCAACATGTAGAGCAACGTCGAAATGACCAGGGCGAGCAGTATCGCCAGCGGCAGATTGCGGCGTGGTTCCCTCACCTCTTCGGCCATGTTCACCATGTCCTCGAACCCGATGAATGCGTAGAAGGCCAGAAAAGCACCGGCGAAGATGCCCGCCCAGGGTACGCTAGCCAGCGGCGGCACCAGATCCGACCAGTTGACGTCTGCCCGCGGTATGTGCCACCCGCCTAAGGCGATCACCAGCAGCAACCCGAACACTTCCGCCATGGTTACCGCCACCGCGGTCCATGCAGTCTCACGAACGCCCCATGCTGCCAGCAAACCCAGCGCGACAATAAGAATGGCAACAATCGCCGGCGCGGGCAGTTGCGTGTACAACTGCGCATAACCGGTGACACCCTTGGCAATGGTAGCGGCGGAGATGATTCCCACCACCACCACTGCCCAACCGGTGCCTGCGGCCAGCCAGTTACGAGCAAACGCCGCTTGCACGTACACCGCTTCACCGGCACTGCGTGGAATCCTCGCCGTCAGTTCGGCGTAGGCGAAGGCGGTAAAACCTGCAATCAGAGCAGCAATCGCGAAGGCGAACGGGGCGAACATCTGCGCTACGCGAGCGACCTCGCCGATCAGCACATAGATACCCGCGCCCAGTATCGTGCCCAGGCCGTACAACGTTATGACAGGCAGCGACAGCGTACGGCGCAACGAGATCGGTGCCGGCACCTGCTCGACACTGGAATGTAGCGACTTCAACGGTTCCACCGGGGCTTGCGTCGTTGCCAATACGGTAACGACGCGGGATCATAGCAGACTTGATTTACGTCAAGTGCCCGCGGTCAGGACTGTTTAGTCTGTACGGGTCCACGAAGCGAGGCTGCGAGCAAGGCAGCCGGTGAGGATTTCGTACATGACCTATGCCCCGTTGCCGAGCGATGTTCTAGACGAAATTCGCAACCGCTTTCGGGAGGCCGACAAGCATCTGGATGCCGGCGCAATGACTTTAGCCACCGCCGACAGTGATGGACGCCCATCGGTACGCACCATGACCATTCGCGTTTTCGACGAACAGGGGTTTGTTTTTCTCTCCAGCAACATCAGCAGAAAAGGCCTGGATCTCGCCGTCAATCCAGCCGCCGCTCTGTGCGCCTACTGGCCTCCGTTGAAGCTGCAAATCACCATCAATGGCTCGGTCGTGCAACTGGACCAGGCGCACGCCGACCGCCTGTGGAGCAACCGGTCACGCGAAAACCATCTGGCCGCCTGGGCGTCGCAACAATCCCAGGAACTGGTAAGCAGCGAATTGCTGGTCGAGCGACTCGAAGCGCTCAAACACCAGTACAGAGGGACACACATTCCCCGCCCCGACACCTGGCAGGCATACCGCCTGGTTCCCGATCGCATTGAATTTTGGTCAGTCGGTTGGCAACGGCTGCACGAACGAATCTGTCATTTCCGTGAAAACGACGTGTGGCAATCAGTGCGTCTGCAACCCTGATTGCCAGTCATTTGATACAGATCAAATTGTCCCGCGCAAATGGCTACAGAATTCCCTTCTGTATGCACACCCCTTTGTTCGGGTAGCAGCTTTAAGGCTGCTACCCGCATTTTTTCTCCGCGGCGCGGGTAGCCGCACAACTTTCTCGTCATCGCGCTCAGCGCATCGCCCGCGCCGCCATTTGTCTGGGCCTGAATCGCAAGTCTATTGATATACATCATCCAACAACGCAGCGGGTTGGCGAACATACCTGCTGTCCGGCAAAGTAGATTGAATAGATTCGTGAGTAACGGCGTGATCGACATACTCGGCAGCAGCGATGTGTTCCGACAATGTTCCGCCCGGGACCTGAAACGTATTTCATTGTTCACCGAGGACCTGTCATTCGCCAACAAACAGGTCATTTTTCGGCGCGGCGACCCATGTTCGTTTCTGTATGTCCTGGCAGATGGATTGCTCAAGCTGACCAGTTCGACGGGCGACGGCAGCGAAGCGGTTCTGGAGTTTGTCAATCCACCCGCCTCGATCTGCGAACAAACTGTCTTCACGCAACGGCCATTTCCCTTCTCGGCGAAAGCTCTGCAACCTTCACGTGTTCTGGCGGTGAATATGCGCTCACTACTGGAACTCATGCATACACGACCGCCGCTGGCCTGGAAAATTGCCGCTACCGTGAGCGCCAAAGTGGAGTCACTGACGGAGAGGTTGTTGTGTTTTGCCTCACTCAACGCCGAGCAGCGCGCGGCCTCCTTGCTGTTGGAACAGTTCGCCGACCGGCCAAGTCGGCGCGGTCCGAAACAGACCGACATGGCAAACATGCTGGCAATATCTCCGGAAACACTTTGCCGGCTGTTGGCAAAGTTCCGGCGCAGCGGCTGGATCGCCAACAGCGACGGTCAGGTGGTTATCGTTGACCGCAACGGCTTACACAGCGTGCTGCCGGAATCGCCCAACGTATTTTCCCACGAATAACTTGCTAACCGCCCTGCGCAGAACCGTGTAACTCACGGCGTACCGAATTTCATCAGATTGACGTGGTCGATATGCAGCGATTGCAGAATTTCGCGCATGCCAGACTCCCGGTACAGCTGGGAACGATCCCGGGCTCGAACGGTATTCGATTGACCTGCGTCGACATGCTATCGTTCCGGGCCCGCCCTTCGCGATGTCATGCGATGTTTCACCCGAGCGGTGACATCATACGCGACCGCAGCGCCTCGTAGAACCGACCCAGATGCAGGCCGTCTACCAGCGCATGATGCACCTGTATCGCTACCGACAGGCGCCAGGCGCCGGGATGCTGCACGATTTTCCCCCACGTAATCCGCGGCACGCAGTCATCGGGTCCGTTCACCGGATTGGTCATGGGGGTGAAATCGACCCAGGGAGGACACGACATGTAAAGCCAGTCAACCATGTTCGCTACGGCGTCCTCAGCTCAGTCTGGCTTTTCGCCCGCTGTACGGCGTCGTTGCAGCGCGCATCAAACACGTGCCAATCGTCCACATATTTTATGTCGCAAAACCCGAAGCTGTCATCGCCTATAGGTACCGTGACGGAGGCGTTCACAATTTCATGCTCGATGATCTGCTCTGCGCGAAACCGCATGCGCAGTTCCGGCACCGCGTTCGCCGCACCAACGATCGCGAATAACGTTGCGTTGAACACGGAGATGTTAGCGACTTCAACGCAGTCATCAGATAGGTTGCGTCGACAGCGGCGGTGAGACTGTAGTGCGGTTGCGCCAGGCTGCGAAAAAACCTGTACTGGCTGCGCCGCGGCCTGGTCTGCAAGTCGATTGATTTCAACGGCCTGTCCGACCGTCGCGCACGACGGTCAGCGCGCCCGGGCCGGCACGCCAGTGGCCCCCGGGAAAGTTTCAACCACCACCTGCCAGCGCCAGTTTGACCAGTTCGGCAACGGAGCGCACACCCATCTTCTCCAACACACGGGAGCGGTGGATTTCCACGGTTCTCGGACTCAGCGCGAACGCAGCTGCAATCTGCTTGGTGGATTCGCCATTCACCAACTGCTCGAAGACTTCACGCTCCCGGGCGGTCAGTTGCGCCACACGGTCTTGCACATCATGGCGCTGGATATTGACTGCCCGGTTGTCCTGATCACGCTGCAACGCCGTGTGCACCCGGTCAAGCAAATCCTGATCCCGGAACGGTTTCTGTAAAAACTCCTCGGCGCCCGCGCGCATCGCTTCAACCGCCATGGGCACGTCGCCATGACCCGTGACAAAAACTATCGGCAGGGTGCTTCCTAGTTCGTTTAACTTTTTCTGCAAATCCAAGCCGCTCATACCCGGCATGCGCACGTCCAGCACAATACACCCCGCCCGCTTCGCATCAACGGCATCCAGGAATGACTGCCCGTCACCGTAACCCTCGGTCGCCAACCCCGCCGATTTCAGTAACAGCATTACGGAATCGCGCACCGCATCGTCATCGTCGACAACGAACACAGTCGCCTCGTCAGTCATCGGCTTTTCTCAGCGGCAGAGTGAATTTGAATGCCGCACCCTGTGTACCGGGCTCATAGCGGAGGCCACCGCCGTGAGCATCAATGATACTTTTGCTCATCGATAGCCCAATCCCCATCCCCGAACGTTTAGTCGTGAAAAAGTGCTCGAAAAGGTGCTGTGCCGCCGCCTCGTTCACGCCCGGGCCGTTATCGGCGACCGAGACACAGAGTGCTTCATCATCCAGGTCGGTGCGGATATCCACCCGGCGCTCACCTGGCTGATTCTGCAGCGCGTCCATGCTGTTGCGCAGGAGATTCAATACAACCTGCTGAATCTGCACCGCGTCGATCGGAATTACCGGCAGGTTTTCCTGCAAATGCAGCGCGATTTCTATGCCTTTGACACGCGCTTCGTAAGCAGACATCTCGACGCATTCCCATACGATGGCATTGATTTCGCCGGTGGAGCGATGCGTCTGTGTGTGCGTATGCGAAGCCATGTCGCGTACCCGGCGGATGATATCGCCGCCGCGTTGCGCCTGCCGCGCAATCTTGTCCAGGGTATCCGTGAGCAGCGCAATATCCGTGTCAGCATTAACCAACAGGCGCTGGCAGGCCTGCGCATAGGTGCTGATGGCGGTCAATGGCTGGTTGATCTCGTGAGCGATACCGGCCGCCATCTCGCCCAAAGTGCTGATTCGCGTAAGATGCGTTAGTTGCTCGCGATGGTAACGTGCCTCCGCCTCACGCTCCTGGAGTTCCGCCTGGGTGCGTTTCTTTTCCGTCAGGTCCTTGATGACGCCGGTAAACTCGTGCTCGCCTCCGCCCACCACCTCGCTGACCGCCAGATCGATGGGAAACTCGCTACGATCTTTACGCCGCGCGGACACTTCGCGTCCGATGCCGATAATCTTCATGACACCGGTTGCCAGGTAGTTGCGCACGTAACTGTCATGCTCGCTTTTATAAGGCTCTGGCATCAGCATGTTGACATTGTTACCCACCACCTCTTCGGCGGTGTAGCCGAACATTCTGGCCGCAGCGAGGTTGAATGAGCGCACGACACCGGCGGTGTCGATGGTGATAATCGCGTCCACCGCGGTATCCAGCACCGCTTTGACGTGGGCTTCAGATGCCGCCAGGGCGGTTTGCACCCTCACCCGATCCGTCACGTCCAGCGCTAACATGCCCAGCAACCGTTCGCCGTTCTCGTCGTCGATCGGGAATTTTATGACATGCCACCAGTTCTGCTCGCCGTCGATTATGCGGCCTTGCTCGGTCAGCTCGATGGTTTCGCCGCTGTCGAACACCCGGGTATCGGAACGCAGAAACCGCTCGACCTGTTCGTGCGAGAAAAGCTCGTACTCCGAACGGCCCAGCAGTTCGTGCAAAGGTTTTCCCAGACGTTGAGCCCAGGCCGAGTTAGCGTAACGGATTACAGCATCGCGGTCCTTGATGCACGCGAGCAGCGGACTGCGGTCCATAAACACCCTGAACATGCCGCCTTCGCCGAAGGGCTCGGCTCGCGTGGGCACGGGCTTCTCCGACCGCTTCGATTGTTTGCCGGGCACCATGCGACGCATGATACCCGATTGCACATGCACCTACGGAATCAACACATCTCATTGAAAATAAATGAAAAAATAGAAACAGAAAAAAGAGAACGGGAGCGTTGTGAAGGATACGCCGTTTATAACGACCCCCGCGCCTTGTCTCCTCAAGCTAATGGGACATCAGCACCGGCACGGTCATGTGTGCCAGAATCTCCCTTGTCGTGCCGCCAAGCACGGTCTCCAGCAGCCGGGAGCGTCCGTAACCTCCCATGACCAGCAGGTCTCCCGTGTTATCCGCAATGCACGACAGCAGTGCGTCGGCGGTGCTGCAATCTCCCGCCGGGATCTGTTTCAGCTCCACCTGCAGATCGTGATGTGCAAGATAGGCTCCCAGATCCGCACCTAGCAGTTCCTCGCGCTCCGGCTCCGCTATGCTCAATACGGTGATACGCTGCGACTTGTGCAACAGCGGCAACGCCTCACGCACCGCACGGCCCGCCTCGCGGCTGTTGTTCCAGGCGATCACCACGTGCTCCGCCGGCACCTGGAAGCGCCCTGCGTACGGTATGACCAGCACCGGCGCGGCCGCTTTCAGTAGCACGCTGTCGGTACTGTAGGTTTCGTTCAAGTCCGCCTCGTTGTCGGCGGTCTGTGGGAGAACGACGAGGTCTGTGCATTGCGCGGCACGCGCTATCGCGTCCGGGACGAATCCCTCCAGCAACCGCCATTCGCAGGCTATGCCCTCGCCCCCCGCCAATTGTTCAAACGCCGCTTTCGCGTCGCGCGCCATCCTTTCGCTAACCTCTTCGTAATCGGCCAACACCGGAGCGGGAATGTGGACTGCCGCGTAACTCGGCACAGTCAACAAGCGGCGCGCATACAGGCCAGTCAAACGGGCGTCGAATAATGCGGCAAAATCAACCGCATACTGCAACCGAGCGCTGCATTCGGCATCGTTGTCCACGTAGGCAAGAATATGTTTGAAAGCCATGATCAATCTCCACAAGCCTATTTTTATGTTGTCACTGGCCGGGCAACTATCGTTGATCTATATCAAGTTCAACGGTACTCGCTCCTGCAAGCTCCGCTAGTCCCGTACGTAGAATTGCGTATACCCCTGGTGACCGCGATTGGCTAACGTTACTGCAACTGAATCACATCGTAAGGGGGACAACATGACACCCAAAATCCTGCCCCTAAATCAACTCCACAACGGCAAATGCGGTAGTTGTGCGCGCAACAAGCTGTGTTTCGGGCGGTTTCTTGCAGACAGCAACGCCGCCGAACAGCTGGATTTCGAAATTTCCAACCGCATCCTGCACCGTGGCGACCACATTTTCTACAGCGGCCAGGAGTTTAGTTCGCTGTATATGGTGCGTTCGGGGCACGTGAAAACCGTCATGGTCACGGAGGATGGCGAGGAACAAATCACCGGCTTTCCGGGCCCGGGCGACAGCATCGGCGCCGACGGACTTGCCGCCGGACAATATGCTGTTGACGCAATCGCGCTGGACACAGTGAGCATCTGCACGCTGCATTTCGATCACCTGCTGCGCACCAGCACAGGCGAGGAGGACGTACAGCGACTGCTGCTCACGTTGTTCAGCGAAATGATCTTCGGCAACGAGCAATTATTGTTGACACTCGGGAAACTGGACGCGCAGCAGCGCATGGCAACTTTCCTGCTGAAACAATCGCATGCGCAACTGCGTAACGGGTGCAGCCCGGTCTCGTTCACGCTGGCGATGTCGCGGGCAGATATCGGCAATCATTTGAATCTCGCAGTGGAAACGGTCAGCCGATTGCTGACGCAATTCAAGCAACGCGGACTGATCAAGTTCAATCGTAACGATATCGATTGGCTAGACATCGATGGCCTGGCTAACCTCAGCAATCGCCGAGAATACACGCTGCCACAGATGGCCGAGAACCTTGCTACCGCGCAACTCAACTGAAGTCGGCAACGGCAGTCTCATGCTTCCCGTCAGTCACGGTGTGCAATCGAGACACGGAGCAGGCACTGGAACTGCACTCAGTCCACAGCTGGCCGCGTCTCTATCGGAACAGCAGCAACGTCAATATGCGCTGGTACAGGCGTTGCAGGATCCCGCATGTTATGCGCATCCAACGCGCGACATCAGTGTGATCGAGACGCACATCTCGATTGTGGTCCTGACAGGTGCTTTCGCCTACAAGATCAAGAAGCCGTTGAATCTTGGTTTCCTGGATTTTTCGACACCGCAGCGGCGCAAGTACTTCTGCGAAGAAGAAGTACGCCTTAACAGCCGCTACGCTTCGGACATCTACCTCGGCGTGGTAACGTTCTCCGGCAGTCCCGGCACGCCTTACATCCGCGACAAAGGCGAAGGCTTCGAATACGCGGTCAGAATGATGCAGTTCGATCAAGGTGATCTGCTGTCCGCCATGCTGGAGCGCGGCCGCCTGGACATCGCCCACATCCGACGCGTGGCCAGCAAAGTAGCTGAATTTCACATACACGGCGCGGCGCGTTGCGACGCCACGGCACCCTATGGCTCCCAGGCGCGCGTACTCTCTCCGATGTTGGAAAATTTTCGCCAGATCCGGGAAAACCTGCCAGACCAGGAAACAGCACGAAAACTGGCTGACCTGGAACACTGGACACGCCGTAACGGCATCGACAAGGCGGAGCATATAGAACAACGCCGCAACGACGGGTTCGTGCGCGAATGCCACGGGGACCTGCATCTCGATAACATCGCCTGGATCGGCGGGCACCCGGTACTGTTCGACGGCATCGAGTTCAACCCGTATCTGCGATTCATCGACACGATGAGTGAAATCGCTTTTCCCGTCATGGATCTGCAGCGTCACGGTGCACCAAGTTACGCCCGCGTGCTGCTGAACGATTACCTGGAAACTACTGGCGACTACGACGGACTGGGATTGTTCAAGCTTTACAGTGTCTACCGTGCCCTGGTGCGTGCCAAGATCATTGCTATTCGGTCGCGGCAGTTAGCAGAGGAAACAACGCCGTCCGCCGAATTCCGAGCGTGTGTGAGACTCGCCGAAAAGCATACCGAGAACATCGCTCCCGCACTGTTTATCACCCACGGGTTGTCCGGTTCGGGGAAAAGTTACGTCGCCGATAAACTGGTACGCGACCACGGGTTCCTGCGCCTGAGGTCGGATCACACCCGCAAGCGATTGCATGGTCTAACGGCGACCGCGAGCACCGGTTCCGCTCTCGACGAGGGCATTTATTCGCCGCAAGCGACAGAGGCAACGTACTCACGCCTAGCCGAGGATGCACAGACCTGCCTGCTGGCCGGGTTTTCCGTCGTCGTGGACGCAGCATTTCTTCACCTCGAACAACGGGCCGTCTTCGGTCGACTCGCCAGTCGCGTCGGTGTCGACTTCACGATACTCGACGTTCATGCCCCGGATGGCGACATTCAGGCACGGCTGGAGTCACGTCGGCGCGACAGCGGAGTTGTCTCGGAAGCCGACCACGAGGTTGTCTCGGCACAACGCAGGCGGCAAGACGTGTTGACGTCCGATGAACTGCAATTCACCAGACGTGTGCAGAACGTGCAGGGTGAGGAACCGACGCTGGAGGCGGTATTCGGTTGATACCCTGCCCAGCCCTGGCCTCTGACTACTGACGGGACCGGGCACGAGCGACATTCAGTATGGTATGGCGCACCTGATTGCTGAGTAGCAGACGCACGTCTTCGTCGACTTCACGCAGAGGTTCTTCGAGGGTCAGCCGTTGCTTATCGTCGGCTGCGACGTAACCGCGTCGAATCAGCATGTCGAGGAAATTGTTGAACAGCGAACGATCATAGAAGTCCGGGGTTTCCAACTCGTAAAGAATCGCCAGCCGCTGTGTGAGCAGGAAACAACGCTCTTCCAGCGCCTCTCGCGCCGGCCGCTCAACCGATTGTCGCTGCAATACCGCGAGGATCATGTAATAGCGCTCCAGCAGCGGCTGTACGACACGCGCCAGCAACACGAGCTGTTGCGCACGGGCCGATCCCGGTCCCGGACGCCGTAACATGTTCTGTTTACGCGCACTCAGCAAACCAACTTCCAGCAGTTGTTCAATCGTGGCCTCGATAGCTTCGGCGACTTCGCTTTCCTGCCAGGGGAGAAACAGCTCTTCGTACACGAACGGATACGCCAGTGATACCAGTTTGATCACTTTCTCTCTCGACATCGCCTTCACATTGACGAAACAGCAGGCAATCATTGACGGCAGTGTGAACAAGTGCAGTACGTTGTTACGATAGTACGTCATCAGCACAGCCCGCTCGTGGCCGAAGTAACGAATGATGCCCAGAGGGTGTTCGCGGGAGCGCAGCATCCCCATCTGCTCCGCATAAGCAATACTCTCAGCAGCACTCAATTGCGCGGTGCAAAGCCGATTTCCGTAGATTTCCCCGCGTAACAGTTCCCTGTACAGATCGATTTGCTCGCACAATTCTGCATCACCCAGCGCTTGTCTGGGCGTTGCGAGCAACACGAGCGCGATGAGATTTATCGGATTTACGGCTGTTGCAGTGCCAACCCGGGTCATGATAGTTGTCCCCAGCGCACTTATCACTGAACGTAGCCATGGTGGACGCACATCGTCATCGTAAGTCTGTTTACGCCATTCAGGCGCATTCGCATCCAGCAATTGCCACAAAAAAATAGGCTCGGCGAAGTTTACGTACACACGCCCGAACTTGCCGCGCAGATTGACCACCGAGCGCAACATACCAGACAGTGTTTCATGCTTTTTGTGCTGGCCCTGCAATTCGCTGAGATATGAGCGCCCCTCGATCAGCTTCTCGTAACCGATATAAACCGGAATGAACACGAACGGCTTGTTCGGCTCGCGCAAATAGCTGCGCACAGTCATTGCCAGCATTCCGGATTTCGCTTTAAGGGAGCGGCCGGTGCGGCTGCGTCCGCCCTCGATAAAATACTTGACCGCTGCCCCACGGCTGGCCAGCGCGTGCATATACTCGAAAAGCACCGTCGAATACAGACGGTTGCCGCGAAAGCTTCTGCGGATAAAAAACGCGCCGCCCCCTCGCAGCAGCGAACCTATGATCGGTAGATCCAGGTTTTTCCCGGCGGCAATGGACGGCAGTGCCAGACCGTGAGAATAGATCACGTAACCGAGCAGCAGGTAATCGATGTGACTGCGATGGCAGGGCACATAGATCAAGGTGTGATCGCGTGCCAGACGCTGAATATCCTCAGCGTTTGACACCTCTATGCCGTCGTAGAACCGGTTCCAGAAATAACTCAATACGCGATACAACAGCTGGATGGTGATCCCGGTGGACGCCGCAACGATCTCATACAGGTAACCGCGGGCCCGTGAGCGCGCCGCTTCGAGAGTCAAACCATACTGCTCCGCCTCCTGCTGAATCGCGGCCTCCACGTTGCGGTCACCCAACAGTTCCTTAACCAGCGTTCTACGATGCGACATGTCAGGGCCGAGCGTGGCCGCACGTTGTTCCGACAGGCGTCTCGCCAGTTCGGTATGCACGGCATCAAGAACCACGTCGTCGTCATCGTTTTCGATCACCAGAGAGCGCAGGCTGAGTGGCTGGCTGAAATTAACCAGCGTGTTGCGGCCATGCATGATAATCGTGAAAAATTTTCGCGTTCGCCCCGCAATGCCCCAGGTGTCCGCAAACAAAACTTTCAGCCAGTGTTTTTCACGCGCCGGCGCGCGGCCCCAGAATATCGATACCGGCAGCATCTGCACATCCATGCGAGGGTTCTCTCGCAGCGCCTTCAGCACGCCGCCTAACATTGCCGAGCGTCGCGGACCGCGGTCCCGCCAGAAAAGCCACCGATTGCGAGGCTCCAGACAATAAACCGAGCGCGAAGTATCAAAGCCGCGCATATGTAACGTCCGCAATGGGGAAGGCAGACCCAGGCGCGCGCATTCTTCCTGGATCACCAGCAGATTGCTCCACGAACGCGATTCAGTCACGAAACACAGGGGCGATTCGTGCTCCAGGTCCAAGGCTTGTTCGTCACCCGGAAGCACTGTGGTCTTGATCCAGGCATACAGAAAACGTCGTGCGGCGAAATCCGCAACTTTCCGCAGCCTGTTCACCGGCACTCTCCGGAGAAATCGGGCGCGTGTGCCTGGCTCGTGCCAAAAGATGTCATCAGGTTTGCTATTCGAATCCTTACTGTGCGAGAGTACTTAGTTTGCCAGCACGAATCAGCAGTGTTCGACCCGCCACTAAATCCCACCGTCCGCGCATTGCTCTGGATGTTGTTGTCCACCGCGTTGTTGGCGTGCATGCACGCGATGGTGCGTCATCTCGGCGGACAGTTACACCCTTTTGAGATCGCTTTTTTCCGCAATCTTTTCGGCCTTGTCGCGGTGCTGCCATTGATTTTCACAGTCGGATTGGCGGGATTGCGCAGCCGCCAGCCGAAACTACAAGTGCTGCGCGGCGCCACCGGACTGATGGCCATGCTGGGCTGGTTTTACGGTTTGACAATAGTGCCCATTGCTACCGCCACGGCATTGAGTTTTTCGGCAGCCATCTTCGCCTCGCTCGGCGCCGTGCTGTTACTTGGCGAAAAAATGCATTTACGCCGGTGGAGCGCGGTTACGATCGGGATCACTGGTGTGATAATTGTTCTACGCCCGGGCGCGGCCAACTTTGACCCCGGCACACTGTTTATCGTGGGCTCGGCGCTATTGTGGGGTTTCAATGTCGTCATCGTCAAACAACTGTCCAAAACCGACACCACGGTTTCCATCGTGGCCTGGATGTCGGCCTCCCTCACCCTGCTCTCGTTCGTTCCGGCGCTGTTGGTATGGACGTGGCCGACGAGCACACAGCTGATCTGGCTTGCACTGATAGGCCTGACCGGAACCTGCGGCCACCTGACGATGGTGACGGCGTTAAAACTCGCCGATGCCACCGCCGTGATGAGCGTGGATTTCAGCCGTCTAATCTGGACCACCGCGATGGGTTCGCTGATATTCGCCGACCGTGTGGATTTGCTGGCTTGGGTCGGCGGCAGCATCATCTTCGTCAGCGGCATCTACATTATCTACCGCGAGTCAAAAATCAAAGCGACCGCGTGAACAACCCTGTTCTTTGAACCCAACCGATGCATTAGGAGAGCGTTGTCAGGAGCGATAGGGATCATCTCGTCGACAACTACCGGGTGTTCAGTTTTCTCGCTGTGTTTCCTGCAGAGAGTGGTTCGCTGGGGGCATTTTCGCAGAAGATTCGCGGGACGCGACGAGCTGTCGCGTATGGGCGGCGATGGTCGCTTCCTCATCGGTCGGGATGACCAGTACCCGAATCGGCGCGCCCTCGGCAGAGATAGTCTGCTCTGCGTTGCGGTTGCGGTGTTGATCGAGTTCTATGCCAAGCCACTCGAAGTCCCGGCAGACACGTTCACGGATGTGAACCGCGTTCTCACCGATACCACCGGTAAACACCAGTGCATCGAGTCCGCCGAGCACCGCCGCCATAGCCCCGAGCTCGCGGCGGATACGGAAAACGAAGTAATCGATCGCCTGAGTGGCCTCCGACCGCGTACTGGCCTCGAGTTCGCGCAGATCGTGACTGATGCTCGATAGTCCCTTGAGGCCGGATCGCCGGTATAACATATCGCTGAGTTGTTCCGCGCTGAGTCCTTTTTCTTGAAGCAGGTACAGCAACACCCCAGGGTCGAGCTGCCCACAACGTGTTCCCATGGGAAGCCCATCCAGCGCGCTGAATCCCATCGTCGAATCCACACTGCGGCCACCTCGAACCGCGCACATGCTGGCGCCGTTACCGAGGTGCGCCACGACCACTCTGCCACTCGCCAAGAGCGGGGCAATTCGCGTGAGCGTGTGCATAACGTATTCGTAGGAGAGACCGTGAAATCCGTAACGGCGCACACCCTCTTCGAGAAGCTCTAGCGGCAACCCGAATACATCGTTGACCCATGGATGCTGGCGATGGAAAGCGGTGTCGAAACAACCGACCTGCGGAATTTCGCCGAACAGCTCCCTGACGGCCGCCACTCCCGAAAGATTGTGCGGTTGGTGCAACGGAGCAAGCGGGACGAGGCGCTGCAGCGCCTGCAACACGTCTGCGTTTAACACGACCGCTTCCGAGAAATCCGACCCACCGTGCACGATGCGGTGACCGACTGCATCGATGGCGATCTCCGGCATGCTCCCGCGCAACCACTCGAGCACCGCGTTCAAGGCCTCCACCGCGGTTCCCGGTGGTCGTGAAGCGGACCAGGGCTGCGCTTCGTGCTTTACGCCGTCGGGCTGGCGCGCGATGAAGCGAGGCTGGGCGCCGAGTCCCTCCACCTGGCCGCGTACCCGCTCGTGGATCTCCTCGGCCGCGACCCGGAACACGGCAAATTTCAGGCTCGAAGAACCGGCATTAAGGGTGAGGATGTTATCCATACGCAGAGTCTTTTTCACGTGCCACCACCGTTCGTGCGCTGTTTTGCCAGTATCGGCAGGTCTGCGCAAGCGCACACGAGGCAATACGTGAATCCATCGTCGTCAGGCCGGCTGGGCAACCGTGACATGACCATTGCGGGGAGACCCGAAAAGTCACAGTCCGCAACTGCATTGCCATCTGACTGCATCGGGCGTGCGATCATCCAAAGAACTCTCTCGCTTCCGTTTCCGGGTCCTCTGCGGGCCTGGCGCTATGATGATTTGCGTATCGCCGCCCGCGCACGGACTGCGTCGCCGAACGCGGCAAATAACGCGCGTGACATATTATCCTCCCAGAACCGCCACTCCGCATGCCATTGGATCGCAACGGCGAAATTAGCGGCATCGGTCACGCGAATTGCCTCGATCAGTCCGTCAGGGGCCGTGGCTTCCACCGTTAATCCGCGTCCCAGCGTCTCTATACCCTGCCCGTGAAGCGAATTGACCTCGATGGATTCACGGCCAACCAGATTCGCCAGGAAGCCTCCGGAGACGAGGTTTACCGGATGCCTCGGTGCGTATTGCTGCTCGCGCGACAGGGATACGTCCTCGCGGTGATCGAGCAGATCAAGTTGTTCGTGGACCTGCTGATGCAGCGTACCCCCGTAGGCCACATTCACTTCCTGAAATCCCCGGCATACCGCCAGTAACGGCACGCCAGCGTCCACCGCAGCGTGAATCAACGCCAGCGTTGAAGCATCGCGCTGGGTATCCATGTGCTCGACCGGAAACTGCAGCTCCGCTCCATAAATCGCCGGATCCACATTGGACGTGCTGCCGGATAGAAACACGCCATCGAAGTTTCCCAGGAGAGCGTGAAAATCGACATGCTCCAGCAGCGAGCGCAGATCCTTACCGGGGCCGGCGGCGGGAAGCAGCATCGGCATGCATCCGGCACCGTGCGCCACGGCGTTGATGTACTTCTCGCCTACGGCGTGAAAAGGATGAATGCCAACTTGCTTGACGTCGCAGGGAATCAACACGGCGGGACGATCTATGCTCAAATCTTACCCCCGTTCGCCGATAGGTGAACGGATTTGCGCTAGCGACCCGGCACCGGCGCTCACAGCCTGTCCCGCAGCGAATAGTAGGTCATCGCCAGCACCAGCATCGGCCAGCGCAGCCAGCGTCCGCCAGGGAACGGGTGACTGGGTATGCGCTGCATTATGTCCATGCGCCGGGCGGATCCCGTCACAGCGTCCGCCAGAATCTGTCCCGCCAGCGTCGCCATAGCCACACCTTGTCCAGAATAGCCGCCCGCGATCAAAACATTGTTCGCCAGGCGGTCCAGATAAGGCAAGCGGGTCATCGTTATCGCCAGTGTGCCACCCCAGCCGTAGTCGATATTCAAATCCGCCAGTTGCGGATACACCGCCAGCATGTGCGGACGTACAAAAGTCTTTATGTCACGCGGAAATTTGTACGAATAGCTCTCTCCGCCGCCGAACAACAGGCGGCGGTCGGCCGACAGGCGATAATAGTTGATGACGAACTTCGAGTCGGCGACCGCCACATCCTCACGGATCAACTGCCGGGCAAGCGATTCCGACAGGGGTTCGGTGGCGATAATGAAGTTGTTGATAGGCATCGTGCGGTTGCCGCGGCCGGTGCGCAATCCCTGCAGATAACCATTACAGGCAACGACCACGAAGGCAGCGCGGACATCGCCGGCCGCCAGACGAACCCGGCAGCTTGCATCGCTGGTATAACCCAGCACGGGGCTGCGCTCGAAGATTCGCACACCCGCGGCGCGCGCGGCACGCGCCAGCCCGAGCGCATAGTTCAGCGGATGCAGGTGTGCCGCACCCCAGTCGATCGAACCGCCATGGTAATACTCCGTCTGCAAGTGTTGGCGGATGTCCTCGCGCGATAAAGGCTGTATCTGCTCGTAACCGTATTGCGAGCGCAGTTTGTCGACGTAGCGATGCGTTGCGGGGACGAATCGCGGACGATGATCGGCATGTATCACGCCCGGTTTCAAATCGCAACGTATGTCGTGACGCGCTATGAGATCCCTGGTCAGTCGATTTGCCGCCTGTGCCATGTCCCAGAGCTGTCTTGCATGTTCATGCCCCAGCTTATTTTCCAGTTCGGTCTGCGAACGCCGCTGCCCGCTCCCCACTTGACCGCCGTTACGGCCCGACGCACCCCAGCCCACACGGTGCGCTTCCACCAGTATGGTATCCACACCGCGCTGGGCGAGATGCAACGCCGTGGAGAGCCCCGTGTATCCGCCGCCGATAACGCAGACATCGCAGGACAGATGTTCCTGCACGCTTGGCAGGGGCTCCAGCAGGTCCGCGGTCGCAGCGTAATAAGACGGTGGATACTCACCGAAGGTATCGTTGACAGTCAGTAGACTGCCCATCGCGCTTGCGCCACCCACCCGCTAGCTTGCAGCGGCGTGCAGCGCAGCCGGTAACGCGTTGGCAAATACCTGAAGGTCGTCGTCTGTCCCCGCGCTGACGCGGATGCAGCGATTTAGTGGCGCGACACCCGGCATCCTGACGAAAACACCGCGCGTATTCAGCTCGGTGAGTACCCGCCCCGCGTAGTCACCTTCCCGCCCGCAGTCGATGGCCACGAAGTTGGCCGCCGAGGGTAGCGCCTGCAGCTGGTTGTCCTGTGCGATTGCTCCAATGCGCGCACGAGCCCGTGTTACCTTGTGCACGACTTCGCGCAGGTGCCCGCGGTCGGTCAACGCCGCGAGGGCGCCCGCCTGCGCGATGCGGTTCACGCCAAAATGATTGCGCAATTTGTCGAAACTCTGTATCAGTTGCGCCTCGCCGATTGCATAACCGATCCGGCAACCGGCCAGGCCGTGGGCTTTC
>JAOTYY010000227.1 GCA_029861595.1 Gammaproteobacteria bacterium
CTACGAGGGCAACTCGATACTGCGGGGTCAGCGCGAACCGCGCATAGAAGAGCCGCGGCTGAACCGGTCGCTGGACGAACTGATCATCGAATAACGGCGAACAGCCGAATAAAGCTTGAGTCCGATCCGCGCCTAGCGTGGTTCGGGCACGCTAGGCGTCGCTCGTCTTCTTGTGAGTTGGCGGCGTTGAATTTATACACTCTTCATACCAACGATAAGGAGGAGAATGATGAGACTTCACAAGTGTCTTTCCGTATTAGCTATTGGCGCAGGCCTTGCGGCAATGAGCAGCGGAGTTTCGGCCCAGGTAAAAGTCAAGCTCGAACCCTACGTCACCGGCGTGAACGCACCGCTGGCGATGGTGCAACCGGCAGGCGACGACCGTAAATTCGTGATCGAGCAGTGGGGTCGCGTGCGCATCATCGACGGCTCCGGCAAGCTGCAGGCCACACCGTTTCTCGATATCCGCAACCTGATTCCCGATCTGCACCCGGATTTCGACGAGCGCGGGCTGCTCGGGATAGCGTTCCACCCTGATTTCAAGTCGAACGGCAAGTTCTACGTCAGTTACAGCGGACACCTGGACTTCCAGCAGGATCTCGGGCAGATGCTGTGGTACAGCCACAACAACACGGTCGCCGAGTACACGGTCTCCAGTGACGATCCGGATACCGCCGATCCGAATTCGGGCCGTGTGCTTACCAACATTCCCTGGCCGCAGTTCAACCATAACGGGCACTGGATCGGCTTCGGTAAAGACGGCTACCTGTATATCTCCACCGGTGACGGCGGTTACGCCAACGACTGGGGCATCGGCCACAACGTGACCGAGGGCAACGGCCAGGATCTGTCCTCGCTGAATGGCAAAATCCTGCGCATCGACGTCAACAAGATGGATGGCGGCAAGCCCTATGGCATTCCTTCCGACAATCCGTTCGCCAACAATGCCAATGCACAGCCCGAGATTTACGCCTACGGCCTGCGCAATCCCTGGCGCTGCTCGTTCGACATGAAGGACGGCCGGCTGTTATGCGGCGACGTGCAACAGAACAGTTTCGAGGAAGTGTCACTCATCTCCAAGGGCGACAATCTCGGCTGGCGCAAGATGGAAGCGACCCATTGCTTCGACTACGTCAAGCCCGACGATCATCCCTCGTCCTGCGACAAAGGCGGGCTGGTCGAACCTATTCTCGAATACCAGAACTGTACTGCCAAGCCGAACGGCTGCAAGGGCATATCCGTCACCGGCGGCTACGTCTATCGCGGTTCCCATTCGGCCTGGGACGGCAAGTACATTTTCGGGGACTGGAGCAAGAGCTTTGCCTCGATGGACGGCCAGATCTTCGTAGCCAGCGAGTCCGGCGGCAAGTGGTCCATGGAAGTGGCCGATACCGGTATGTCCGGAAATAATCCGTACGTACTGGCCTTCGCCCAGGATGCGGCCGGCGAAGTCTATGCACTGACCTCGATCACCACGGGACCGGTTGGCAGCCTCGATACGATTTACAAGATCGTTCCCGGCAACTGATCTGCTGATGAAACAGTACCGCCGGCCATGGCCGGCGGTACTGTATTTGCTTCAGATTCCCCACAGCGGTCTCGTATTCATTCAGTCGCCGTGCGAATCGCGCGGTTGATTCCGGGCACAACGGAGTTATCAGGCTATGACGCCAACACAGTTTTGTGCAGCCGCCGTGTGCGGCTCGATCATTGTCATTACAAGCAGTGGAATCGGCGGGGCCTTGGCCCAGAACGCCGAAGATGAAACGCTGCCTGAATTCACCGAAGAATTTCTCGCCGATGCGCAGAACATCACGGCGGGTGCCGAGATCTGGCAGGCCCAGTGCCGGCATTGCCACGGCAACTCGGCGTACCCGGGCAAAGCGCCAAAACTCAAGCCTCGTCGTTATAAACCCGAGTTCGTATACATACGGGTTACCAACGGTTTCGGAAAAATGCCCGCCTGGAAAGCCGTCTACAACCGCGATCAGCGGATGGACGTGGTTGCCTATATTTTGAGCTCGGAGTTCTCACCTTGATCGCGCCGGCGCCTGCGGGCGGCATCCATTGCGGCGGTCATGGCCGCCACGCCGATCGCCAGGGCGGCGATCATCATGCCCATGCCTTCGCGCGCCGTTTCCGTTTCCCACCAAACCTCCATATGCCAGAAACCGGGCGTCTGCGGCCAGTAGAATATCGTTCCCAGGACGGCCAGCACCAGGCACAACCCCAGCAGAAGCTGCGGCAACCGCGCGTGCAGGCTGCGGATGCAAAAAGCCGCCAGCCCGGCCCAGACAGCCGGCACCAGATACACCGGAATCCACAGCAGCGCATCCGGGTCGTTGTACTGGACCGCGGCGAACAGAATCATCACGGCGCAGAACAGGATGTTGACGTATTTCACTGCTGGAGTCTCCGCGTTCGTGGGCAGCGGCGCCTGGCAGCCCGATACTTGAATTGAATCCACCGCCGCACGATGATTGAGCCATCCGGAATCAGCACGGAAATTGCGCCAAGCGTACGTCAGGACTCGCTATGCAAGCAAATAAAACCAAAACAGTAACGCAGACAATACACTGGCAGCGCTTCTCGGTGCCGTACGAGTACCCTGTGTACTTCACCGAACAACTGTTCGATGCCGAAAATACCGTACTGCGCGATGCCCTGACCCGGATGGAACCGGACAAGCGTCATCGCTGCGTGATATTCGTGGACGAAGGCGTGAGCAGCGCGCGCGCCTCGCTGGTCACACGAATCGAAGACTACGCGCGGAATCACAGCGACCGTATCGACCTCGCCACCGCGCCGGTAATCATTCCCGGTGGTGAAAAGATCAAATCCGATCTTCATTTCGTCGAGCAGTTGCAGCAGACGCTATTCGATCACCACATCGACCGGCATTCTTTCGTTATCGCGATCGGAGGCGGGGCGGTGCTGGACGCTGTCGGTCTGGTCGCTGCGACGTCCCATCGCGGTATCCGCCACATACGCGTTCCGACCACGGTGCTGGCGCAGAACGATTCCGGTGTCGGCGTAAAGAACGGCGTTAATCTGTTCGGTGCTAAAAACTACATCGGCACCTTCACGCCGCCTTTCGCCGTGATCAACGACCTGGATTTTATCTTCGACCTGGATCCCCGCGATCGGGTAGCCGGGATGGCGGAAGCGGTAAAGGTTGCACTGATTCGCGACGCAGAGTTCTTCGCCTGGATCGAGCAACACGCCGACGACCTCGCCACCCACGAACACGCGGCAATGGCCACCATGATTCGCCGCTGTGCCGAACTGCACATGCACCAGATCGCCAACGGCGGCGACCCGTTCGAGAGCGGCAGCGCCCGCCCGCTGGATTATGGCCACTGGTCCGCCCACAAACTGGAAAGCCTCACCCGTTATCACCTGCGCCACGGCGAAGCCGTCGCCATAGGTATCGCGCTGGATGCCCGTTATTCCGTGTTGAGCGATCGGCTGGCGGCCGGGCAGGAGGAGCGCATCTGTTTCCTGCTGGAACACCTGGGATTCAAGCTCTGGCACTCGGTACTGGAGAACCGCGATGACAACGGCCGCTACCAGGTCCTGAGCGGATTGCAGGATTTTCGCGAGCATCTTGGCGGCGAGTTGACGATAACGCTGCTGAATCGGATCGGCATCGGCGTGGAAGTGCACGAGATGCATGAGGGTCTCGTCGCTGAAGCGATTGGCTGGCTCAAGTCCCGAACCGAACCCTGATGAAACTCGGCGCCGGTTCACTCGGCCACCTCACCTATTGCACCAATATTCACGCCGGAGAGACCTGGCCCGAAGTATTATCGGCTTTACAGCAGTACCTGCCGGAGGTGAAGAACGAATTCTCGCCGCAGGCCCCGATGGGTGTTGGGTTGCGGCTGTCGAACGCGGCTGCCGAAGCACTGCAGGAGCCCGCAGCGGTTGCACAATTGAACAAACTGCTCGAACGTGGCAACTACTACGTATTCACCATCAACGGTTTTCCTTACGGCGCTTTTCACGGGCAGAAAGTCAAAGAAGGGGCTTACCGCCCGGACTGGAGCGATGCGTCGCGTTTGCGTTACAGCAACACGCTCGCGCACTTGCTGGCCAAACTGCTGCCCGCCGATATGCCAGGCAGTATCAGCACCGTTCCGGGCACCTACAAAGCCTGGGCTGACGGCACGATCGATGCGATCGTAGACAATCTCCTGCAGCACGTCGCCGAACTCGTAACGCTGCAGCGGGACACGGGCAAGATGATAGCACTGGCGCTGGAGCCGGAGCCCTGCTGCCTGCTGGAGACGATCGACGAGACAATCGCTTTTTTTGAGCAGCAACTATACAGCACGCAATCGGTCGCACGGCTGGGGCAACTGGCAGGGTTGGAACGCACGGCCGCCGAACCGGCGCTGCGACGGCATCTCGGCGTTTGCTACGACGTGTGTCATGCGGCGGTGGAATTCGAGGACGCGCACGAGAGTGTGGCCGGCTTGCGCAGTGCGGGTATTCCAATCGCCAAGCTGCAATTGAGCTGTGCTCTCGAGGTTCCCAGCGTGACACCTGCCATGGTGGAGAAGCTGCGCGCGTTCGATGAACCAGTGTACCTGCACCAGGTAGTCGAACGACGCACCGACGGCAGACTGCTCAGGTACACGGACCTCGGCGACGCTTTCGCTAACGCGGAAACGGCGCGCGGCGCCGAGTGGCGAGTGCATTTCCACGTGCCGATATTCGAAAGCGAGATAGAGAACTTTTCCACGACCCAGGCATTCCTTCGCGAAATCCTGTCCCTGCATGGCGACTCGCCGGTGTCGGAGCACCTGGAAGTCGAAACCTACACCTGGGACGTGCTGCCCGAGCAGCACCGCAACGTCGGCATGGGTACGGCTATTGCGCGCGAGCTCAACTGGGTAAAAGACCAGCTCTCGTCGTGACGCCCGCAGTCGCGCTGCAGCTCGGGCGAGTATCCAACCTGCCCACAGTCTGGACGAACGTGCTGGCCGGCATGATTCTCGCGGGCGCAACACCACTCGACGTCCGCACACCTCTTGTGCTCATCGCTCTGTCCGCTTTCTACATCGGCGGCATGTTCCTGAACGATGCATTCGATGCGGAGACCGATGCCGTGGAGCGCCCCGAGCGACCCATCCCCGCCGGGCTGGTGAGCCGCGGCAGTGTCTTTGCGAGCGGCTTCGGCATGCTGATCTTCTCCGTCCTGATGCTGGTCTGGGTCGGCATCGGGTTCACCGCCGGCACCGGCTGGTGGCCGGCGATCTGCGGCATGGGCCTGGCCGCAGCGATCGTTTTCTACGACTGGTACCACAAAGCCAACCCATTGAGCCCGCTGGTGATGGGGGTTTGCCGGGTACTCGTGTATATCACCGCGGGCGTGTGTTTCAGCCTGCCGGTCGGTGGCGCAGTGCTTATCGGGGCCGGCCTGCTGCTGTGCTACCTGATCGGACTCACCTACATTGCCAAGCAGGAAAACCTAGGGCGCGTCGAAACACTTTGGCCGCTGATTTTTCTGGCCGCGCCGGTGATCTACGGTCTAGTGCTGGCCATACAACAACCGCTGGTCAGCATGTTCTGGCTCGCGTTCAGCGGGTGGATGCTGTTTGCGCTATGGCTCGTCAAGCGTCGCGGTCCGGGTGACGTGCCACGCGCGGTGGTAAGCCTGATTGCGGGCATATCGCTGTTCGATGCGCTGCTCATCGCCGGCGCCGGCCTGTTTGGGTTTGCCGGGCTGGCGGTGCTGGGGTTTTTCCTGACCCTGGTGCTGCAGCGTTACGTTTCCGGCACCTGATGCGGGGACAGTATACTTATTTCACCGCACATCAGGGGCGTGGCTAAATAAGTATGCTGTCCCCACGACTAGCCGAAGATGTGGTCCAGCACCAGCTGCTTGAAATCGGTGGCATGCAGCGCGTCGGCGGGCAAAAGGTCCGGCTGCGAACTGATCACCAGGGGCCCTTCCTGGGCATCGTCGGTCGGTCGCCCGTGGGAGCCCTTCACCAGTTGGGTGTCCTTCAGCGAGATCACGTCGAGCAGCGTTCGCATGCCGAGCTTGCGCTTTGCCAGCCTGCTGCCGACGGCAAGCAGCGGTGAGCGGATCTCGGGATCGACGAACAACTCGACCGGGTCGTAGCCCGGTTTGCGATGAATGTCGACGGTGCGCGCGTAGTCGGGCGCCCGTGCGTCATCCAGCCAGTAGTAGTAGCTGAACCAGCGATCGGCGGCGGAAACCGCCACCAGTTCGCCGGCGCGCGGGTGATCGATACCTGCGTCGCGTTTACCTTCTTCGTCCAGCACAGCCTCCACGCCGTCGAGCCCAGCAATCAATTTGCTCACCTCGGCCAACCGTTCCGGGGACTGGACGTAGACATGTGCGACCTGATGGTCTGCGAGCGCAAATGCTGTCGAAGCACCCGGATCCAGCTGCTCGCGGCCCATTTCGACGCGAACCTTGATCAGCCCGGCTTCGCGCAGCGCGCGGTTGATGTGTACCGCGTCACTGACCGGCGTGATTCCGTACTCGGATACCACGATGACCTGTCGGCCGCTGCTTTTGGCTGCCTCGATCAGCTCACCGCACAGCGCATCGATCTCGCCGAGATCGGCTATCAGCCTTGGATGAGAAAGGTCCGGCCCGAGGCGCTGCAGATTGTAGTCGAGATGTGGCAGGTAGGTCAGTGTCAGCGTCGGTGAACGCGTTTCCATGGTGTGCAGCGTAGCGCGCGCGATCCATTCG
>JAOTYY010000228.1 GCA_029861595.1 Gammaproteobacteria bacterium
CTGCACCGCGGGCCAGCGCCTGCGAAATTTCACGACGCGCTTTGTGCAACTCGGTTCCCAGATCGAGCAACGCCGCCGGCAATTCGCCGAGCCAGTGATGAGCGGGGAGTTCCAGATCATGCCCTGGATGGGCATGTTGAATGATTCGCATGCTCTCGGAAATCGCTTGCAGCGGGCGCAGCAGTCGAATCTCGAGAGCTGCGCCGAATGCCGCCAGTGCGAGCAAAAATAACAACGCCGTACCGCCGAGCGCCGCGATCAAGACCGGCAGTCGTTCAGGGGCGAGGCTTGCGGCCAGCCACCATCCGATTGCTGCGCAGCAAGCGGTGAGCAGCACGACGAGGCTCGCAAGAGTCAACCAGATCGACTTACGCGCGGTCACGGTAACGCTTCCATGATCTGCTTGCGGCTCAGCCGCGGGCGAGCGGCTCGTGCACGTTGTCTAGCGCGCGTTGGCTGAGCGCCACAATGCAGAGCATGGTTTGTGAATCCTTTGTCGAGACCTCGCCGTGCAAGTATAAGCGCCCACCTCCTTGTCCCCGAGAAATAACTGCGCTCCCTTTAAACCGTGTCGATCGTTCATCACTACCTGTGCGAAATCCCGCAATTGTTTAGACACATCGGCGACACACGGCGATATTCGCCGCTATTCGCAATCTCGATCGCCCAAAGCACCCTCGCCCGCCCGTGCAATTCGTGACCTGGCGCACACAGCCGCTGTGACCGACTGCCCGGATCGGAGGATGCGCGGGGTTGCGGCCAGACGCATCCGATCGAGTGGCATATGGCCTGCTTTGTCGCTCCGCCAATGCCCCGGGGCATAGCGCTGCCACGCGAACTGCGGCCATGTGACCCGGCAACCCTATACGCGTTGGAGAGAGTATCGACATGATGGATTTCAAACAGCTCTGGACTTTCATGAGGATCGGCGCAGCAGCGTTCGTCCTGACCCTGGCTGCGGGATGCGGCGGTGGCGGTGATGGTGGCGGTGAGGTCGAAACCGGTACGGTTTCGGTGCTGGTTACCGACGCACCGACCAGGGACTTCTGGTCATTCAAGGTGACCGTATCGCGGATCGAGCTGTTTGCTTCCGACGGCCGCCGGGCCACGGTCAAAACAGCGGAGTCCACGCTGGACCTGTTGCGGCTGGAAAACTTCTCCAATCTTTTTGCGCACAATCCAGAAATCCCTGCAGGTGAGTACAACAAGATCCGCCTCACGCTCAAACGCGTTGAACTGGTGGAGAGACGTTCCCGCCGTTCTATCTTTCCGCTGCTCACGCACGGCTTCAAACTCGACCTGCTGCCAGCGAGCCCCTTCACCGTCACGCCCGGCAGCAGGCTGGCCGTCGAGATCGACATAGACGCCAGGAGATCCGTGCGCTGGCGCTCGGGCGGCTGGCGCTTCCGCCCGGTGGTATTCGTCAAGGTCGGGGTCGAGCAGGTCAGTCACCTGGTGGAGATTCGTGGCGTGGTCAGCGACATCAACCCGCTCACCGACAGCTTCCGGATCTGCCGGGTCGATGAAGGCGACGCCGGGATTACCCTCACCGACGAATGCATGACCGCCAGGCTGGCGGACGCCTCGTCGATATTCAATCCGGACGGCGTGCAGGGCGGCATCAACGACCTGGTGGAAACCGAGATCGTCAAGGTCGTCGGTAACCTCGACCCGGCCAATGACTCGGTCATCGACGTCAAAGCCGTGCAACGCGATGCACTCGCCGCTTACGCGAGGATCTACGGCACCGTATTATCGCCCCCCGACGTTGACTCGGAATTCGATTTGACGATGGACGCCGACCAGGTGGCTAGCACCGACCCGGTCGTGGCCGTTCAGCTGCAAGCCGGTACCAAAGTATTCGACGGCAGTGGCACAGAGCTCGACGCCAGCTCCATCGCGGTGGACCAGGTGGCCGAAGCGTCCGGTGTGCTGGCCGCCTCGCCGACCGACCCGGACAAGTTGTGGGCCGAGTGGGTGGTGGTGACTGAGAGCACGCCCCCAGCCGCTGAACTCGAAGTCCTCACGGGGTTTGTGCTGGCCCGGACTGCGGAAGCGGTCACGCTGTTCAACAACGACGCGTCCGATCACTGCGTGCGGATATTGCCCGACGCGGACATTCAGGTGACCACCGAGTCGTCAACCGGCACCTCGACAGGACCTGGAACGCTGGAGGACATCAGCTTGGGCCGTGAAGTGGACCTATACGGCACCACAGTCGGCGATGGATGTTTCGAAGCGCAATCGGTCGTGGTATTCGTCATCGCGGATTGACGAGCCGTTCCGCGACTCGAAACGATAGGGACGCACATGGTGCGTCCCTATTTTTTTGTGGAAACCGGATGCGCTGCAGAGCTACAGAACGAACACACCCTTACCGGTCGTTTGCGTATCAAACAGCTGGTAGGCCTCGGCGGCCTGGTCGAGGGAATAGCGATGCGTGAACAGCGAATCGATATCGAGTCCATGGTCGACGATGAACTGCGCGCACTCGGCCTGACCCACGGAACTGAAGGTCCACGACCCGATAACGGTCAGTTGTTTACGCAGCAGGTCGGGGCTGACATCGATTGTCACGTCGTTGCCTTCGCCGACGAAGCACACGGTGCCCCAGGTGCGGGTCGCGCGTATGCAGGCGATGCGCGCATGTGGCGAACCGGTGCAGTCCAGTGCGTAATCGACGCCTCTTCCTTTAGTGAGCGCCCGTAACGCTTCGACAGTGTCGACGCTGCCGGCATCGACTGTATCCACCGCGCCGTAATCCGCAGCGAGTAAGAGACGTTCCGTACCGAGTTCCACGGCGATGGTGCGCAAACCCATCGTCTGGCCGAGCAGCGTTGCGCTGAGGCCCACCGGCCCCTGCCCGAACACCGCCAATGTTGCTCCACCGACTACCTGCATGCGGCGTAACGCCGCATAGGCCGTTCCCGTGCCGCAGGCGACGGCAGCGCCCGCCTCGAAGCTCAACGCTTCGTCCAGGGGAACCAGGGTTTGCGCGGCGGCCACCATGTATTGCGCATGCGCCCCGTGAGTAGTAACACCGTAGACCACGAAGCCTTCCGGGCAAAGCTGCGACCAGCCCTGGCGACACGAATTGCAGACCCCGCAACCTGCGTAGTGATGATCCATCACGCGCTGACCCGTGGGCGCAGCGTGTTCGGCAACACCGGGACCTCTTGCGGCGACAACGCCGCACGGCTCGTGCCCGCCGATGAAAGGTTCGCCGTCGCTCGGCAGGCCGAGTTTTTTCTGTGCTTCACCCGGCGCCGCCCGATAGAAGTTGAGATCGCTTCCGCACATGCCGGATGCCTTGATCTCGATGACCACCTCACCCGGTCCCGGCGTCGGGTCCGGAAATTCTGTGACTTCGACCTCCCGGTTGCCTTTGAACAAAACACCGCGCATAGCTTGTTCTCCTAGCGAAAAAGCCTCTCTCCCCAAAAGGAACAAGGGAGAAAGAGGACTACGGCACGAGAATTATCTTGCCGTAGGCGCCCGGCTCGAGCACCGCGGCGTGCGCTTGCGCGGCTTCTGCAAGCGGCATCTCGCGGCCAATTACGGGTTTCAGGGTACCGTTCAGTAGCCCGGCGCCAAGCCCAGCATGAATCGAAGCCAACTCGGCGTCGCTGCAATTCCACAGCGCCAGGCCCAGCACGTCCGCGTCACGTGTCATCGCATCGCGGGGATTGATCTCGGTATTGCCGCGGTTGCCGATCACCACGATGCGCCCATAGCGCGCCACCACCGCAAGATCGTTCGCCAGATTTACATTGGCCAGCATCTCGAGTATCAGATCGGGTCCGTTGCCACCGGTGAGTTCACGCAACTCATCGAGGTAACCTTCCCGGCTGTGATCGAGCACATGATGAGCACCCTGCTCGCGCACCAGCGCCTGCCCTTTTTCAGTGCCCGCACTGCCGATAACGGTGAGGCCTTGCGCCCGCGCAAGTTGTATCGAGGCGGTGCCGACCGCGCCGCTGGCACCGTGGATGAAAAGCGTCTCACCCGGCTGGCAGCGCCCGCGGTGAATAAGTCCCCGGTAAGCCGTCGCGTAAGGCACGCCGATCGCCGCGCCTTCGGCAAAGGAAACGTTGTCCGGCAACGGGAACAGCTCGTGCACCGGACGTACTACCCGTTCCGCGTAAGCATCCGTCAAACGACCACCGACGCAGCCGGCGAGATACACACGCTGGCCGACAGTGAGTCCATCGGCGCCCTCCCCGACCGCTTCGACGACGCCCGCCGCGTCGCCGCCCGGAACATAGGGCAACTGCGGCAGAAACGCGTACACACCGGAACGGATATAGGTGTCGACCGGATTCACGCCCACGGCGTCGATCCTGACCACCGCCTCGCCCGTCGACGCAGTGACATCCGGCAGGTCTTCCAGGTGCATCACCTCCGGAGGGCCGAACTCGTGGATTTGTATGGCTTTCATTCGCAGGGAACTCTTAATCAGTGCGGCGGCGGTCACATCAAAGGCGCGGCAGGTGGTCGTAACACAAGGTTTCGTCGTCGTTGCACACATCGCCAGGATCGAGTGTCGGCCGCAGGGCATCCACCGCCGTGGCAGCGAATTCCCCCCATTTGATCTTCAGCCCCTGGCTGTCCAGCAGAAAGGCCGCGCGCTGGTATACGGGTGCCGTCCAGCCGATGTCACGCCATTTAATCAACAGCGTGTCGTTGTTCTCCTCGATGACCTCACCCTTCACAAATGCCATTTTCGTTGCTTCCGCCGCCGGCAAGCTCCACGAGTTCCGTGCGGTCGCGGGCGAAATAGCCGATCAGGTTGGATTTGGCATCGCCAATGGGATCACCGCTGAGTGGTTGAAAATGTGCGCCGTAAGGGCAGATGCTGACATGGATCGTGCCGCCGTCAGTCAGCACCTCGAGCGCCCGCGCACCTACCGTGTACGTAAAGGGCAGCATCAACGGCAATATTTCCGGATCGCTGCCCGAGCCGCCACCGCTGCCGCCGCCGCAACTTGCCAGCAGGAAGGCACCGCACAGCACCGCAAATTTCAGGCTGCCTGGTTTCATCGTTTACACTCGTTCGTGGCGAGTTCGTAATATCGGCGTTGTGCTAACTGTACTTGCGAGCGTCGTTCCTGACTAGGGCATCGGCGAACGGTGGCTCCGGCCTTTTTTGGAGATCGACATCGTGCGAAACGTAATGGTGGTGGGTGGCGGCCCGGCCGGTCTGTACTTTTCCTGCCTGCTGAAACGCGCCTTCCCGGCCGTCAATGTCCGCCTTTACGAGCAGAACCCCGCCAACGCCACGTACGGGTTCGGCGTGGTGTTTTCGGAACGGGCGCTGGATTTTCTGCGCGAAGACGACGCAGAAACCCATGCACTGATCACCGCCGCCATGGAATCGTGGCAGGACCTGAACGTGATCCATCGTGGCGAACGCGTCTGCATCGACGGCATCGGGTTCTCAGCACTGGATCGCCTGGAACTGCTGCGACTTTTGCAGCTGCGTTTGCACGCAACCGGCGTTGACGTCAGCTACGGTACAGCGCTCGACTCAGTGGACCAGATCTCCGACGCCGAACTCATCGTCGGCGCCGATGGCGTCAACTCGCTGGTGCGTCAAGCCAGCGAATCGACTTTCGGCACCCGGATCGAGCGCGGGCGCAACAGGTTCGCCTGGTTCGGCACTACCCAACGCTTCGACGCCTTGACGCAGACTTTCCGCCACACCGAGTATGGCGCCGTTACGGCCCACCACTACCGATACCGGCCCCACATGAGTACGTTCATCGTCGAGATGCCGGAAACCGTATGGCAGCGCACCGGATTGGCGGAGCACGACGAGCAGGCCGGGCGTGCGCTGTGTGAAACACTGTTTGCGCCGGAACTGGAGGGTCACCCGCTGATCTGCAACCGTTCCATCTGGCGCCGTTTTCCGCGCGTCCGTAACGGCCGCTGGTCAGTGGCAAACACCGTGCTGCTGGGCGATGCGCTGCACACCGCGCATTTCTCGATCGGCTCGGGCACTCGCCTCGCACTCGAGGACGCCATCGCTTTGGTGCGTGCACTCAAAGCGCAAACTGAAATCGCCGACGCGCTGGCCGAGTTCGAGGCGACAAGACGCCCCGTCGTCGAGAAACTGGTGGCGGCGTCCGACGCAAGCCTTGTCTGGTACGAACAAATGGAAGAACACATGCGGCTCGCGCCCTACGATTTCGCCTACAGCTATATCAACCGCTCAGCGCGTGTCAGCGACCGCACGCTGACGAGCACGTCGCCCGCTTTCATGGACGGGTACCGGTCGCACCGCGCGGAGGCAGCTGAATGAGCACGGCGGACACCGACATTGCCGACCTGGTTCCGGCCGACGCGCCTGGCAGCCGCGAGATCGGCTTCGCCGTGCCGAAACGCTACAACGCCAGCGCAATTCTGTTCGACAACCTGGCGGCGGGGCGCAGCGACAAGGTCGCGCTGTTCTCGCCGGACGGCGACGTGACCTACGGCGCGCTGTGTGACTCAGCCTGTCGAATCGGCGCAGCTCTGGCCTCGCTGCACCTGGCGCGCGGTGAACGCGTGCTGCTGTTACTCGACGACACCCCGGTCTACGCCGCAGCGATTTTCGGTGCGTTGCGCGCCGGCTTCGTCCCGGTGCTGATCAATGCATTGTCGACGTCCGACCTGGTTCGCTTCTACCTGCAGGACAGCGGCGCGCGGGTGGTACTTACGATGCATCTTAC
>JAOTYY010000033.1 GCA_029861595.1 Gammaproteobacteria bacterium
GAACGCAACACCGTGACGGCGTTGCGGCGTGTACCGCGCCAGCAGCATATTTTCCGCAGGCAGCACGCCCGCGCCGAGCATCACGCTCAACACCGCCACCACTACCAGCGGCAGACCGAACGTCAGGCCCAACAGCCATAGCACCGGCACCTGAAAAAGATACGCCCACAGGTAGACGGTTTTCAGGGGCAATCTGTCGGCCAGGTGGCCACCGAACACCTGCATCAGGCTGCCAAGCACATAGACGATTGCAACCAGCACCCCCACACCGAGCACACCGCCGCCTACCAGATTATGATTGCGCAGATCGAAGACTTTCGGCAGCGCGGCCTGCGTCGCATGGTAAATAACGCCCGCGGCAAACATCGTGAGCAACAGTATGCCGAAAACCCGTAGCGCGTCCGCGCGTGAGTTGCTGACGTCCGCCGCCGACTGCGCGTTGAAGTCGTCACGCACCCAGGCGCGCCTGATCGACCACCACAGCGCGATGCCGGTCACAATGCTTACCGCTCCCGGCACCATGAACGCCGCGCGCCAGTTCGCAAATTCAATCAGTCCACCGGCAACCACACCGCCAAGCGCAGCACCAATGCCACCAAAGATGCCGTTCACGCCCAGCAGCTTGCCGCGCCGCCGCTCGGCGCTTCTGACCAGCCAGGGGATCCCCACAGGATGATAAATCGAGGCAAACAAACCTATGCCGGCGAGCGCCAGCAGCATGGCGCCGGGGTTTGGCGCAAAGCCGGCAGCGACCGAGCTCGCGCCCATCCCGACATAGAACACAACCATCATGCCGCTGGGACTCCAGCGGTCGCCCAACCAGCCGGCCGGAAGCGCGGCAACTCCCACCAGAAAAGCACCTAGAGTCCACAGTTCCAGCAGTTCGTGAAACGGCATATGCCAGTCCGTCTCCAACGACAGCACGATGACGAAATAGAAGGCGGTAAACATGTGAATGTACGCGTGTCCCACACAAGAGAAAATAAATGTCAACCTGCGCGAGTCATGCTTCATGCTTTGTGCCGTAATTCACAACAAACAAAGTTCTGATTGTCCAACATCTGCGGCCGGGCGAAAAGTAGTCGAACCTGGCCGGTTTCGCTGAAGAAAGTGTGAGCGAGCGCAAATTTCCGAGCGCGACTCGACGTCACACGATCAAGTTTCAGGGTTCTTCGCCGAACCAGGCTATAGGGGTTGAATGTGCAAGTAACGCAAAACATGTCGCTGCCAACTACAACAGATCGAACCATATCCGTAGACATGCTGGCCAAGCTCGTGCGAACGCTGACGCCGCACGAACTGTCGCGACTGGATATCAACAAGCTTCCTGCGCATATTCCCCCGGAGAAGTTACGCGGCGCACCGCAGAAAAATCGCGAAGTACTGCACGACTTGATGGTGGAACTGGAAGCGAAGCGCACACACGAACATGTCGAGGACCTGCACTATTTCGGCAAAGAAATCGCAACCGCTTTCCAGAAAGCAGAGTCTGCACGTGCCCCGGCAAAAGGGAATGTGCTTGGGGAACGCCTCAAGGCACTGGCCAGCCAGCTGCACAAGTGGCGAAAGAACAAAGCGGTGGAAGCACAGGCACGTAACGGCACCAATCTACAGAAGCTGAACGACCAGATTGACGAAGTCGCGGAGAACGTGATCGAACTGCGTGATCAGGTTGCCGACTTCAATCAGGCGGAATATATCCTTAACCACAAGGCTGGCAGGGCCGGAGCAGCACGCGCGCGCATCAACGATGCGATTATGCGCCTGCGTGAGAAAACTTCGCCTGCAAAATGCCGACTGTCTCAATACTACAGCTTGCGACTGTCGATCTGCTACCAGGAAATGAAAGATCTTCGCGCCGCGATCGATAGATCCTTCCAGGAACAATCTGATCTCGATGCACACATCGAATCATTGCGCGAGGAACTGGAATCCAAGCAATCGATCTGGCGCAAAGCGATTCGCAAGTATCGATCCAGCGACGATTACACGGAAATGCAGAATCAAATCACCTGTCTGGTGGCAGAAAAGCGCGCCTGTGAGGTCATCGTGCCCGAAGAAAGATTACAACGCTGGCTCGACTCCATCGTCGACGCAAGCCTGGACACTACCAGCAACACGTTGTCCAAAAACCTGCTGCCGGCCGCTCGGACACTGCTTTACTGGTTGTTGACGCAATATTGTCATCAGCAGGAAAACTCGGCGAAGCAGATCGCACGCAGCCCTTTTGTCCAAATCAACGCCGAAGACGCGATTCAGTTTCTGCTCCTGTCGGAGCAATTTCTGCTCGACTATTTCGTACGCCGTCGCAGCGAAAACCCATTCTGGTTCAGCTGCGCCGTCGAAGAACGGCGCGATGCGCTTGACGGCATGCTGAGCGACTTGATGCGCGAGTTGAAGCATAACCTGAAGGCGTTCGACTAACCTCAATGCTGCACACCTAACCGGCATATTTCACCGTGCTTGCGTCCCCCGCAGGGATTGGGGACAGTAGGTCCGGAATAAAGTGAATAGGTACAACGAGTACCTGGGAAACATTGCACGAGCATCCTTGACAAGTAGATTTGATTCGCAACGCATTGGATACGCAGGCCGCCTCTCCTGCAAGGGGACGCAAGCAGCGTGAAATATGCAGGCTCGTCTGGCGCAGGTTCAATTAGCAGCTAACAGGTTGCAATTTGCCTGCAGTGTTCAAAAACCGACTATCAGGAATTGCTTTGTCGCCATCGTGCGTCGCCGAATATTACGTTCCGCACCATGGCATCCAGTTGCCCGGCATCAATGCGTAGTCTATTCAACAGATTCATTCGGCGCTGCACCGCCGGGCGTGCGTAAATGACATCGAACCAGCGCTGTAGATTGCCCAGCATAACCGCCAGCCGAAGCAGCGTCGATGTTTGCCCTCGCGTCACGGCGTCAATCGAAATAACCATTATGCACCGCGCCACCGATCAGATTCACAATGAAACGACCGGCGGCCATGCAGGTTGCCTGGTTGATGTCGTAGATCGGCGTGATCTCGTTGACGTCCATACCCACCACGCGCCCCTTACGACACAGACCCTGGATCAACGTGTGCATCTGCGGGTAAGTAACACCGCCCGGGTGCGGCGCCCAGACGCCGGGCATCACCGATGGGTCGACACCGTCTGCATCGATGGTCAAATAGTAATGCGCATCGTCGGGAATCCGCTCCAGCACCACGCGCATGCCCGAGTCGTGCAGTTCGGCAGCCGTGACGATGTCACAACCGTAAGCCATGGCGTCTTCGACGTCGCGAGTGCGTGCGCTGCCTTGACCACGTAAACCAATTTGCGTGATGCCCTGTATATGCTGCATTTCGGCAGCGCGCCGAATGGGATTCGAATAACCTTCGCGCACACCGTTCACTTCGTCGCGCCAGTCCAGATGCGCGTCGATCTGCACCAGGTGTATGGGGCCACGACCTTCGTACGCGCGAAATACCGGAATGGGTACACCGTGATCGCCGCCGATGACGATGGGCAGGGTGTCCTTCTCCAACATCGTGCGTACGGTGGCCTCGGCCAACTCGTAGTGGCGCGAAAGGTTACGCACGTCGCCGGGGATATTGCCACAATCGACTACTTTTATCGGTTTGCCGTCAAATACCGTGCCGCCGATATCGAAATCGTAACGATCCAGGCCAAAACACACGCGCGCCGATGCTTCGCGCACCGCCTCCGGCGCCTTGGTCTGCGAATTGCTCACTTCGTCAATGCTGTAAGGATCACCGTACGGAATCCCCAGGATCGCGACGTGCGCCTTGAGCTGGTGGACATCTTCGCAGTAAGGGACATTCAAAAACGTGCGCCGTGGGGTGGGCCCCCACGCTTGGTCGCTGGCTGCTGGTATATCCATGGTCTACTCCTTGTGAGCGCCTACGGCACACAGAATTGCAGGTTTTTTTTGGGACGCGATGCTGGATACGACAGGCTATCTCGCCCAGGCTTTGCGTCAGCAGAGCGTTTTCGCGGTAATCGATTGGCACTACCAGCAGGTTGGGCCCGGGATCGGCGAAAGCGCGCTCCACTGCGGGACGCCACGTTAAGCGTCCATAGACGTCCGCCATGAACGCGGCGCACTGTCCACGAGGAGTGAGCACGAATCTGATTTTCCGCGACTGCACCAGGGACATTGAGAAATCGGCGTTTTCCTGGCCCGGAATGTCGAACACGTACTCGACGCCCCCGGCTTCCAGGCACGCCGCGTACAGGTCGGAATCCTTCATCTGTACTCTCACCTAGTGTGCTGTCCGTACATGACGTGTAATTCTGCGCGTCGCCAAGGGTCAGCTGCAAGGCACGCGCGCCAAAGCATGGCTCGGCCTATGGCGTAAGCGCGTAACACCGCAGATGGCTCTTATGTACACGAACGTACGGTATGCAGATATTGCAGGAGCAACTATCTGCGGCGGCGCGCCCAACAGATTCAGTCTGTGACAGCGGGAGCGTGTGTCGCGGGCCGAGGTCTACTGTTTCAAGTGTTTCCAGCCGACGGTAATCAGCAATCTGCGCTTGCAGGTTTTGCCGGAATTGTTCGATTATGCTGCACACAATCAATGAGCAAGGTGCAGGAAAAATGGCGGGTCCACTCGACGGCTACCGGATTGTCGACCTCACAACAATGCTGTCAGGGCCTTGGGCGACTTCCATCCTGGGAGACCAGGGAGCCGATGTCATAAAGGTCGAAATACCTGGCGAAGGCGATCACACCCGCTCGCTGGGCAACCGCAGTGGCGGAATGTCCGCAGGCTTTCTGAACATCAATCGCAGCAAACGTTCGCTGACTCTCAACCTCAAACATGCAGGCGGCAAGTCGCTGTTGAAAAAGCTGGCGGCAACGGCTGACGTGTTTGTACAGAACTTCCGTCCCGGCGTCGTAGAACGACTGGGTGTGGCCGAACCGGACATCCGCGAAGTCGCGCCGGCGGTCGTCTACGTCTCTATCTCCGGTTTTGGCGAGCGCGGTCCTTTGGCGGACAAACCCGTCTACGATCCCGTGATCCAGGCGCTCTCCGGCTTGACTACGGTGCAGGCCGGGTCGGACAGTGCCCGGCCGCGACTGGTTCGCACTATTCTGCCCGACAAGCTCACTGCGGTGGTGGCCTCGCAAGCAATCAGCGCCGCGCTGCTCGCCCGTGAGCGAACCGGACAGGGGCAGCACGTGCGTTTGTCGATGCTGGACGCCGTCGTGAATTTTCTCTGGGCGTCCGACATGGGCGGGCAGACGTTTGTCGACCGGCCGCTAAGCAGCCAGGCTGCGGCCAGCTTCATCGACCTGATCTACGAGACCAAGGACGGTCATATAACCGTGTCGACCATGCGTGACAAGGAATGGCAGGCGCTAGCCAGAGCCTTCGAAAGACCGGAACTGCTCGACGACCCGCGCTTCAAAACCCCTGAACTCAGGGACAAAAACGTGGATCAACGCCTGGCACTGGTCCAGGAGGTGTTGCGAGGAAAAACCAACGCGGAATGGCTGGAGATTTTCGCCAGAGAGGAGGTACCGTCGGCGCCCGCCTTGACTCGGCAACAGGTCATAGAACACCCGCAGATTATCGACAATCAGATTCTGCTGGAGCACCGACACCCCGTGGCAGGTCGGCTGCGCCAGACGCGCACGGCCGCGCGTTTCGACGGTACCCCGCCACACATCCGCAGAGGCGCACCCCGGTTGGGCGAGCACAACGCCGAAATACTGGCCGAGCTGGGATACAGCAATGAAGAGATCGCCGAACAACGCAGCAACGGCGCAATCGGCAGCGAAACGTACCAGGAGTTCAACCCGGAGCGGCACAGTGATTGAATTCTATTTTTGGCCGACGCCTAACGGATGGAAAATCTCCATCGCGCTGGAAGAAATGCAGCTGCCCTACGAGGTCGTACCGGTCAACATCGGGCGCGGCGAACAGTTCACGCCCGAGTTTCAGAGCATCAGTCCCAGCAACCGGATGCCCGCCATTGTGGATCGCGATCCGGATGACGGCGGCGAGCCGCTCGCCCTGGCAGAGTCGGGCGTGATTCTCCGCTATCTGGCGGAGAAGAGTGGCAATTTTTTCCCCCGGGACCGTCGCCAGCGTTACGCGGCAGAACAGTGGCTCATGTGGCAGATGAGTCAATTGGGACCGATGCTGGGGCAGCACGGGCACTTTGCGCTCTACGCCAGGGAGAGAATTCCTTACGCCGTCGACCGCTATCGCCGAGAGACGCTGCGATTGTTCAAGGAACTGGATCGGCGGCTGGCCGACAGGGAGTATATCTGTGACGACTTTACGATCGTGGACATGGCTTGCTGGCCGTGGATCCTGACCTATAAAAGTCAACAGATCGACCTCGCGGAGTTTCCGAACGTGCGCCGCTGGTATGACAACCTCAAGACGCGGCCGGGGTTGAGGCGCGGCTACGATCTTCTCAAGGACCATCGCTCCCGGCGCGGCAGCGAAGCACCCGACGAGGAGGCGCGGGTGCACCTGTTCGGACAATCCGGCGCGGCGACCAATAAAACCCGTTGAATCTTGGTTCCCCCGGTTCCGCCTGGAGACGTTTGCACGGGTAACGCGGGTCGATACTGCTCTCGCCTGCCACTAGTGTCCGGTGTCGTTCCAACGCACTGGGCGGCGATTATCGACTTGCTATATTATTCAACTACTTAAAGTCGTCGAACAACGACGATACATCCATGCACCGCCTAGGCGAGAATCAAACCGGCACGTTTTATCGCGCAGCGTAAGGATGCTGTGGATGCTGTGCCTTAAACGCGTCGAATTCACGTTTCGCATCCGCGAACCGGCCCTCGGACAACAGCCGTTCGATGTGCGAGATCCACAGCTCCGGTGAGCTGCGGTAGTAGGATTTTTCCAGCACGTCCGCATCGTCCCTGACATCGTCCGCGACGTCGGGCTGCTCGGCCTCCTCCACCAATGTCCTGCTGTCGGTGGCGGTTTCCCGCGGGATGTTTACCACCGCTCCGGCCGCGCTGCTATCCATACTCCGTTCGTCGGCCGGCGCCTGCAGCAACGTGCGAGCTGCGGCCGGCGGTGCTTCCTGCCTGGTCTTACCCGCTGCGTTGCGCTTGCTTTCCGCGGCCGGCGCTGGCAACGGTTCGGGCACTGGGGCGGCTGGCTGAGCCGGCTGCGGCGCGTCGCTCACCGCCGGTGGCTGTACCGGCGCTTCTCCGGGCGCGTGCAGCTGCTCGCGCGGAAACAACAACAGAATGGACACGCTGAGTACCAGCACGGCGGCGACCGCCACGCCTTGCCGCCAGGGCCATGCACCCCTTTGCGCCGACACCCGCAGCGAATCGCGCGCGGCCTGGCGAATATCGTCGCCCAGCGCCACGGGCGGCTCCGGCTGCGGCGCGGCCCGGTAGAGTTCGCGTAAATCGTCCGCGTTTTGCCGTTCGGGGGCGTTGGGTTCGTTCACAACTCCTCCCTCAGTGCGGTGCGCAGTTTCGCCACTGCGTAGCGAAGCCGGCTCTTGATCGTTTCGCGCGAGGAGCCGACCACTTCGGCAATCTGATCAAGGGACAACCCTGCTTCTTCCTTGAGCAGAAAGGCCTCGCGCTGGACTCGCGGCAGCGTACCGATTTCGCGTATCAGGGCTTGTTGTAGTTGCGTGTTCTGCAACGCCTCACCGGGCAGCGGGTCCGGGTCCGAGAACTGCTCGAAATCCGTGCTGGCTGCCTCGATACGTGCATTGCGCCTGGCCTGCGCCCGGTAATAATCGGTCAGCCGATTGTGCACGATGGAAAACAGCCAGGTGCGAAACGACGCGGTCGGCACATAACGCGCACGCGAGTTGATCACGCGCATCCAGATGTCCTGAAACAGTTCGTTGGCGTGTTGCTCGTCGCCGGCGTTGCGCACTACGAAACGATACAAGCTGCTGGCGTGCCTCTGGTAAAGTTTGTCGAAACATGCCGCCTCTCCGTCACGGTAAGCGCACATCAGCTCTTCGTCGCTGAGCCCGGCTGCGTTAGTCGCGGCATCCATGCCTGCGAGACTAACTCGGTTGCGCGCAACTGAGCAACCGACGCCGCGTGGCAGCGACAATCAGGGACTGATCTGGGCGACGCCGTCGCGCAGCGCCAAAGCCAGACCAACCAATTGCAGAAATTCGGCGCGGTAGCCGAACGCATCCACGCCGCGTGAGTCGCGCGCGAGCAACTGCACACCCTGCAGATCGAAGTCACCCAGATAGCGCCCACCACGTAACGACTCGCCGAACGCCGCAACCGCAGCCGAAAAACGGAACTGTTCACTGGTTTGCACCAGTGTGTCGCGCATGTCGGCACCATGCACCACGCGCTCGAGCAGTCGGCTGGTGTTGCCCCGCGCTGACTTATAACGCAGGCGCACAAATCCCAGCTCGGGCTGCTCAGCGAACGCCGGAGCTGCAACAGCAGTTCCGTAGCGGAACTGCGGCAAACGTTCTCCGCCGTCACCATGTAAAGCGATCTCGTACAATGCGGTCACGGAGTGACCCGCGCCGATGTCGCCCGCATCAATCTTGTCGTTGGCAAAATCCTCATCGCGCAGGCGCCGATTGACGTAGCCAATCAGGCGGTACTCGCTGACTACGGCAGGGTTGAACTCAATTTGAACTTTCACGTCCCGGGCGATCGTCCTCAGCGTCGCCGACAGCTCCTGCGACAGGACTTTGTGCGCCTCGTTAAGGTTGTCGATATAGGCATAGTTGCCGTTGCCGGCGTCGGCAATCTGTTCCATCAGGCTGTCGTTGTAGTTGCCGCTGCCGAAACCCAGCGTGGTCAGCGCCACGCCCGAGCGGCGTTTCGCGGCGACCAGTTCTTTCAGTTGCTGAATATCAGTAGTGCCGACGTTGAAATCGCCGTCGGTGGCGAGAATCACCCGGTTGATTCCGGAGTTATTGAAATTCTGCTCGGCAAGCTGGTAAGCCAGGCGGATACCAGACGCACCGTTGGTAGAGCCACCGGCGCGCAAATTGTCAATCGCTGCTGTGATGGTTGCACGATCGTCGCCCCGGGTCGGTGGCAGAATCGTACCGGAGGCGCCGGCGTACACGGCAATGGCGATGCTGTCCTCGGCACGCATCCTGCGCGCGAGCATTTTCAACGCGGGTTTGAGCAACGCGAGTTTGTTGGCCGCACGCATAGAGCCTGACACATCGACGAGAAACACCAGGTTGGCAGGTGGCAGGTCCTGTTCTGCCAGACGGTAGCCTTGTATCCCGATGTGCAGTAGGCGCGTGGCATCGTTCCAAGGCGTGGGCCCTGTTTCGGTAGTGATGGAGAATGGCTGGGCGGCATTCTCCGGTACCGGGTAGCGATAGGCGAAGTAGTTGATCAACTCCTCGACGCGTACGGCGTCATGGGGCGGTAGGCGGCCCTGATTCAGAAAGCGCCGCACATTCGCATAGGCGCCGGTATCGACATCGATGCTGAACGTGGACACTGGTTTGTCGAACACCCGACGCAGCGGATTGTCCTCGAAGTGAGCATAGTTTTCCCGATCAGGCGCGATCCAGCCAGGGCTCTGGTCGACGGCCAGTGCTTTCACTGGCGCGTTGCTGAGCGCCTGTTGCCCGCCTGCTGTCGCGTCTGACGCCAGTCCAGGTTGCACTGCCGGCGGCACCGCCAGGGTATTACGAGCGAGTTTGGATCGCTCCTGTCTAGCCGGTGCAGGCTGCGGCGTCTTCTCCTCATCGGCAACGCGCTTATTGGCAGGCGCTGTGGCAATACTGCCGTGCATATCCTCTGCCTGCTGGTAGGCGGTACAGGCCACCAGCGTCAGCAGCGACGCGGTAACTAGCGCAGTGCAATTGAAATAGCGTTTCACGACCTCACCTCTCTTGATCTATCGGTGAACGGGTAAACGCCGCCGCCCGGCGCGCGGGGTTAAATAGAGGGATTTGTTGCGGCTGCCGCGCGCCGGCGCGGTGCAGGCCTTTGGTCAAGGAGCCGTTACGTCCGGTCCGGCAATACACCCGACGCCTGCTGATCCGCGTGGTAGGACGAGCGCACCAGAGGCCCACTGGCCACATGGGTAAAGCCCATTGCTTCGCCGATCCGCCGCAGTTCCTCAAATTCGTCGGGGTGCACGTAGCGAACTACCGGTAGATGATCGCGGCTGGGTTGCAGATACTGGCCAACGGTCAGCATATCGCAGTCGTGTTGCCGCAACGCACGCATCACGTCCTTCACTTCTTCGATTTCTTCACCCAATCCCAGCATCAGCCCGGATTTGCCGGGCACATTCGGGTGCCGTGATTTGAACTCTCGGATCAGATTCAACGACCAGGCGTAGTCCGCGCCGGGCCGTGCAAGCTTGTACAGACGCGGCACGGTTTCCAGATTGTGGTTGAACACGTCGGGCAGCGCGGTGTCCAGGATCTGCAGGGCGATATCCATACGGCCGCGAAAATCCGGGACCAGAACTTCGATTCTGATGCCCGGGGCAGCATCGCGGATCGCCCGCACGCAGGCGCTGAAGTGCTGCGCCCCACCATCACGCAGGTCGTCACGGTCGACCGAGGTGATGACCACGTATGACAAGCCCATGGCCTTTACTGTCGCAGCGAGTTTGGCGGGCTCGTCCACATCCAGCGGTTCCGGCCTGCCATGGGCAACGTCGCAAAACGGGCAACGCCGCGTGCAGATATCGCCCATTATCAGGAACGTCGCCGTGCCATGGCCGAAACATTCGCCGAGGTTCGGGCAATTAGCCTCTTCGCAAACCGTAAACAACTGCTGCTCACGCAACACCTGTTTGAGCTGCTGGACACGTGTACTGGCGTGAACTCGCGCACGAATCCACTGCGGTTTGCGCAGGGGCTGCACCGTGGGTTCGAATTTGACACGCACGCGCGCCATCTTGTCGGCCCCGCGCTGGTGCCCCGCCGGATCACGGCGCGATGGCGCCGCTTTGTCTGTTTCCGATTTCATGATGTACCGAACTAACTGACCTGCGCGCTGCTCCTCAACACGTCCGGTAGTCGCTGCGTCAGGAACCGGGAATTGTAGCCGAGTTGTACCTGCAACTCATCGCTCAACAGGTCGCCGACTTCCTCCGGCACCAGACCGACCCCGAGTTCGCTGAGCTGGGTGACCTCCAGACCACGGTACCCGCACGGATCAATCAACGAAAACGGCGCAAGATCCATGGCTACGTTGAAACTCAATCCATGATAGCTGCACCCGGCGCTTACGCGCAGTCCCAATGCCGCAATCTTACGCTCGCGCACGTACACACCGGGCGCGCCCACGCGAGTGGTCGCGGCGATGCCGAGTTTGTCCAGCAATGCCATCACCGCCTGTTCCAGAGCAGTCACCAGCGCGCGCACCGCAAGTTTACGACGCCGCAGATCGAGCAGTGTGTAGACAACAACCTGACCGGGACCATGATAGGTAACCTGTCCGCCGCGGTCGACTTTGACGATAGGGATACCGCCGGTATCGGCGAGTATGTGTTCGCGCCGGCCGGCCTGACCCAGGGTGAACACCGGTTGGTGCTGCAGAACCCAGAATTCGTCAGGGTCGGCTGAACTGCGCGTTTTGCTGAACGCCTGCATGGCCCGCCAAACCGGCTGGTAGTCGAGCACGCCCAGTCGGCGCACGATCAAATCGGTTGTGGACACGCGCCTACAATGCCATCAGCACGTCGCTATGTGCACTCAGCTCGGCGTAAATCGCATCGAGTTGTTGCTTGTTGCGAGCACGAATCGTGATGGTGATAGCCAGGTACCTGCCGTTCCTGCTGGGCCGCGTGCGTACCGCCCCCTCGCCCAGATCGGGCGCGTGCCTTTGCACGATCTCCAGCACCACGGCCTCAAATCCGGCGCTTGCCTGCCCCATCGCCTTGATCGGGAAATCGCAGGGGAAATCGAACAATGTGTCGTCAGGCATGGCCAGGCGCCTGTTTTCGGCCCGCGCCACGGTCGAATGCCCGGACCCAGGTTGGTTGCGACTGTTTTGATTCGCTGCTCAGGTAAATAGACGGTGGGCGCATCGGGTCGATCAGTGGAACAACAGCAGCACGGTGTCGCGTGCCTGCTGCCAGAGATTGCCTTCAGCAATGTCCTGCAGCGCCAGCAACGGGCGCTCCTCGACAAGCTCACCATCTAGTGTGACGCGCACTTTGCCCAGCGACTGGTACTTGCGTGCCGGCGCGGTAGCCGCATCGCTCACCTGCAGTGCCGCATCGAGCTTTTTATACTGCCCGCGCGGAATCGTGACAAACAGATCTTTGCGCAAACCTATCGCCAGGGTCTCCGCGGTGCCTTTCCAGACACGGATCTCACTGAGTGACTGGTCCGCGCTGTAGAGTTTGTGGGTTTCGAAAAACCGAAAACCGTAACCCAGCAGCTTGCGGCTCGCCGCCACGCGCGCATCCTCGCTCTGCGCCCCCAGCACCACCGCAATCAAACGCATGTCGCCCCGTTTCGCGGAACTCACCAGACAGTAGCCGGCTTCCTGGGTGTGACCCGTCTTGACACCGTCGACGCTGTCGTCGCGCCACAGCAGTTTGTTACGGTTGTACTGCACGATTCCATTGAAAGTGTATTCTCTTTCCGCATAGGTTTCGTAATGTTCCGGAAATTCTGCGATCAGCGCACGCGACAGCGTGACGATATCACGCGCGGTCGTAACATGCTCCCCGTCCGGCCAGCCCGTGCTGTTGCGATAGACAGTGTTGCTCATACCGAGACGCTGCGCATGAATGTTCATGATTTCGGCGAACGATTCTTCGCTGCCGGCCACGTATTCGGCGAGGGCTACACTTGCATCGTTGCCCGACTGAATGACCACGCCTCGCAGCAGATCGGCGACGCTCACCTTGTCACCGACCTCGATGAACATTCGCGAGCCTTTCATGCGCCATGCTTTTTTACTCACCGGCACCAGCGAATCCAGGGCGAAGGAGTTTTTCGCAAGCTCGTGATACACCACGTAAGAAGTCATGATTTTGGTGATACTCGCGGGTGGTATGGCATGGTCGATGTTGCGCTCTGCCAACACCTTGCCGCTGTCAAAATCCACCAGCAGATAAGCGTTGGCTGCAACTTGCGGCGGTGCGGGTACAGGTGCGGTTGCGGCCAGCAGCGTCGTGCTCGTCCCCACAGTCAAGCATAGAAAAAGTACAAGTTTGTCGATCATTCGTAATCCGAAGTTGTCAGCCCGTGTGAATCGATTGCCAAGCGGAACGAGTTTGTTGCCTGCCATGCGCCTGCCGGTCAGGCCACGCAATTTTATCCGAAAACCGGCACTGTGCTATTCGGTAACCAGCCGGTAGGATCCGATTCCGGCGCGTTGCAGTTTGGCCAGTACGGCCTTGACCTCGCTTTCACTGTCCAGGGGCCCGACCCGTACCCGGTATACGGGCGCACCTTTCGCGCCCTCTGCCCGGCTGACGCGGGCCGACAGCAGATCGGCGCCGCTAACCTTGGCACGCAAAAGTTCGGCATTGGCACGATGTTGAAAAGCGCCAAGTTGCACGTACACGGAATCACCTGAAACACCAGCGGGCACGCTGGCGCTGCGGGGGATCGCCTGCCCGGCTTGCAGCGCACGAATTTCCACATCCCCGGTACCTTCCGCCAGAATGCCCAGTTTTGCCGCGGCCGCGTAGGACAGATCGATCAACCGGTCATCCACGAACGGTCCCCGGTCGTTTACTTTAACAACCGCCTGCAGACGGTTCCTGCGGTTGGTGACCATCACATATGTCGGCAACGGCAGTGACTTGTGAGCAGCGGTCATTGCATACATGTTAAACGGCTCACCACTCGAGGTTCGTTTGCCGTGAAATTTGCGTCCGTACCAGGATGCCTTGCCCTTGGCCAGGTAACCCTTGCTGCTGGCCATCACGTCATAGCGTCGTCCATTGACAACGTAACTCGACGGGTTTCCGTAACGGCTGCGCGGTTCGTTACGCGGGACAACACTCTCGATGCTCGCCACATCGATCGGCACACCGGGGCCGTCGCCCCGATAATAAGGTTCAGTTCCGCCGCAACCGACCAGGACCAGCATCAGAAGATACGGCAGCAGCTGGCGATCTTCAGGCATCACTGTGTCGTGATTTGTACTTGGGGCTGCGCGCGGCGTTCGCGCACGGCGCGACTCAACTGATGCACGGCCATGGCGTATAAACGACTGTGGTTATAGCGTGTAATCACGTAAAAATTATAGTGTCCCACCCAAACCTCGGGACCGCTTGTACCTTGCAGTTCCATGACCGTGAATGGCCCGGCCGGTGATTGCCCGGCGCCGATCAAGCGGTGACTGCGCAATTGCTCCAGCGTAACCCTGGGTTGCAGTTCCTTGCGCAACAAATCCCGATAGTCGGTCCCGTCTGGCGTTACGGCAAAGGTCACCGGATCCCCTCGTCGCCAGCCGTGGCGGCGGAAATAGTTGGCCACGCTGGCCAGAACATCCTCAGGGCTGTCCCACAGATCACGGCGTCCGTCCTTGTCGTAGTCCACCGCATACTCGCGATAGCTGCTGGAGATAAACTGCGGCATCCCCATCGCCGCGGCATAAGAACCTGATACACGCCGCGCGTCCAGTCCTTCGTCGCGCACGAGTAACAAGAACTGCTCGAGTTCGCGCCGGAAGAAGGCACTGCGAGGCGGATAATCGAACGCCAGAGTCGTCAACGTGTCCAGTGCACGAAAACTACCGCGGTGGCGACCGTAGCGCGTCTCGACGCCAACGATGGCGACCAGAATCTCGGCCGGAACGCCCAGATCGGATTCTATCTCGCTGAGCAGCGCCGCGTGCTCGTTCCAGAACTCGGTTCCTTGACGAATTCGCGAATCGGTCACGAAAATCGGCCGATACGCATGCCAGGGTTTGGCCTCCGCCGGACGTGCAATGGCCTCGAGCACCCGTTGTTGCGTTCGCACACCGCGAAACAGGTCGCGGAGTTCGTATTCATCAAAACTGTGCCGCCGCGCGAGTTCAGCAACAAACGTATCCACTTCTGCGCGCCCCAGGTAGGAAGCACTGCCCGGTGACAGCATGCACAGTATCGTCAGCAACAAGGCCGATTGTCCAACCAGCCGCTTCACGCCAATAACCGGCGATGTGAATTAATTGCCATGAGAATACCGAAACCCGCCATCAACGTGACCATTGACGTGCCACCGTAGCTCATCAGCGGCAACGGCACACCAACTACCGGGAGCAACCCGGTGACCATGCCGATGTTGACAAACAGATAGAAAAAAAACGTCAAACTCAAACTGCCAGCGAGGATGCGTTCAAACGAATCCTGCGCCCCCACCGCGAACATCAAACCGCGCAACACGACAAAAACATACAGGAGTAACAGTAACACAGCGCCGATAAACCCAAACTCCTCGCCATACACCGCGAACACGAAATCGGTAGAGCGTTCCGGCAGAAAATCCAGATTCGATTGCGTGCCGTTCAACCAGCCCTTGCCATACGTGCCACCGCTGCCGATGGCGATTTTAGACTGAATGATGTGATAACCCGAACCCAGCGGATCGGATTCCGGATTCAGGAACGTCAACACCCTGCGCCGCTGATAGTCATGCATGAAATGCCACAGCACCGGGGTCGAAGCCGCAGCGATCGCTACAAAGCCGAGCAGCAACCGCCAGTGCATTCCGGACAAGAACAGCGCAAACAGTCCACTGCAGCAGACTAGCAACGCGGTACCCAGATCCGGCTGATAGGCGATCAATACGCACGGCACCGCGGTTACGACAACAGCCACCAGTATGCGCCCGAGGCGGGGTGGCAGTGGACGTTCGGACAGATACCAGGCCATGGCCAGCGGGAGACCGATTTTGAGTATCTCCGAAGGCTGAAAACGCAGCACGCCCAGATCCAGCCAGCGCTGCGCGCCTTTGCCTACATCCCCAGCGACCAGAACCACGATCAACAGAGCCACACCGCCGGCATATACCCATGGGGCCCATAAACGCAAACTACGCGAGGGCACCTGCGCCAGCAGCAGCATGGCGCCAAACGCAACTGCCATGCGCAAGCCCTGTCGCAGCACGGTGTCGAGATCCTGCCCCGACGCGCTGTATAACGCTACCAGACCAGTGGCGCACAAAAGCAGCAAAGCCAGCAACAATGGCGGATCGATTCTGAAGAAATGTGCCAGCAGTCGCAGCAGCGAATCGCGGCCGCCATACCCTGATGAAAGCCGTGCCATGCCGGGTTAATCCCGTACCTCGGCGGCCGCGGTGCCGCGCAGCAGGTACTCATCCATAACGCGCCGCGCCACCGGCGCCGCCACGCGGCCGCCGCTGCCGCCATGTTCCACCAACACAGCAACGGCGATACGCGGCGCCCGCACCGGCGCGTAAGCGACATACAGCGCGTGATCACGCAGTTCACGGGCAAGTTTATCGGCATCGTATTCGCCGTCTTGCGCTATCGCCACCACTTGCGCCGTGCCGGTCTTGCCCGCGACGCGATAGCCGACATCGCGATGGGAGCTGAACGCTGTGCCCCGATAATCGTGCACCACGTCCTGCATGGCCGCGAGGATGCTCTCCCAGTGCGCCTGGTCTACGATCTCCATCCTGCTCAACACCTGCGCGCCACGGGTATCCCGGGTACCAGGCGCAGTAGCAACGCTGGCCAGCAGGCGCGGGCGCATTCGCACCCCCCCGCTGGCGAGCGTTGCGGTAGCGCTGGCCAACTGCAGCGGCGTTGCTGCAAGGTAGCCTTGACCGATCCCGGTGATCAGCGTTTCTCCCGGGAACCAGGGCTCGTTGCGCATTTTCCGTTTCCACGCCCGCGACGGCAGAAGACCCTCCGCCTCTCCGGTGCTGTCTATCCCTGAATGCGTTCCGAAACCGAACGCTGCCAGGTACGGCGCAATGCGGTCGATACCAAGGCGCAGCGCCAAATCGTAGAAGTACACATCGCATGACTGAGCGATGGCGGCGCGCAGATCGACCACGCCATGGCCGTGCTTTTTCCAGTCGCGGTAGCGGCGCTCGTCGTTCGGTAACATGTAGTAACCACGGCAGAACTGCACGCGCTCGACAGGCTGCAAACCGGTTTCCAGCGCCGCCAATCCCAGGAACGGCTTGATTATCGAACCGGGCGGATACTGTCCTGACAAGGCGCGGTTGAACAGTGGGCGCTCCTCGGCACGACTCAGCTCGGCATAGGTGCTGGCCGAAATACCGCTCACGAACGGATTGGGATCGAAGGCTGGCTGGCTGATCATGGCGAGCACATCACCGTTCAAAGGATCCAGCGCCACGACGGCCCCGCTGGACTCCCCTAAAGCCTCGCGAGCAGCTGTCTGCAGGGCGATCTCCAGCGTCAGATAGATATCCTTTCCCGGCACCGGCGGCATCTCCTCAAGGACGCGCAGGATGCGACCCTCGGCGTTCACTTCGACCTGCTGGAACCCCACGCTACCGTGCAATAAATCCTCGTACTGTTTTTCTATGCCGATCTTGCCAACGTAGCTGGTGCCGCTGTAGTTATTGGGATCGAGATCCAGCAATTCGCGTTCGTCGATGCGACCCACATAACCGAGCACGTGCGCCGTGAGATCGCCCAACGGATAGTTGCGACTGAGCCGCGCCGCGATGTCGACGCCCGGGAACCGGTGGCGGTTCGCTGCCATGCGGGCCACCTGATCGTCACTCAGGTTGTCAAGCAGCGGAATCCCCTCGAAGGGACGTTTGCGACGCAGTGCTTTGCGCAGTCGCGAAACGTCGTTGTCGCTGAATTCCAGCAGCTCGTGCAGAGACGCCAGCGTACGGTCCATGTCCGGAATCGATTCCGGCGTAAGCTCCAAGCGATAACTGGGAAGGTTCTCCGCCAGCAGAACGCCGTCGCGGTCGAATACCAGACCGCGGGTCGGTGCCACGGCCATCAAGCGGACGCGGTTGCTGGTCGAAAGGGTGGCGTAGTGGCTATGGCCGATGCCCTGCAGAAAAAACAAGCGCCCGGCAAGCAACAGCAGCAAAGCCGCGCACACGGTCGCAGCCATGATCGCCCGGGAACGGAACAGATTCGCTTCAAAAAAATGATCCCGGATCGGATCTCTAGTCGCCACCGCATCAACCCCTCTGGCAGCTAAAGGTTTGCGGGTGCGTCGAACGTTCGATTACAGGCTCCCGAGTATGCAGGTGCTCACTGGCACTGGTGTCGCAAAATCGCCGGTTCAACTGTCGCATCGGCTGAGGGTCGGATTCTATGCAGCGAATACTACACGCCTGATCCGCAAATGGCTCGTTGCAAGCATACCAGGTGCGATTCCGGGCAAGCACATGGCAGGCGCTAACGCCACCGCCGACGTAATTTTAAGTAAACTGCGCCGGTGAACCGAAGCCGAAACCTCACGGTCCAGTCCGTCAGGCATTACGTACGACCCTGAATACGCAATCCCAGTCAGCGCGTTCGACGGGCAGGAGGCCCGCCGTAACCGCCGCAAGATGCTCACTGCGCGCATCGTTCTGTGCGGCCCTGTTAGCAGCGCACGCACACGCGCAAACACTCGAGCTGTGCCCGCCATTGCCGCCGCGACCACCGCTCGGAGCTGCCGATGACAAACCGCGACTGAGCGCCGATCGCCTGATCAGCAGCGACAGCTCAGTCACCGTGATAGAGGGCAACGCCGTTTTGACCGAGGGCGCCAAACGCATCGACGCTGACCGCATAGAGCTCGATCGGCTCGAAAACACCGTTACCGCCGATGGTGCGGTAACTTTCGATAGCGTCGACTACTCGTTGTCGGCCAGACAGCTGAAAGTAGATCTCGACACCGACGATGCGACTTACGAAGACGCAACCTTTACGCAGTTTGATACCTTCATGCAGGGGCGGGCCGCGCGCATCGATCGCGAGGGAGAGTCACGCACGTATCTGTACTCCGGAACCGTCTCTACATGCCCGGCGGAGAAACAGGACTGGGCGCTGACCGCGGACCGTGTAGTGCTCGATCACGAAACCCAGCAGGGGACGGCGCGCGGCACCGTACTGCGCTTCAAAAACGTACCGCTACTGTATTCGCCATGGTTTCGCTTTCCCATCGGCGACGCTCGGCAGTCGGGTTTTCTTGCCCCGGAGCTGAGTTTCTCGAACAGTTCCGGCACTGAGTTTTCGTTACCCTGGTACTGGAACATCGCCCCGAATGCCGATGCAACCTTTACCCCGCGTTTCATGAGTGATCGCGGCACCCAACTGCAGAACGAAGTTCGCCTGCTCACACATCAGGGCAACTGGCGGCTCGACGCGGAATACCTCGACGATGACAAGTTCGGCGACGAAAGAAATTTCGCGCGTCTGCGCCACGCCGGCACGCTCGGCGCCAGCTGGACGACCGGCATTGACGCGGCCCAGGCATCGGACGAAGATTATTTCAACGATCTCGGCAATTCGTTGAGCATCGCCAGTATCACGCACCTGCTGCGGCGTGGCGATTTGACTTACTACGCCGACGATTTCTGGCTGCGCACGAGGGTTGAGGGCTACCAGACCCTGGACTCTGATATCGCCGGCAGCGGTCGACCCTATCAGCGCCTGCCACAGCTTGTCTTGCGGACTACGCCACGAACGTATGAGTTTGTCGACTACGGGCTCAATGCCGAGGCCGTACAGTTCGAGCGCGACGACAGTGTTACCGGACAGCGGCTGGATCTGCGCCCCTTTGTGAATGCGCCGCTGGGAGGCGCAGCCTGGTTCTTCACCCCGGCATTGGAACTGGCTTATACACACTACGCATTGCAGGACACCGCCCCCGGCCAATCCGGTTCGATCGAGCGTGCATTGCCGATCGTTTCGCTGGACGGCGGATTGTTCTTTGAGCGTGACGCAGGCACTTTGTTGCAAACCCTGGAACCGCGATTGTTCTATTTGCGCGTGCCCTTCGAAGACCAGTCCGACGTACCGATCTTCGACAGCGGGGAGTACACGTTCAGCTTCGCGCAACTGTTTCGTACCAACCGCTTCAGTGGCAGCGACCGGGTGGGCGACGCCGATCAGCTGTCGGTCGCGCTCTCCAGCCGGTTCCTCGATCCCGGCAACGGTGTGGAGAAATACAGCATCGGTGTCGGACAGATAATGTATTTCCGCGATCGTGAAGTGACGCTGCCAGGTCAGCCCATCGCCACCCGCCCGGCGTCGGACGCCATTGTGGAAGGCAGTGCGGCGCTCAGTGAAACGCTGGCCCTGAGCGCTGCGCTGCAATACAACCCCGATACCAATCAAAACGACAAAGGCGAGCTGCAGTTGCAGTACCGCAACACCACAGATTATATCGCCAGCCTGGCTTACCGTTACCGGCGGCTCGAAGTGCTCGAGCAGGTCGATGCTTCCTTCAAGTGGCAATTGACACCATCGTGGAGTGTGCTCGGGCGCTGGAATCAGTCGATCGTCGATGACCGTTTACTCGAGGGCCTCGCGGGCTTTCAGTACGAAAGCTGTTGTTGGTTATTTCGCACGGTGGCCCGCGAGCGCATACGGGACGAAAGCGACGACACCGAACGCAGCATCTACCTGCAGCTGGCCCTCAAGGGCTTGACCAGCATCGGTCGCGACGCCGGCTCGCTGTTGGAATCTGGTATTCTAGGCTACCGTGAAAGCGCCGAAAATCAGTGACCCGAGGGAGACAGTGGCAAGCGTGCGTACATTCCTGTTGATTCTGTGCCTGCTTGGCGCGAGCGCTCCCGCGTTTGCCCAGGATGACGACATCGTAATACTCGATCGCATCGTCGCCCTGGTGAACGACGGCATCATTCTGGAGAGCGATCTGCAGGCAGAACTGGACAGCATCGTATTGCAACTGCGGCAATCGAAACGACAAATCCCGCCCCAGGACGTACTGCGCAAACAAGTCCTGGAACGGCTCATCGTCACGCAGACACAACTGCAGCGCGCCAAACAACTCGGCATCAAGGTCACCGATGCGCAGATCAACGAATCCACCACACGCGTCGCGAAAAACAATCGCATGACTCTGAGCGAGTTTCGCAAAGCGCTGCTATCGGAAGGCTATGATTATCTGAAATTTCGCAGCGATTTACATCGCGATCTCCTTATTCAGCAACTACGCCGGCGCGAAGTCGAGAAACGGATAAACATTTCCGAACAGGAGATCAACGAGCATCTTGCCGTAAACCGCCGGGAAACACGCAAATCCGTAGAACATCACCTGCGGCATATCTTCATCAGTGTCACCGAAGGCGCAGATCCCGATACAATTTCCGCCAAACGCCAACAAGTTGAGGAAGTTCGTGCCCAGCTCGAGCAGGGCGCGGATTTCGCCACCCTGGCCGCTCGTCTCTCCGAGGGTCAGCATGCTCTGGAGGGCGGCGATCTGGGCTGGCGTACGTTTGCGCAAATGCCCTCGCGCTTCGCCGTCGCGGTCGAGGATATGCGGGTCGGCGACATAAGCCCCGCTATCCGCAGCAACGTGGGTTTTCATTTGCTCAAACTCCAAGCCGTGCGCGGCGAGCAGCGGCACATAGTCGCCCAGACGCAAGCACGGCACATACTGTTGAGCACCCACGCCGTGCGCGATCACGATGCGGCCCGCAAGATGCTTGACGAACTGCGCCAACGCGCTGCGGCGGGCGAGCCTTTTGCGGAACTGGCCCGCAACTACTCGGAAGATCACGCGACGGCTGCACAGGGCGGCGACCTTGGCTGGTTCAGCAAGGGCGCCATGGAACCGGCGTTCGAAGCGGCGCTGGCGGATCTGCAGGCCGGCGATATCAGCCAACCGTTTCAAACCTCGTTCGGCTGGCACATCGCACAATTGTTGCAGCGCCGCGAAGCGGACAACACAGAGGCGTTTCTGCGCAGTCAGGCACGTCAGCAATTGTGGCAAATCAAAGTCGAGGACGAAACGCGCCTGTGGTTACGGCGCCTGCGCGACGAAGCCTATGTCGAGTACATCCAGCCGCGCTGACGGGCAACAGGAAACCGCCCGCATCGTCCTCACTCCCGGAGAACCCGCAGGCATCGGTCCGGATCTGGCGGTGCAGCTGGCGCAGCGGCCGCACGCCTGCGAAATTGTCTGTATCGCCGATCCGCAACTGCTGGAACAACGTGCGCGGGCACTCAGACTGCCGTTACGGCTACGCGACGTCGACTTCTCCAGGACACCGGCGGCATCGTCCGCCGGCGAGTTGTCGGTTCATGCGTTCAGCCTCAGTGAAACGGCCATCCCGGGCAAGCTGAACGTAGTCAACGTACAGTACGTGCTCGATACATTGGAATCTGCGTACGGGGTCTGTCGGGACGGTCTGGCGGCCGCGCTGGTTACAGGGCCGGTGCACAAAGGCATTATCAACGAGGCCGGAGTGGCTTTCAGCGGCCACACCGAGTTCCTTGCTGAGCTCACGCACGCACAACCTGTGATGCTGCTGGTCGCCGGGGAATTGCGCGTCGCTCTGCTCACCACCCACCTGCCGCTACGGGAAGTCGCTGAGTCGATCACTGAACAACGACTGACGCAAGTGCTGCTGATCCTGGACCATGACCTGCGCGAGCGCTTCGGCATCACGCGCCCGCGCATCGCAGTGTGCGGCCTGAATCCGCACGCCGGTGAGGACGGTCACCTGGGCGACGAAGAAATACGCGTAATACAGCCGGCGCTGCGGCTCGTGCGTGAGCAGGGACTGATCGTCAGCGGCCCGCTGCCGGCCGATACAGCGTTTACTCCGCGCCAACTGGAAGGTTGCGACGCCGTGCTGGCCATGTATCACGATCAGGGGCTGCCGGTGTTGAAACATACCGGTTTCGGCACCGCGGTAAACGTCACTCTGGGGCTGCCCATCGTGCGCACTTCGGTAGACCATGGTACGGCGCTGAGCCTGGCGGGAACCGGCGAAGCACAGGTCAACAGCCTGGCTGGCGCACTGGCACTCGGGCTGGAACTGAGCCGCCGGCCTTATAGATTGCGGGGCTAGTGCACTAATCTCCCTATGCGCGCAAAAAAGCGTTTCGGCCAGCACTTTCTGCACGATCGCACAGTAATCGAGCGCATCGTCGCGAGCCTGGCACCGCAACCGGGGCAGATGCTCGTTGAAATCGGGCCCGGGCACGGCGCACTGACGTACCCCGTGTTGCGGCGCGGTGTCGACCTGCAGGCCATCGAGATCGACCGGGAGCTCAGCGAGGCGCTGCGGGCACCTGCCACCGGCGGAAATCTGCAAGTGCACAATCTTGACGCTCTGCACTTCGATTTCGCCGCTCTGGCAACGGATACACGGCGGCTTCGCCTGTTTGGGAACCTGCCGTACAACATCGCTACGGAACTCCTGTTCCGACTGTTGCGCGACGCGGAAAATATCCTCGACATGCATTTCATGTTGCAAAAAGAAGTCGCGCAAAGGCTGGTGGCAGTCCCTGGCAGTAAGGCTCGCGGCCGCTTGAGCGTCATGATCCAAGCCTGGTGCGGCGTTGAACTCCTGTTCAGCGTGCCCCCGGGCGCGTTCTCGCCACCCCCGGCAGTGCACTCCGCAGTCGTGCACATAGTACCGCGGGAGCGTCCGGAGTTGGGCGCCAGCGAATCCGACCGGTTCACCGATGTGGTGCGCCGGGCGTTCCAGCAGCGCCGCAAGACGCTGCGTAACACACTACGCGGCTGCCTCACGGAAAGCGCAATTCGCGAGGCCGGCGTCGATCCGGGACTGCGCGCGGAGACGCTGAGTAATGCGCAGTTTGTAAAATTGGCCGAACAGCTGAATCCGTGCCAGTCGACGGGTTCGCAGAGTTGATCGGTCTGCGCTTGTGCGCCAAGCGCCTAGCCGTCAGAATTAGACCACTACCACCGCTAATGCGAGCCGCAGCAGCCGAACTACCAAGCATGATGACTGAGCCCAACTTACCGCACGACATACGTATCGACATCGAAACGACATACGTA
>JAOTYY010000034.1 GCA_029861595.1 Gammaproteobacteria bacterium
GCAACCCGAGCATCAGTTTGTCGTCCTGAATCAGTACATCGAACCACTCGACGGAGAAGCACTCCCACGGCATCACGCGTGGAAACGCTGAGCTGTTGAACGCGGTGACGCTCATGATGATGAGCGGCCCGAACAGGTAAGCGAAAAACGCCAGCACGAACCCAATGACGAATACGTGGGTGATCGTATCGGATTTCACCGTGCGATCTCCCCGAGTTTCACTTTGAATACTTTCATCATCAGCAGCACGAAGATGATGGTGCTGGCGAGCAGAATCAGCGCGTACGCCGAACCGCGGTTCCAGTTGTTACCGGTCTGGAACCACTGATAGATGATCTGCGTGAACCACAGGCTGCTGGGCCCGCCGAGGATTTGTGGAGCGGCGAGTGCGCCGGCGGAGAGCATGAAAACCATCGTGCACCCGGAACTGATGCCCGGTTTGGCGAATGGTATCACTATGCGCCGGTGAATGCGTATCCACGATGCGCCCATATCGCGGGCCGCCTCGATCTGGTTTTTGTCCAGGCTTTCAATGGCGTTATAGAGCGGGAAAATCATCAGCAGGATGAACGCATAACCAAGACCAGCGTACAGCGCGACGTTTTCGCGAATAAAGTCGACCGGCTGGTCGATCACCCCCAGCCACATGAGAAAACCGTTTATTACACCGGCCGAGCCGAACATGATGCGGAACGCGAAAGCGCGCAGTATCTCGTTCACCCAGAAGGGTACAATGAGCGACAGCACCATCAGTCGCGACCAGCCGCCTTGTGCGGAATGTGCCAGGAAATAAGCGATCGGATAACAGATTGCAAGGTCGAACAGGGTGACAAAAAACGCCGCTATCAGCGTGCGCACGAACACCCCCAGATCGACCGTGTTGAATTCGCCTTCGGATTCGGCACTGCCGTACACCATGAACTCGTAGTGTTCGGTGGTATAGGTGTCCTTCGCCCCGCCGAGTTCCGCCGGCGGCAGGTTGTGACGGAACGAAAAATCGATCATGAACGCCTGCGGCAGGATGATCATGACGAACATCCAGAACGCCACGGACAGCAGCAGAAAGGTGCCGAGCGCCGTGCCGTTGCGAACAAAGAACCGGCGAAAATATCCGCTGGGATTCATCGTCTTCTCCCGAGCTACTCGGCCGCCAGCTGACCTTCGGGCAACGCGACGGCGAGTTCTGCTGAGAAGCTTAAATCGACCTCCGCCCCCGGCGCGTGGCCAAGCGCGGTACCCTCGTTGACCAACGACATCTTGATCCGTTTGTCGCCGCCCGCTACATCGAGAAACACCTGCCAGAAATGGCCCTCGAATTCTTCCGTGTGCACGGTGGCTTTGATGTTGTTGTCGGCGTGTGCGCCGTTGGCGAACTTCAACGATTCCGGCCGCACGAACACGAAAGCCGGGTCGCCGTTGTTCAATGCAGCCTTGGTCGACGTGCGCGCCCGTATCGGACCGACATTGGTTTCGACTACCGTTTGCTGCGCATTCGTTTCCTTTACCCTGCCGCGAAACAGATTGTTCTCGCCGACGAACGAGGCGACGAAGGACGTTTCGGGATGATCGTAAAGAGTGTTACCATCCGTAACCTGCTGGATCACCCCCTCGCTCATCACCGCTACGTTATCCGACATGGTCAGCGCTTCGCCCTGATCGTGGGTGATGTAGATAAAGGTGATGCCCACGCGCTGCTGTATCGCACGCAGTTCGGTGCGCATGTGCTGCCGCAACTTGAGATCCAGTGCAGATAGCGGCTCGTCCAGCAGCAGCACATCGGGTTCGGCCGCCAATGCGCGGGCAATTGCCACGCGTTGCTTCTGCCCGCCAGACAACTCATGCACCATTTTCTCCCCCTGGTCGGGCAGCGCGATCAAGTCCAGCAGTTCGTCAGCGCGTTTGCGGCGTTCCGCCTTACCGACGCCTTTTACTTCCAGAGCAAATGCGATGTTCTCCCACACCGTCATCAGTGGGAACAGCGCGAGGTTTTGAAAAATCAGCGCGGTCGGGCGTTTATTGGGGCCGATGCCCGCCATATCTTTACCGCCGATTTTCACGCGTCCCTCGGACGGTTCCATGAAGCCTGAAACGGCTCTCAGCAGCGTCGTCTTGCCGCAACCGGAGGGGCCCAGGAAGCTGAAAAAACTACCCCCCGGTATGGTGATATTGACTTCCCGGGCGGCGACAAAATCGCCAAAGCGGATCCAGACGTTTTCGAGTTCTACATCGGCACTCATGAATACTTCCCGCTGGTTTGCGCTGAGTGGCAGCAGTCGCCGTTGTTATACGTGTTGCAAACGCATGCCCCCCGGCAAAAATCCAGGGGGCATGCCAGGGGACTTAGGCGTTAACGAACTTATTGCGGAATTCAGTTCGAACGTCTGCGTACCATTGCGGCTCTTTCGGCCAGGGCCACAGATTCGCCAGCGAATTACCCGGGTAGACCGATCCAAACACTTTTGCGTATTGCGCGCTGGCGTGCTTGTCGGCACCCAACACCGCTGAATTGTAGCCGTGGCCGCCATAGCTGGTATCGCTGCCGCCGTCGATCGACATGCCGGCCGGCTTCGCCACGAAACAATAATCGATGAAAGCGTAGACAGCGTCCAGATCGCCCGCCTGCTTGGACAGTGCCATGCCGTCCACCCACGCGAGGGAACCTTCTACGGGAGCTCGATACTGCACGGGCTCGCCATCGTTCATCAGTGTGATCGGCGGTCCGTCCCAGGTCTGACCCACCAGTACGCCTTCGTTCAGCAGACCGTTTTTCTGCGAGTCAGCGTCGTTCCAGAACAATTTCACCTGCGCTTTGTTCTTGATGCAGTAATCCGTCACGACTTGCCATGTCTTGCGCATGAGTTTTTCGTCATTGTATGCACGTTTCATGGCGCCCGGCTCAAGTGCGCCGGTAGTTTCCAGATACAAGCCCGCCCCCAGCATGCCGGAATGCGGCCGCATCATGGTTTTGCCTTTCACGTCGGCCTGCCAGCAATCGCCGTAGCTCGGAATGTTGCCGCTGCGTGGCGGATTCCACAGGTCGGTGCGCCAGGCGACGCCCTCGGTGCCCCAGATGTGCGGCAGCCAGTGGGAACCTTTGCCGCCGAAGTTCCACTCTTCGTCGCCGACTTTCAACATTGCCGGGTTGACGTTTTTGATGTTCTTGATCCTGGCGTAGTCGAACGGCTGTAACAGATCCAGCTCTATCCACTGCGGCGAGCGCATGTTGGTCGGGCTGCAGATGTCGATGCCGCGACCCTTGGTCGCTTTCATCTTGTTGATGATTTCTTCGTTTGAGCCAATACCGGTGTAGTTGACCTTGATGCCGGTGTCGGCGGTAAACGCTTTCAGAAAGCCGGGCGGCAAGTAGTCCGACCACATTAATACGTTCACTTCACCCGACGCGGCGAGCACATTGGAACTGATGATCCACGGCCCGACCGCGGCGCCCGCGCCCGCTGCCGCGGCACCTTTGAGTACCTTACGGCGGGTCATCTGCGCCGGTTGTTTAACGGGTTTAGTCATCTCTACCTCCAATCAGTTGGTTTTGTGGTATACGGTCGTCCGGCTGCATGCGTCGGACCGGGAATGCGAGACGCCGCCGGGAGTGCGGCGCACAGCAATGAGGATCGCGATACTTATTGACGCTCACGCGTTTTATTCTAATCAAGCTCGTGTGATCGTTGCGTTACACGGCGTAGTGCCGCAACCGTAGAAAAAACTGCGGCCCTCGTCAATTGCCGATTTGGATCCAACGCGCGACCCCGATTGAGGCCAACCGGAGAAGATCGCCGGAGAATTCTGCGATGAGCCACCGGCCAGGCCCGCGGGCACGTTGCGTTGCGCGCGAATTTTCTTTAGATTTCAACAGTCAAGCGCGCGAAGTTAAAGTCTCGTTGCCGCGATTGCCGACCAGAACGGGCGCCCCATGCAATTTTCACTGTTTCCAAAGAACATCACCCTGTTTAACAAAACCCGTGCGCTCGAACAGCAGATCGACGAGTTTCTTGACAAGGTTTCGCAAGCGGGACTGGTATTCAGCCGGGCGATCGAGGTGTATCTGGTCGATGGCGCGACCGATGAATTCGAGGCGTTTCTCGAGCAGGAAGAGAAAATCGAGGGCAAGGGCGATTCGCTGCGCCGCACGATCGAATTAGAACTCTACGCTCAGACGTTGATCCCGGATCTGCGCGGCGACGTGCTGCGCCTGCTCGAAGACATGGACCATCTGGTGAACGTCTACGAGGGCAATCTGTTCCGTATTTCCATCCAGCAGCCCGAGGTGCCCGAGCAGTTTCACGCCGGATTTCTCGATCTGACCCGTACCGTCGTTACGTGCGTGGAATCGGTGGTGCTAGCCGCGCGCAGCTTTTTCCGGGATATGAATGCCGTGCGCGATCACAACGCCAAGGTGATGTTCTACGAGACGGAGGCGGACAAGATCGGCACCAAACTGCAACGCGCGATATTCGGCTCCAGTCTGCCGCTGGAGCACAAGAACCACCTGCGTTACTTCATCGAGCGCATCGACGAGTTGGCGAATGCCGCGGAGGACGTGGCTGACACCCTGGCCATCTACGCGATAAAGCGGCGCGTATAAACGATGCTGCCGTCTGCTCGGACTGCTTCTGACGCGCGCTGACAGCGTGGATCTGACGATTTTCATCCTGCTTGGCAGCGGCCTGTTTCTGGGCTGGTCGCTGGGCGCGAACGATGCCGCCAACGTGTTCGGCACCGCGGTGGGCACACGTATGGTGCGTTTCGGCACTGCCGCAGCGGTGTGCAGTATTTTTGTGATTCTCGGTGCGGTGGTCAGCGGCGCCGGTGCCTCGCACACCCTGGGCAAGCTGGGCTCCATCGACGCCATTGCCGGTTCGTTCATGGCGGCGCTGGCTGCGGCAGTGACGGTCTACGGCATGACACGCTCCGGTTTGCCAGTGTCGACCAGTCAGGCCGTCGTAGGTGCAATCATCGGCTGGAACCTGTTCAGCGATGCGGTCACCGACACCCAGGCGCTGGTAAAGATTCTCCTCACCTGGGTGGCCTGTCCGGTCCTGGCGGGACTGATCGCGGTGCCTATCTTCAAGCTCGTCGAATGGGTTCTCGGCAAAGCGCGCCTGCACCTTCTGCGCCTGGATGCCTACACGCGTCTTGCGTTGATCGGCGCGGGCGCGTTCGGTGCCTACAGTTTGGGCGCCAATAACATCGCTAACGTCATGGGCGTGTTCGTGCCGGTGAGTCCGTTCACCGATTTTGCCCTCACCGAACGACTGACAATCACCTCGGTGCAGCAGCTGTTTCTGCTCGGTGGGGTGGCGATCGCGGTGGGTGTGTTCACCTATTCGAAGCGCGTGATGCTCACGGTGGGCAACGACCTGATGCCCATGTCGCCGGTGACGGCGTGGGTGGTGGTGGTGGCACACTCCATCGTGCTGTTTCTGTTCGCTTCGCAGGGTCTGGAACACTTTCTTACGCAGACTGGATTGCCTGCCATTCCGCTGGTGCCGGTTTCCAGTTCGCAGGCGGTAATCGGCGCGCTAATCGGCTTGGGCCTGCTGCGTGGCGGACGCAATGTGCGCTGGGGCGTGTTGGTGCAGGTTGGCGCGGGCTGGGTCATCACGCCGTTTTGTTCGGCGGCGTTGTGTTTCGTCGGTCTGTATTTTTTGCAGAACGTGTTCGACCAGCAGGTGCACAAGCCCGTGCGCTACGAATTGACCCCGCGCGTGGCAGTGCGTCTCGGCGAGCACGGCGTACCCAGGCCCGCCTATGCGGAGCTGATCGGCCGCTCCTACGAATCCAGCGGCGCGTTGCTGGCGGCTATGACCGAGCGCCAGCCGCTTACCGGCGAACAGTCGCGCACTGCTGTCCGCTACGCCAAAAAGCAGCCGTTGGAGGTCAGTGAATCGAAACTCACCGGCTACGATTTCGGCCGGCTCAGTGAAGCGCAGCGCGGCGCGCTGCGGCAACTTGCGGGTCAGCGTTACCGGTACACCTGGGAACTCGCCGAAGCGCTCGCGGCGCTTTCCCCGCAATGGCGGCCGCGCCCCGACATACCGTCGAACCGGCAATTCAACAAGCGCCTGGAAGTCGATCTCGCCTACCTGGCTCGCACGTTCGAACGCCGCGAGTAGGGCGCAAACCTAGGGAAAGAGAAATACGGACTTGTTCCAGCACTCTCCACACGGGGACTGCGCACCGTCAGAGTGCATGTCATATTTCCCTTTCCGCCTGGGCGCGCAGTCGAATCCCTCGGACTCCCCTCTCAACCTGGGAGAGGGATCAGTGGTGAGGGTCAAGCGCGATGCAGTTTGCGGATCGCCGCGTCCAGTCCACGGTGCGGCAGGACGCGTTTGAGCCAGGCGAACACATAAGTTGGCACGGTGACCGGATAACGCACCTTGGGGCGTCGTGCTTCGAGAGCATGCACGACCCGTTTCAGCACAGCCTCGGGAGGCAATGTGAAGGGTGTGGCAGCATGCTCCGAGGCGAGGCGCTTTTCCATTGCCGCGTACGCGTCGCGGTGCACGCTGCCGGTAGGATCGATGTGTTTTCGATACGCGGCATGTGCATTGTTACGGAACTCACTCAGAATCGGACCGGGTTCGATAAGGCTGACATGAACGCCGCTGCCGTGCAGTTCCATGCGCAAAGTATCGCTGAATCCTTCGATAGCGAATTTGCTGGCATTGTAGGCGCCGCGGTATGGCAGGGCGACGATGCCCAGCACGGAACTGTTTTGCAGTATTCGGCCGTAGCCTTGCGCACGCATGACGGGGATCACCCGGTTGGTGAGCTCCAGCCAGCCGAACACGTTGGTCTCGAACTGCTCACGCAATGCGCGACGCGGCAGGTCCTCGACGGCACCCGGTTGCCCGTACGCGCCGTTGTTGAACAACGCGTACAGGCGTCCTCCGGTCTGCTCCAACACTTGCTCCACGGCCTGCTGAATCGAGTCGGAATCGTCGAGGTTCAGCTGATACCCGCCCAGGCCCTCGTCCCGCAGCCATTGTGCGTCTTCCGGTTTGCGCGCAGTAGCAAAAACCGTATAGCCGCGTGCCCGCAGCCCGCGTGCCACGCACAGTCCGATTCCCGACGAGCAGCCCGTGATGAGGATTTCGCGCGTCTCCTGCGGATTCATTGCTCAGTTCCCTAACTGGTTGTTTTTGTCCGCCTTATGCGATTGCCATCGGCCAGGCGAGTACGTAACATTGCCGCCTTTTCTGACCCTTCTGGACACGTCCATGCGTACGCATTATTGCGGAGATCTGCGCGAAGAGCACATTGAACAGAGTGTCACCCTGTGCGGCTGGGTGCATCGGCGCCGCGACCACGGAGGGGTGATCTTCGTCGATCTGCGCGATCATCGCGGTCTGGTACAGGTGGTGTTCGACCCCGACGCGGAGCAGACCTTCGCGCTTGCCGAGAGCCTGCGTAACGAATTTGTCGTCGCAGTGCAGGGGCGGGTGCGGCGGCGTCCCGATGATACGGCCAACGCCGATTTGCCGACCGGCCAGGTGGAAGTGCTGGGCCTGGAACTGCAGGTGCTCAATCGTGCATCGACCCCGCCCTTTCAGTTGGATGACGAGGATGTCAACGAAGAGCACCGCATGCGTTATCGCTACATCGATCTGCGCCGCCCAGAGATGCAGCAGCGCCTGCGGCTGCGTGCGCGAGTCGTGCGGGCGTTGCGCAGTTTTCTGGACGCGCACGACTTTGTCGACGTGGAAACCCCGGTTCTGACCCGCGCCACCCCGGAAGGCGCGCGCGACTACCTGGTGCCCAGCCGCACGCATCCGGGGAGTTTCTTCGCCCTGCCGCAATCGCCGCAGCTGTTCAAGCAGTTGCTGATGATGTCGGGCCTCGACCGTTACTATCAGATCGTGCGTTGTTTTCGCGACGAGGACTTGCGTGCCGACCGCCAGCCCGAGTTCACTCAGCTCGATATCGAAACGTCATTCATGGACGAGGCTGCGATTACCGGCCTGATGGAAACCATGATGCGGGAAGTGTTTGCGCAGGTGCTGGATATCGCGCTGCCGGACCCGTTTCCGCGCATGACGTATGCCGAGGCGGTGCATCGCTTCGGCAGCGATCGCCCGGATCTGCGCATTCCGCTGGAACTGGTTGAAGTTGCCGACCTGCTGCAGCAGGTGGAGTTCAAGGTATTTGCCGGGCCCGCGGCCGATCCGCAAGGTCGTGTGACGGCGCTGCGCGTACCCGGTGGCGGTGCGCTAACGCGCAAGGAAATCGATACCTACACGGATTTTGTCGGACGCTACGGCGCGAAAGGTCTAGCCTATATCAAGTGTAACGACGTCACGCAGGGACGGGACGGACTGCAATCGCCGATCCTCAAGTTCCTGCCCGACGAGGCGGTCACCGGGATTCTGCAACGTTCCGCGGCCGAGAACGGCGATCTAGTGTTTTTCGGCGCAGACAGAGCCAGCGTGGTGAACGAATCGCTGGGGGCGTTGCGCGTCAGGCTGGGCCACGATATGAATTTCGTCGAGCCGGGCTGGCGGCCGTTGTGGGTTGTGGAGTTCCCGATGTTCGAGTGGGATGCTCGCGAAAAACGCTACACAGCGCTTCACCATCCATTCACGGCGCCGATCGGTGCTGCGCCGGATGCGTTGCTCGCCGATCCCGGCACCGCAATTTCGCGTGCCTACGACATGGTTTTGAACGGTACGGAGCTTGGCGGCGGCTCGATTCGAATTCATACCCCCGAGATGCAACAGGCGGCGTTCGAAGTGCTGGGCATCGCCAGTGAGGAGGCGCGCGAAAAATTCGGCTTCCTGCTCGACGCGCTGCAATTCGGCTGTCCACCGCATGGCGGCATCGCGTTCGGCCTGGACAGGCTGGTCATGCTGATGAGCGGCGCCGGCTCGATCCGCGACGTGATGGCGTTCCCGAAAACTCAAAGCGCGACGTGCCTGCTTACCGATGCACCGTCGGTGGTGCCGGAGGAGCAATTGCGCGAACTTGGGATCCGGCTGCGCGTACCGGCCGGCCAGCGTGCGGTGGACGAGGTGGAGTAACGAGACGCCGAACGGGAGGGGCATGGCATCGCAATCCCAGTCACGCTTCAAACGCCCCGAGTCGGTGCTGGTGGTTGTGTATACACGCCGCAGCGAAGTATTGCTGCTCGAGCGTGTGCGCCCGCCCGGCGCATGGCAATCGGTAACCGGCAGCCTCAAGTGGGGCGAGCCCGCCAGCGCTGCCGCGGTGCGCGAGCTGGCCGAAGAGACCGGTCTGCGCAACCTCCCGGTCGTCGACTGCGAATGCCGCAATACGTTCGAGATTCTGCCCCCCTGGGGCGGCGGCAAGTTCGCACCTGGCGTGACGTGCAACGAGGAGTCGGTATTCAGCGTCATGCTGCCAGAAATCTGCAACGTGGCATTGCATCCGCAGGAGCATACTCGAGCCATTTGGCTGCCGCGGGAGGCAGCAGCGCAAAAGGTGTTTTCGTGGACGAATCGCGATGCCATTCTCGAGTTCGTGCCGTGAAGAACCCTCACCCCCGGCCCCTCTCCCAGGGGGAGAGGGGAGAAAGCTAGAGGAACGATGACAGCGAAGTTCTGTTATGCGTGAGGCGGTCGTCCTGGTGCACGGGATCTGGATGCGCGGAGGCAGCCTGTTCATTATCGCCAGATGTCTGCAGTCGGGCGGCTTTAACTGTTACCCGTTCACTTATGCAAGTGTGCGGCGTACCGCGGCGCAGAATGCGGAGCGGCTGCATGCCTTCAGCAGCGGACTAGAAGCCGATATCGTGCATTTTGTCGGGCACAGTCTGGGCGGTATCGTCATTCTGCATTTATTTGATCGTTACCCGCGGCAACGTCCTGGCCGCGTCGTGTTCGCGGGATCCCCGGTAAACGGCAGCGCTGTGGCACAGCGCAGTGCTGCGAACCCGATCAGCCAGGTGCTGCTGGGTAACAGCCTGCGTCGCGCGCTGATGGGCGGAACGCCCGCCTGGCGCGGGGCTCGCGATCTGGGAGTGATAGCCGGATCGCGTTCGCTGGGTGTCGGCCGGTTACTGGGCGGTCTGCGCGGTACCAACGACGGTACTGTATCCGTTGACGAAACACGCATTCCCGGGGCAACAGACCACATCGTTTTGCCCGTGACGCACACAGGCCTGGTGATTTCGCGCGCGGTCGCTGATCAGGTTCAAGCGTTTTTACGTAACGGCGAATTCATGCGTTGATTGCGCTCGCAGCGCTGGGCAGCGATGCTAAAATCACGCCAGGCAAAATAGTGCAGGAGTGGCGCGTGGCAGGTCACAGCAAGTGGGCGAACATCCAGCACCGTAAGAAGGCGCAGGATGCGAAACGCGGCAAGTTGTTCACCAAATTGATACGCGAGATCACTGTCGCGGCACGCATGAGCGGTGCCGACCCGTCGGCCAACCCGCGCCTGCGCCTCGCCATGGACAAAGGGCTGGCCGGCAATATGCCCAAAGACACCATCGAACGGGCGATCAAGCGTGGTGCCGGGAACCTGGACGATGTGCACTATGAGGAAATCCGCTATGAGGGTTATGGGCCGAGCGGTACTGCGATCATGGTCGATTGCATGACCGACAACCGCAACCGCACCGTCGCCGAAGTCCGCCATGTGTTTTCCAAGCACGGTGGCAACCTGGGTACCGACGGCTCCGTGGCGTACTTGTTCAACGCGGTCGGTGTGATGACGTTCACGGATACTGACGAAGACAGCCTGATGGAACCGGCCATGGAGGCAGGAGCGGAGGACATCGTTGCCGATGACGACGGCACCGTGCAGGTGCTGGCTGCCCCTGAAGAGTTCGTCGCGGTGCGCGACGCGTTGGTGGCGGCGGGTTTCGAGCCGGCTGACGCCGAAGTCACGATGCGTGCCAGCACCGAGGTGGCGCTGGACGAGGATGACGGCCGCACGCTGCTGAAAATGCTCGATGCCCTGGAAGACCTCGACGACGTCCAGAACGTATATGCCAACGGCGACATACCCGATGCGCTGCTGGCCGAATTAGCTGCCTGACGGGACGTTTTTACACACCGACATGATTCGCGTAATCGGTATCGATCCCGGCTCGGTGATTACCGGTTACGGCATCGTCGACAGCGATGGACAGCGCAGCCTGCTGGTGGCGCACGGGCATATCCGTGTCGAGGGTGACGATCTGGCGAGCCGCCTGGGCTGTGTGTTTCAACGCGTCGGTGCGGTCCTGCAGGAGTGGCAGCCTCAGGAGATGGCCATCGAGGACGTGTTCGTGAGCCGCAACGCGTTGTCTGCCTTGAAACTGGGGCAGGCACGTGGCGCGGCCGTGGTGGCAGCCTGTCAACACAGGATTCCGGTAGCGGAATACACGCCGCGCCGCGTAAAACAGGCGGTGGTCGGGAACGGCGGCGCCGACAAGACGCAGATCCAGCATATGGTCGGGATTCTTCTCAACACCCAGGAACGGCTGCAGGCAGATGCCGCTGATGCGCTCGCCATAGCGCTCTGCCACGTACACACCCGGGGCCGCGATCCGGGTCTGGCCCGGGTGTTACAGCGTCGTCGCCGCTGACCCCGCAGGTACACTTCGTACGTTCATGTTATTGATTCTGCCAGATTATTCGGCACCTGCCCGTGTGCGCGCCAGGCTCTGTCGACATGGGATCGGATCATGATCGGAAGACTGCGCGGGGTACTGGTTCACAAGAGCCCACCGGAGTTGTTGCTCGACGTGCAAGGGGTCGGGTACGAGGTCGAGGCGCCCTTGTCGACGTTCTACGATCTCGGTGAACCGGGTTCCGAGGTGCTGCTGCTGACCCACCTCGTGGTACGCGATGACGCGCACGTCCTGTACGGCTTCGCCACGGAGGCGGAACGCCGCCTGTTTCGCGCGCTGATAAAAATCAGCGGCGTAGGCGCCAAAATGGCGTTGGCGGTGTTGTCCGGAATCGGCACCGATGAATTCGCCCAGTGCGTGGAACGCGGCGATACAGCGGCCCTGACGAGGCTGCCGGGGGTCGGTAAAAAAACCGCGCAACGGCTGATCGTGGAAATGCGCGATCGACTGGAAAGCGTTGCGGTCGGTGTATCACCGGGACACGCTTTCGGCAGTGCTGCACATTCACCTGTCGAAGAGGCGATTCAGGCGCTGGTGGCACTAGGCTATCGTGAAAGCGACGCGGCGCGCATGGTGCGCGCAGTGGAAGGCGCTGACGGCGACACAGAGGCACTGATTCGCGCCGCGCTGCAAAATACCGTGAAAAAATAACCCCGTGGGCGTTTTTGCAACGTTCATCACGTTTGAGAACGATTCTTACCAGCTTGTCACCTGAATTCGACCTGACTTTAATGAGACAATCCGCGCGCAGTATCGGTACCGCCCATTCGGCGGCGCAGGGGCCAGGAGTGCCGACGAACAGAACAACAAGAGCTCGATCCGCACCGCCGCAGACGCCGCGGATGGCGGATTGCCGCAGGCGACCATGAGCGGGTGAGCCCGCCGGTCGCATAATGTTTCACGGCTGCCGAAGCACAAGTCAATGACCGAAACCGAGCGCTTGATTACCGCCACGGCGCACAGCGAAGACCGGGTGCACGATCGCGCACTGCGTCCGCAGACGCTGACGGACTACGTCGGTCAGGCCGACGTGCACCAGCAGATGGAGATCTTCATTTCCGCCGCTCGCCAGCGCGAAGAGGCTCTGGATCATCTGTTGATTTTCGGGCCGCCGGGCTTGGGCAAGACTACGCTCGCCATCATCGTCGCCAACGAGATGGGCACCAACATCCGCCACACCTCCGGCCCGGTGCTGGAACGACCGGGCGACCTTGCCGCATTGCTCACCAACCTCGAGCCCAAGGATGTGCTGTTCGTCGACGAAATTCACCGCCTCAGCCCGGTCGTCGAAGAAATCCTGTATCCGGCAATGGAGGACTACCAGCTCGACATCGTGATCGGTGAAGGGCCGGCCGCTCGCTCGATCAAGCTCGACATTCCGCCGTTCACGCTGATCGGTGCGACCACGCGCGCCGGTCTGCTCACCTCGCCGCTGCGCGACCGGTTCGGCATCGTGCAGCGTCTGGAGTTCTACAACGCGGACGAACTGTGCACTATCGTGCAGCGCTCCGCCGGCATTCTGGGAGTAAGCATAGATACCGGTGGCGCGGAGGAGATTGCACGGCGCTCGCGCGGCACGCCGCGCATCGCCAACCGTCTGCTGCGCCGCGTGCGCGACTACACACAGGTGAAAGCATCCGGAAATATCGATGCGCGGATTGCCGACGCGGCGCTGGATCTGCTGCACGTGGACCGGCACGGGCTGGATGTGCTGGACCGCAAGCTGCTCGGCACCATCATGAACAAGTTCGACGGCGGGCCCGTGGGGCTCGACAACGTGGCCGCTGCGATCGGTGAAGAAAGCGGCACGCTGGAGGACGTTATCGAACCCTATCTGATTCAGCAGGGGCTGTTGATGCGCACACCCCGCGGACGTGTGGCCACCCCCGCTGCGTACCGGCACTTCGGTTTACGGCCGCCGTCGGACACACACGGCCCGGGCGATTTGTTCGCCGGGCCGGATGCGGAACGGTAGGCGCTGCATGCGGCAATTCACGAGCGCCGTTTTCACATGGCCGGTGCGTGTCTACTATGAAGATACCGATGCCGCGGGATTGGTTTACTACGCCAACTACCTGAAGTACCTGGAACGCGCGCGAACCGAGTTTCTGCGTGCCCTGGGCTTCGAGCAGGATGCGCTGAGGCGAGAGCACGGCGTGGTGTTCGTGGTGCGCAAACTGACCATCGACTACCTGGCGGCCGCGCGTTTCAACGAAATGCTGAGTGCCACGGTACAGATCGACCGCGCCCGCCGCGCGAGTATCGATTTCCTGCAGACGGTGACGCACGCGGGCGAACTCTGCTGTTCAGCCGAAGTTAAAGTAGCGTGTCTGGACCTGGCGGTGCGCAGGCCGTGCGCTATCCCCAAAGCAATCACTGAGGAATTGACTACGTGAGCGTCGATCTGTCTTTCTTCAGCCTGATCCTGGAGGCCAGTCTGGTCGTGCAGCTGGTTATGCTGCTGCTGGTGTTTCTGTCGGTGGTCTCCTGGTCGCTGATCTATCGCAAGTACCGCACGCTCACCACGGCGCGCCACCAGGCGGAGGCCTTCGAAGACCAGTTCTGGTCGGGGCTCGACGTGGCCAACCTGTATCGCACGCTGCACGCACGGCGTGATGATCTGCGCGGCCTGGAGCGGATCTTCGAAGCCGGTTTTGCCGAGTTTGCACGCCTGCTCAAACAGACCAACGAAGCCGAGCGCATCATGGAGGGGGCGCAACGCTCCATGCGCGTGGTGCTGGGGCGCGAGACCGACGTGGTGGAAAGGCACCTGTCGTTCCTTGCGACTGTGGGGTCGACCAGCCCGTATATCGGCCTGTTCGGCACCGTATGGGGCATCATGAATTCCTTTCGTGGTTTGAGTAACGTTCAGCAGGCCACCCTCGCGATGGTCGCGCCCGGCATTGCGGAGGCGCTGATCGCGACCGCCATGGGTTTGTTCGCCGCGATCCCGGCGGTGATCGCCTACAACCGCTTTTCCAACGATGTCGAGCGTTTGTTGAACGGCTACCACAACTTCATGGAGGAATTCGCTCATCTGTTGCACCGCCAGGCCTACGATCGGGAAATCCGTACCCGTCAGGCGGAGGGCCGGGCGAAATGAGTAGACAGAAGCGCCGTCCAATAGCGGAAATCAACGTCGTGCCCTACATCGACGTGATGCTGGTCATGCTGGTGATATTCATGATTACCGCGCCACTGCTGAAAACCGGTGTCGACGTCGAACTGCCCCAGGCGAGCGCCAAGCCGGTCAAAGAGACGCCGAGCGAACCGCTCGTGCTGAGTGTCAATTCGGCCGGCGAATACTTCTTGAGCGTTGGTGCCGATCCGGAGGCGGCGCTGGATGAACAGTCTCTGATGGCGCTGGTGGCGGCGGTAATACGCCGCGATCCAAAAAAATCCGTGCTGGTCCGCGGCGACCGTAGCGTCGATTACGGACGCGTGGTTCGGGCGATGGCGCTGTTGCAGGCGGCGGGGGTGCCGCAGGTCGGACTGCTTACCGAGACATTAAACTAGCCCGCTTGTTACACGAAGGCGGTGTCGAGCAGGTGCGTTGCAAATTAAATCACGCCTTTAAGGATGTATTTGGAGAGATAATGTCTAGAAACACATTGTACCTATTCACTTTCAGGAAAAATCTGGCGTTGTATATTGAAGGATCGGCCTTGAGCAATAGTCTGGCTATTACTCTACGGCCGATCGTCCAATCTACTTAGCCGGATTTCCCCTGAGAAGCGAATCCTTCGTGCAACAAGCGGGCTGATCATGTTCCGCGAGCTGCTTCAGAATCCCATGGCATTGACATTGTCAATCCTCGGGCACGCCGTGATCGTCGGTGTTTTAGTGTTCAGCCTGAAGCAGCACAGCGCGCCGGTAATGCAGGCGAGCGTCGAACCGGTCAAGGCGTTGGCCGTCAACGAGGCGCTGGTCGACGAGGCACGCAAGAAACTGGAGGAACAAGAAAAGCTGCGCAAGAAAAAGCTGAGCGAGTCGGAAAAGAAGCGCAAGCAGGCCGAGGCAAAGCGCAGACAAGCCGAGGAGCAACGCAAACAGGTCGAGCGTAAACGCAGAGAGGAAGAACAGCGTCTGAAGGAAGTGGAGCAACAGCTGGCCAAAGAGAAGGAAAAGCAAAAAGCTGAAGCTGCGCGCCTGGCGAAACTGAAAAAAGAGCAGGCGGCGGCCGCCGAAGCAAACAAGCAGGCCGAGGCTAAAAAAAAGGCCGAGCAGGAACGTTTGGCCGCGCTGGAGAGGCAACGTAAAATGGAGCAGGAGCGCAAGCGGCGCGAAGCCGAAGAACAGAAGGCCAGGGAGGCGGAGCTGCAGCGGGCGCTGGACGCGGAGCGCCAGGCCGAGGAGGCGCACGAACGGGCGTTGGCGCAGAAGAAGGCTGAAGAGGAGCGTCTGCGGCGCGAAAACGTGCGGCTGAATCGTCAACGCGCCGAGTACGAGGCGGCCATTCGGCAGAAAGTCGAACGCAATTGGATACGACCCTCGACGGCAGGCTCGGGCGTCTCCTGTGAGGTAATGGTCGAACAGGATCCCGGCGGTGGAGTGATGAGCGTGCAAGTACGCAGCTGCGAGGGCGATCAGGCATTCCGTCATTCCGTGGAGACGGCGGTGAAGCGAGCATCACCCTTGCCGACCCCGGCCGATCCTGCGCTGTTCGATCGCAACATCGAGTTTATTTTCAAACCGGAGGGGTAATGCGAGTTCGTTCGATAACAACACTGACAATGGCATTGCTTCTGGTGCTGCCGCTGACCCGCGGCCATGCGGTATTGACCATCGAGATAACCGAAGGCGTCGAAGGCGCGCTGCCTATCGCCGTCGTGCCGTTCGCCTGGGACGGACAGACGGTGCCGCCGCAGGATATCGCCCAGATTATCTCAGACGATCTGGCGCGCAGCGGCCAATTCGGTCCGCTCGCGCGCTCCGATTTGCTGGCAACGCCTCAGAGCGGGGCGGACGTTCGCTACGCGAACTGGAAAGCCAGCGGTGTGGACCACCTGGTGATCGGGCGCCTGCGCGCGATGGGTCCGGGTGCTTTTGTCGTGCAGTTCCAACTGTTCGATGTGTTCAAGGAGACGCAACTGGTGGGGTACAGTTTCCCCGCCACCGCCGAGCAGTTACGTCAGGTGGCGCACAGCATCAGCGATATCATTTACGAGAAAATTACGGGCACGCCGGGCGCGTTCAATACGCGCATCGCTTATGTGTCGGCGCTGGTCAATGCCGAGAACCAGAGGCGTTACGTACTGCAGGTGTCGGACGCCGACGGCCACAATCCGAAGACCGTGCTGTCTTCCGAGCATCCGTTGATGTCGCCTTCCTGGTCACCCGACGGCAACCGCCTCGCTTACGTCTCGTTTGAAAAACGCAATCCGGCAATCTACGTGCAAACGATCAAGACCGCGCAGCGGGAGAAGATTTCCGCATCACGAGGCATCAACGGCGCACCGGTGTGGTCGCCGGACGGCACCCGCCTGGCGTTGACTCTTTCGCACAAAGGCTCACCGGACATCTTTGTGTTGAACATCGGAACACGGCGCCTGCAGCAGATTACGCGCAGTCGCGCCATCGAGACCGAGCCCGCATGGATGCCGGACGGCCGCAGCCTCGTGTTTACCTCGGATCGCAGCGGCGCTCCGCAGCTCTACCAGCAGTCGCTGGACGGCGGGCGGGCCAGGCGCCTTACGTTCGAAGGCAAATACAACGCCAGCGCCACGGTATCGGCGGATGGCGCCCGCGTGGCAATGGTGCACGGTGATAAGGGACGCTACCGAATTGCGGTGCTGGACCGCGATACGGGCGCGTTGCGCGTGGTGACCGATGGCACGCTGGATGAATCGCCGAGTTTCGCGCCGAACGGCAGCATGATCATTTACGCGACGCACGGCACCGGCCGTGGCGTATTGGGCGCGGTATCCGTGGACGGACGCATGAAACAACGATTCTCGCTCGCCGAAGGGGATGTGCGCGAACCGGTCTGGTCGCCTTTCTCGCGATGAGTGCCACCGCACCCCCATTCTCTACGTTCGCGCGCTCAGAATGGTAGGTTATTCGTGGGACAGGACACTATCTTCACTAGGAGGAAAACTCGATGAGAAAATTTGCCTGGCTTGGCCTGGTTGCCCTGCTCGCGTTCGCTGTGGGTTGCACGTCAACGGCGGAGCGCGAAGATGAGACAATGCCATCCGGTACCGACAGTGGTGTCATCACAACGCCCGACACCGGCACGCAGGATACAACCGGTCAGCCGATCGTCGAAACTCCGCAACCGGCGTTCGATCCGGATTGTCCGCCGCCCTGTGAATTCACGCGCGACGCGATCACGGATCCGAGCAGTGCCCTGGCGCAGAAGATTGTGTATTTCGATTTCGATCAAAGCGTGATTCGTGAAGAATTCGTGGATGTCATTGCAGCACACGGCAGGTACCTTGCCACGTACCCTGATGTCAACGTTCGCCTGGAAGGACATACCGACGAGCGCGGCTCGCGTGAGTACAATATTGCACTGGGCGAACGTCGAAGCGTGTCTGTGCGGCGGCAACTGCTGTTACAGGGCGTCGACGCGAATCAGATGGAAGTGATCAGCTACGGCGAAGAATTGCCGGCCGCGCTTGGACATGACGAAGAGGCCTGGGGGCAGAACCGTCGCGTGGAAATCGTGTATCAATGATGAAACTTACTCGTTTGACGCTGATACTGGCGGGATGCGTGTCGCTGGGGGTGGCGCAGGCGCAAACCGAGCCGGCGCAACCATTACTGACACCAGTGGACCCGGCGACGGGCGTGCCGATTGCGGAACAGGCAACGGCGGACGCCACGTTACAGGCACGCCTGGCGTCGCTTGAAGCACGTCTCGGGCGGCTGGAAAAAGTGTTCGAGAATCAGGTGGTTCGCGAACTGCTGCAAAGCGTCGACGGATTACAGGCAGAAATCCGCGAATTACGCGGCGAAATCGAAGGGCAGTACAACGATATGGAAGTGCTGCAGAAACGCCAGCGCGACCTGTATCGCGACAGCGACCGGCGATTGCGCGATCTCGAATTGGGATTGAGTGCCGGAGCCGCGGCGCAAACCGCGGGTGTCGCGACCGGGTTGCCGGAAGCTCCGCTGCCTGCTGCGGGGAAGCAGGCGCAGCCTGCGCAGGCTTCAGCCTCCCAGTCAGCGGCAACTGCGGCTAATCCGTCAGCGGCTACCCAGCAGGCTGCGGCCACTACTGCGGCTGCAGCGGCAACGCAGGCGGCGCCGGTCAACGAAGCGGATGAAAAAGCCGCGTATATCGCAGCGTTCGAGTTCCTGAAAACCGGCCAGTACGCCGAAGCGATCGAATCGTACAAGGCGTTTCTGGAACAGTACCCGAACGGGCGTTACGCGGATAATGCGCAATACTGGATGGGTGAGGCGAACTACGTCTCGCGCGAATTTCAGGAAGCGCTGGTGCAGTTTCAGAAAGTCGTCGGCGATTACCCGTCCAGTCCCAAAGTCTCCGATGCGCGGTTGAAAATCGGATTCTCGCTGTACGAGATGCAGCGCTGGGACGACTCGCGCGCGGCGCTGGAGCGAGTGATCAATGACTACCCGAACACTTCGGTGGCACGCCTGGCAAGGCAACGTATCGTGCGGATGAAAAAAGAAGGACACTAGGAGCCCTCACCCCTTACACCCCTCTCGCCCCTCTCGCCCGTCTTGCTCCCCTCTCTCTCTGGGAGAGGGGCCGGGGGTGAGGGAAGCGCCAGGGAGGGGAGGGGCTCGGGCAGCCTGCTTGCGCAGTGGCTGCACCTTGCCTAGTATCGGGTTTACTGATCGGGTTCTATCCCGCTATCGCAGGGAGAAAGAAACACGTGGCGAATCGAACAGCAGAACCACAGGTAGTCGACTTCCCGTATGCACCTTACGGCTGGACACCGGGCGCGGCGCTGGCCAGTGCGCAGGTGGAGGGCGTTGAACTCAACGAGGATCATTGGGAGGCAATCCGCGCGATTCAGGAGTATTTCGGGAAATCGCAACGTGTCGGATTCAAGCCGCGGGAATGCACTGACGCCCTGAACGAAAAATTTCACGGGCGCGGCGGGTTGAAATACCTCTACGTACTGTTTCCCGGAGGGCCCGTCGCACAGGGATGCCGTCTGGCGGGAATCCCCGCGCCGGCTGGCAGCACCGACAGAGGTTTCGGCAGCGTCCAGTAAAATCGCGGCAATCGACGCACCACGCCACCAGCGCCCGCGCGGCAGATAGCCGCACCGACTCATACCATCATCCCGTTTGCTTCCCTTTTGGGATAGCGCATTGGTCGTGGATTGCATGGTTTAATAGCAATGATATTAGTTGGTTCTAATATTCAATCTATCGAACATGGTCAAATTCCTGAGACGTCCCGCGTGGGTAGAAAACGATTCAGCGAGTGTGTGTCGTGACGGTTCTGCGCGAGGTCAATTCGGCCCGTTGTGTTTCGGAATAAACTGCTCCAACGCCACGCGATCCGAGACTAGGTTATGGCCGCAGTAGCCGCAGCAGCATGCGCCGAGCAGGTCTACACAATGTTCCCGTTCCTGGAGCACGCCGACCCGGATGTGCACGACGCGTTCTTCTCGCACGCCCGGCACATGCGCATTCCCGGCGACCAGGTGATGTGTTCGCAGGGGCAAAGCTGCCCCCATCTCGCGCTGCTGCTGAAAGGGCGCGTACGCGTCTACAAGATAGGTGCGGGAGGGCGTGAGGTGACGCTTTACCGGGTCGCGGGTGGCGACAGCTGCATACTGTCGGCAGCCTGCATTCTGAGTGGTCAGGCATTCCCAGCCTATGCTGTAACCGAATCGGAAATCGAGGTGCTTGCTGTTCCGTCCCAGGTGTTTCGTGCCTGGGCCGATCAGCACACGGTTTGGCGGCAGCACGTGTTCGGCGAACTCGCGCGCCGTTTGACGGACGTTATCGGTGTGCTCGAGGACGTTACTTTCCGGCGCATGGACGTGCGCCTGGCGACATACCTGCTCGCCGCTGCCGACGCGGATTCCGGACGGGTGAGCAAAACCCACCAGCAGATCGCGGGCGATCTCGGCTCTTCACGCGAAGTCGTCAGCAGGCTGTTGAAAGAATTTGAGCGCAACGGCGTGTTGACGCTGGCGCGCGGTTCAATACACGTCGGAAACAGCGCCGGGCTGCGCGGCCTGGCAGCGGGTTCCGACAACTTTAATGTGACATAGTCACTGACTGCGGGCCCTGCGTGGCGTAGTTTTTTACACCCAATGCCCCGGAGTCTGTCTGATGGAGGAATTCGACGCACAAGTCGATGCGACCGGTTTGAACTGCCCGATGCCCATCCTGCGTGCCAAAAAGGCGCTCACCGGGCTCGCCAGCGGTCAGGTTCTCAAGATCATTGCCACCGATCCCGGATCGGTCAAGGACTTCGAGGCCTTCGCCAAACAAACCGGTCACCAGTTGCTGCAGTCCGAGAGCGCGGGCGAACTGTTCACGTATCTCATCCGCAAAGTCTGAGCGACCTGCAGCGCCAAGCAGCTATTCGGAGGCACACATGAACACGATTGCCGGTTCGAACAACAAGAAACTCGCACTGATTGCCACCAAGGGCACGCTGGATTGGGCCTACCCGCCCTTTATCCTGGCTTCCACCGCGGCCGCCCTGGACTACGACGTGCACATGTTCTTCACTTTCTACGGGCTGCAATTGTTAAAGAAAAAGCTCGATCTGAAGGTCAGCCCGCTGGGCAATCCGGGGATGCCAATGCCGATGGGTATGGACAAGTGGTTTCCCGTGGCAGGCACGGCTCTGCCGGGCATGGAGACCATGATGACCTCGATGATGAAGAGCAAGATCAAAAACAAGGGCGTAGCCAGCGTCGAAAGCCTGCGCGACGCGTGCCTGGAGAGCGGTGTCACGATGATTGGCTGTCAGATGACTATCGACCTGTTCGACCTCAGCCCGGATGATTTTATCGACGGTATCGAATACGGCGGCGCAGCGACATTTTTCGAGTTCGCCGGCGAGTCGGACGTCAACCTGATGGTGTGACCCGGCGGGGACCAGGAAAGTCCGAGGCCGCGGCATACCGATTATAAAACGAGGAACTCCCGATCCAAACGGCGGCAGGGAGGGGGCGGGAAAGCGCTGTCAGCACAGCCTGGAAAGCGTTCTCCAGCGTGTAGATCTTGGCGCCCGCAAAGCACCCGTTGATCGGCGGCTACCTTCCGGAGGGGGCGTTATAACAATGCGCAGACCGATCCTGGTTTTACTTCCACTACTGTTGGCGCTGCCTGGCATCGCGCAGGCCACGAACGGCTACTTCACTCACGGTACCAGTATCAAGGAGAAGGCTCTGGCGGGTACGGGCGTGGCTTACTCGCAGGACACACTTGCTGCTGCCAACAATCCCGCGGGCATGGTTTTTCAGGGCGGCGGTTATGATATCGGCGCCTCCGTGTTCAATCCCAATAGGTCCTATTCCGCGCAAGGCATCAGCCTGCCGGCCGGCAGTGCCGTTCCACCTCCCCCAAATCCTCCTCCTTTCAGTGTTGGTGACGGCGATCAAAGCATCGACAGCGGCAGCGAACTGTTTCTGATTCCGCAGTTCGGCTACAACTGGGTGCTCAGCGATGCCGCCACTATCGGCGTTTCCGTATTCGGGCACGGCGGCATGAATACCGACTACAACGGTGGCGTGGCGACGCTACCCTCCCCGGGAGGCACCATGGTCGAGCTGCCCGGCACCTTCGGCGACGGCACAGCCGGTGTTGATCTGGCGCAGCTGTTCGTGTCTACCACCTATGCCCGCAAGTTCAGCAAGACCGCATCCTGGGGTGCCAGCCTGATCCTTGCGTACCAGCAGTTCGAGGCCAAGGGCCTCGGTAACTTCGCCCCGTTTTCCACCGATCCCAGTAAACTCAGCAACAACGGCAAAGACGCCGGCACCGGGTTCGGTGTGCGGCTCGGCATCCAGGGCGAAGTTGCATCTGGTTTGACGTTGGGCGCTGCATTGCAGCCTGAGATCGACATGAGCGAGTTCGACGATTATTCAGGGTTGTTCGCCGAAAAAGGCGATTTCGATATTCCCTCCAACTACACGGTGGGTCTAGCCTGGGATGTTACCGACAGCGGCACCTTGTTGTTCGATGTACAACAGATCAATTACTCCGACGTGCCGGCAGTCTCTAATCCCATCGCTCCGCTGGTCAACGGCAGTTGTAGTCCAACCAGCAGCTCTGGTTGCCTGGGCGGCAGCTCCGGCGCCGGTTTCGGCTGGCAGGACATGACGGTCGTCAAGCTCGGTTACCAGTGGCGCGCCAGCGAAGACTGGACCTGGCGCTTCGGTTACAGCCAGGGTGACCAACCTATTCCGGAAAGCGAAGTGCTGTTCAACATCCTCGCGCCCGGTGTCATGGAACAGCACGTTACGGCAGGCTTCACCAAATTGCTGGGTGGCGGCGAGCTCAACTTTGCCTTCATGGTTGCGCCGAGCAACTCGGTGTCCGGTAAAAACACCTTCGACCCCAACCAGACCATTAAACTGGAAATGGATCAGCTGGAGATCTCGTTGGGCTACGGCCGACGCTTCTAACCGCCTCTTCCCTTCTCCCTCCTACTCCCCTCTCCCTCTAGGAGAGGGGCCGGGGGTGAGGGCAGCTATTTCGCCAGAAACAACCGCGGCAGATCCGCCCGCGACACGATACCCGCCACCTGCTTGTCATCGTCTGTCACGACGATGCGCTTGATCTTGTTCCGGTCCATCATCTCGATAGCCCGTTGCAGCGAGTCCGTTGCTTTCAGAGTTATCGGATCCGGCGTCATGATGTCATCGACGATGGTGCCCATGCGCTTGCGCGTGCGCCGGCGCCGGATGATGGTGTCGAACAGGTTGCTGATAGCCGCCGGCTCCTCCACATTCAGCGCGGAGAGGAAATCCGCCTCCGTGATAATGCCTGTGAGTTCTCCATCGACGTCCACGACAGGCAGACCGCTGACGGTGTTTTCGCTCATCAGGCGTGCCGCCTCGGCAAGCGGTGCGCCGCGCGTAACAGTCACTACGTCTTTTTGCATTACTGAACCGAGCGATGTGCCCCTGACGTTGCGGATCTGCGGTGCCTGGCTGAGATCCTTGCCGAGAAAGCTCATGTGCGCCGGCAGCATCGGAACGTGCGGCAGGTAACCGGGCAGCAGCATGGTCCAGTAGACAC
>JAOTYY010000229.1 GCA_029861595.1 Gammaproteobacteria bacterium
AGCTGCACGCTGACGAAATCGCCTATGTACTGGAAGACAGTGCAGCTCTGTTGTGTTTCATCAGCGAAGATGTTCAGGCCAACGTAACGAGTGCGGGTTTGGGTATGCCGCTGATAACTGTCGGTACGGCGCACTACCGGAAATTACTGGAAGCCGAACCGCTGCTGCCCATCACCGAGATTTCCGCGACTCAGACCGCCTGGTTGTTCTACACCAGTGGCACCACCGGGAAACCGAAAGGCGCCATGCTGACTCACGAGAATCTGCGCGCCATGGTGTTGTGTTATTTCAGCGATGTGGATTCAGTGTCCCCGACCGACTCGATACTGCACGCGGCACCGATGTCGCACGGTTCCGGTTTGTACGTGCTCCCCCATGTCATGCAAGGTGCATGCAACGTGATTCCGAAAAGCGGTGGATTCGATGCGGCGGAAGTTTATTCGTTGCTGTCGGTGCATACCGACGTTGCGCTGTTTGCCGCACCGACAATGGTAAAACGCCTGGTTGCGGCCGCCGACGGAGCACGCGGCATCGAAAATCTCAAAACCCTCGTTTACGGCGGTGGCCCCATGTACCAGGCGGATATCGCTGTTGCCCACCAAACACTGGGCTTTCGCCTGGCACAGATCTACGGTCAGGGCGAGAGCCCCATGACCATTACGGCGTTGAACAAGTTTCATCACGGCAACATGCAACATCCCCGGTACGCTGAACGGTTAAACTCCGTCGGCGTCGCGCAAGCGCTGGTGGAGGTGCGAATCGCGGACGGCAATGACCAACCGCTGCCGATTGGAGAAACCGGCGAGGTGCTGGTGCGTGGACCCAGCGTGATTCCAGGTTACTGGCGAAATCCGCAAGCGAGCAAAGAGACGTTACGCAATGGCTGGCTGCATACGGGCGATCTGGGTGTCATGGACGGCGACGGATTCCTGACCCTGGTCGATCGCGCGAAGGACCTCATCATCAGCGGCGGTGCGAATATCTATCCGCGCGAGGTGGAGGAGGTGTTGCTGCGCCACCCGCAGGTCGGGGAAGCGGCAGTGGTCGGGCATCAAGATGACGAGTGGGGCGAACGGGTGGTGGCGTTCGTCGTGCAACGCGGCGAGATAAGCGTCGACGAACTGGACCGGTTCTGCCTGCAACATATGGCACGTTTCAAAAGACCGCGCGACTACCGGTTCGTCGATGCATTGCCGAGAAACAATTACGGGAAAGTGTTGAAGCGAGAGCTACGCGGGCTGTTGTAGGGTGCGCTATCGCACGCTGTTTTGCGCACCGATAGCGGTGCGCAATGCGGCTCCTGCCGCGTCTAAATCCCAAGAGTGACTCAGTTACCGAGGCTGACTTCCTCGGGAAAACTGTCATTAACGGCCGCGGCGAATCCTGACCAGCAATCCCATACTCAACGCAAGCAGCGCCCACACGCCGCTGGCGGCCGATCCGCCGTGGCCATGACTGACGGTGTGTCCGTGCCCGGGCGCCGGCAGCGGAGCGGGAGTCGGGTTGATGTGGTGGTCGGAAATCGCGTCTTCGAGAGGCACACCCGTCAGCGTCAGCGAAGATGGACCGTTCTCGGCAATCAGTGCATGCGTGCTGGCATCGTACACGCCGACACGGAAATCATAACGACCCGGCGGGTAACCGCTTTCCCAGAAGCTGTGTACGCGCATGATATCGTGCGGGCCTACGCCATCGACTAAAAAACCTGCTGTGGTGTGCTCATGCAGCCACGCCCCATGCGGCACGCGCACGTCGATGCGCGCATATACCGTGCGAGACTGGCCCGGCATGTCGACATCGATATCGAGAGCGAAGCGGTGAAAATAACCGTCATAGTCGAGATCGTCGAACAGTACGATGCCGGTGAACAGCGACACGCCCGGTGCACCACCGGATTCGTGAGCCAGGTCCTCAAGCGGCAGCGTCGCCAGGTCGGTATCGTGGTAGGCATCGCTGCTGGCAACCAGCTGGTGACTGCCGGCTTCGTAGAGATCAATTGCCACATCGTAGTAGCCGGTGGGATAACCCGAGGTCAGCGTGGTGGTGACTTCGTAGTCGTCGTCGCTGGCGCTGCCGTCGATAGTGAACGTAGCGGTGGTGTAGTAGTGGTAATAGGCGCCCCCTTGATAGCTCAAATACAAACGTGCGTACACGTCCGCGCTGAAATGGCTGGTATCGGCATCGAAATTCACCGCGAAGCGGTGATGGAAACCGTCGGCATCGTCATCTTGCAGAAAATCGACGTATGCATCGTAGATCGAATACCCGGCGCTGGTCGGGGTAGCCAATTGCGGCCTCAGTGTCTGCGTTTGCGTTTGCCTTTGCGCTTGTGCCTGAGGCGTAGCGGTTCCGGGCTCAGGCTCGGAATAACGCGATACGCGATCGCTGCTGGGTGCGGTTGCTCGATCGTCTGCGACGGTACGTTTGTGACTGCGCCGCCCGATACCGAATAGGCATGCCGCTGCCGGTTTTCCGCGGCGTAAGCGCCGCTGACGGCTACCACCACTGCACTAGCCAGAACCGCGATTGCGAGTCGTTTTGCTCTCATGTCTGCTCCCCAATTCAGCACTATGGGGGCAATTCAAGCATTGTGCGGCTGAACGCTTGCTGAACGCGCTTCAGGTATCCAGGAGTGGTCCGGAGAGCAGCGCGCGCAGATCATCCGGCACGCGCACTGCAGTCTCCTCGCTGAGATCGGTGTAAACCCATACGATCTCCCCGGTGCTGAGGAGACCGGTGCCGGCTGCGGCAACCAGCGCCAGTGACCAGGTGATGCTGCTGTTGCCGATGTGTGGAGAGGCGACAGCGATGTCGATCTCCGTGTCGTAACGAATTGGCCGCCGATAGTCGACGCGCGAGGAGACGAGGTGGAAATCGTGGCCGGTGCGAGCCGCGTGCTCGACCTGATTAAACGAGAACTGGCGCAGGTATTCGGTGATACCGATGTCGTAGTACACCATGTAATGGGAGTTGTAGACCACAGCCTGCGCATCGATCTCTGCGTAGCGCACACGCAACCTGTGACGAAACCGGTAATTCTCCTGCGAAAAGTCGTCGGGCAAGAATGGATTCCTGGTCATCGCGGCGGCGCATGTTGCGCCAACGCCCAGGCCACGTGCTCGCGCACCAAGGGCGAATCGTGCTCCGCCCGGCTGCGCAACGCCGAGAGTATCTCCGGTGTGGTGGGAGCATTGCCGAGTGCCACGGCGATGTTACGTAGCCAGCGCAGGTAGCCAATTCTGCGGATCGCCGAGCCCTCGGTACGGCTAGCGAATTCCGCTTCGCTCCAGGCGAACAGATCCACCAGTGTGGCACGGTCCAGATCGTGGCGGACCGCGAAATCGGAGTCGGAACTGCACGTCGAAAATCGATTCCAGGGGCACACCAGCTGACAGTCGTCACAGCCGAAAATACGGTTGCCGATTTTCCCGCGCAAGGCTTGCGGGATCGCACCGTGCAGTTCGATGGTCAGGTAAGAAATGCACAGGCGCGCATCGACCTGAAAAGGGGCGACGATGGCCCGGGTGGGGCAGGCGTCGATACAGGCTGTGCAGTTGCCGCAATGCGTTTGTGGCGGTTTCACCTGCGCTGGCAAAGGCAGATCGGTATACAACTCGCCGAGAAAGAACCACGATCCAGCCTCCCGCGTAAGCAGATTGCTGTGTTTGCCGATCCATCCCAATCCCGCCCGCTGCGCCAGCGCTTTTTCCAGTACCGGTGCGCTGTCGACGAATGCCCGATAGCCGAACGCGCCAATCTCGGCGGTGATCAGATCCGCCAGGCGCTGCAGCCGCCTGCGAATGGTTTTGTGGTAGTCACGGCCCAGCGCATAGCGTGAAACATAACCCAACCCGGGGTCGTCGAGTACATCGCGCGGCGGCTTACCGCCCGGGGGGAAATAGTTTTTGCGCACGGATATCACGCGCAATGTGCCGGGCACCAGATCGGCCGGCCGCGAGCGCCGGGTGCCGTGCCGCGCCATGTAGCCCATCTCGCCGTGGCGGCCTTGCTGCAGCCAGTTGAGCAAATGAGCTTCGTCGGCCTCGAGTGCGGTGTCGGATATGCCGCAGGCCTCGAAACCCAACTCGCATGACCAGGTCTTGATGCGAGCGGCCAGTGCATGCATATCGGGGCGACCGTCTGCGGCTGTCCGACGCCCGTCAGCCGTTGCTTTTCTTCGGGCAGGTGCTTGGGTATGCTCGGGCGTCACGATAATCACGGCTTAAGTAGCGGAAACTTGCAGTATTTTGCCATAGCGGTAGGCGGTGCGGCCGGCGCGATTCTTCGCTTCTGGGTATCCGGCGGTGTACATGTATGGCTGGGCCGGGCGTTTCCATGGGGCACGTTGGTTGTCAACGTAATCGGGTCACTGCTGATAGGCGTCCTTGGCGTGTTGCTGGTCGAACGCCTGGACGTGTCCGACGAACTGCGTTTCGGGGTGCTGGTGGGGCTGCTGGGATCGTTCACCACGTTTTCCACCTTCTCGATAGAGACGCTCACTCTGCTGGAGCAGGGCCATATCGTGCGCGCGGTGTTGAATGCCGGGCTCAGTGTGATAGTTTGTATCCTTGCAGCCTGGCTGGGTGTGGCTTTGGGCCGGCAACTGTAACCCCGCTCGATAGCGATCTGAAGCTGCAACCGCTCCAACCAGAGACAGAGCACCATGCTTGACCCGAAACTCCTGCGCACAGATGCCGAACAATGCGCCTCGCTGCTGCGCCGGCGCGGGTTCGACTTGCCCGTTGCGCAGGTCAACCAACTGGAAACGCGCCGTAAAAGCCTGCAGGTAGATACCCAGGAACTGCAAAGCGAACGCAACCAGGCGTCGAAGAAAATAGGTCAGGCGAAGTCCGCAGGCGAGGACATCCAGCCGCTGCTCGATGCCGTTGCCGATCTGGGCGACAAGCTGAAAAGCGCGGAAACCGAGCTTGCATCGGTGCAGGCCGAGCTCGACGCGATCTATCTGGGCGTACCGAACATACCCGACGATTCGGTGCCGGACGGCAAAGACGAAAACGACAATACCGAAGTCCGCCGGGTAGGCGAGCCGCGTGTCTTCGACTTCGAGCCGAAGGACCATGTGGACCTGGGTGCGGCGCATGGTCTGCTCGACTTCGACGAGGCCGCGAAGCTGACCGGTTCCCGCTTCGCTGTGATGCGCGGACCGATGGCCCGTCTGCATCGTGCACTGATTCAGTTCATGATCGACCTGCATACAAAGGAGCACGGATACCTGGAAGTGCACGTCCCCTACCTGGTCAATACCGATACGTTGCGCGGTACGGGACAGTTGCCCAAGTTCGAAGAAGACCTGTTCAGGATGCAGGGCGAGACACCCTATTACCTGATACCGACGGCCGAGGTGCCGGTGACCAATTTCGCGCGTAATGAAATTTTCGAAGCCGATAACCTGCCGGCGAGGTTTGTCTGTCATACACCGTGCTTTCGCTCTGAAGCAGGGTCATACGGGAAAGACACACGCGGCATGATTCGCCAGCACCAGTTCGAAAAAGTCGAACTCGTGCACCTGGTGAGACCGGATACTTCCTGGGATGAACTCGAATTGTTGACCAGCAATGCGGAGCAAGTACTGAAGCGCCTGGAGCTCCCGTATCGCGTGGTCGTTTTGTGTACGGGTGATATCGGTTTCGCTGCGGCGAAGACCTACGACATCGAAGTCTGGCTACCGGGCCAGGACAAGTACCGCGAGATTTCGTCGTGCAGCAACTGCCTGGATTTTCAGGCGCGGCGCATGCAGGGACGCTGGCGCAATCCCGAGACCGGCAAACCCGAATTGCTGCATACACTCAACGGCTCCGGCCTCGCGGTGGGACGCACCCTGATCGCGATACTGGAAAACTATCAGCAAGCCGACGGGCGCATACGCATCCCGGACGCTCTACGGGATCGCTTCGACGGCCAGGAATATCTCAACGGTTGACATCAATCCCCTCTCCCCTGGTAGGGAGAAGGTGCAAATAGCTTCACTCCCGTCTCCCTTTGGGAGAGGGGCAGGGGTGAGGGGTCTTGCTAACCCCGCACCATTGTAATCAGCAGGAACACGAAACCGATTACCAGCACCAGCGGAATGATCGCCGCTTTCCAATCGTCTGACGTTCCTCGCGGGCCGTGCTTCAGCCAGTGTCTGGCGGCGGGAAACAGCACCACCGCCATCATTATCAATGCGGCCGCCCAGATCAGTTTAGTCCAATCCATAAAGTTGCCTCCCCGTAACGAACGACCCCGGCAGAAGCCGGGGTCGTGCAGTCAGATGATGGCGCTTGCGGTCAGTCGTCGGACGTAATACCCAGTATGTGCAACAAACTGATGAAGATGTTGAAGATACTCAGATACAGACAGTACGTGGCCATGATGTAGTTCGTTTCACCGCCATTGATGATGCGGCTGGTGTCGAACAGGATGAACCCGCTCATAATCAGGATCACCGCCGCGGAAATGGCGAGGCTCAATGCCGGAATTGCGAG
>JAOTYY010000035.1 GCA_029861595.1 Gammaproteobacteria bacterium
GAGACAGGCAAGGCGTACCGATTACCGAGCGAAGCGGAGTGGGAGTACGCCTGCCGTGCGGGGACTACCACGATCCGATGGTGGGGTGACGAGGTGGGCGAGGTTCGTGCGAACTTCGGCAACTGGGGCAACGAATGGGGAGGCAAGCAGACCTCACTTGTGGATGCGTTCGCCGCCAACCCGTTCGGCCTGAGCGACATGCTGGGTAACGTGCACGAGTGGATGCAGGATTGCTCGCACGACGACTACGAAGGCGCGCCCGCTGACGGCTCTGCGTGGCTGGAGGCTAGCCGAGGCGACTGCGGCCGGCGTGTGATCCGGGGCGGCTCCTGGTTCGACAGGCCGTGGCTCGTGCGCTCGGCGAACCGCCTCAGGCACACGCTGAACCACCGCTCTGGCCTCATTGGATTTCGTCTTGCCCAGGACCGTGACTGATACTTTTCCTTCTTTGTCCTTTTACCCTGTCGGCTTTCAGGGGTCTTCCTGCCGCCCGGTGAATGGCTTCGTAGGTCTCCTTTGCCGAGACTAAACGGACCGTTTGGAATCGCGGGCGTGGCCAACTCTGCTGCACCGCACCAACCCCGGGACCCCGGGTTCTGTCTTTGCATGCGTCATACGGTGTTTGGGAGACCCAGGATCTTTCAGCGTTCCCGCAATCACCGTTCACTTGATCTGTGACACACCGGCCGCAGTTGGCGCGGGCGTTAAGGAACGACCGGGCTTGATCCAAATGCGGGGTTGCACGGTTCGTTCTGGAAATACGTACCAATAAACGTCGTCGCCCCGGTCGCTTGATTCACAGAATACAGGCTATCCCCGTCACATACGTAGGCCGCATCACTGTTTGGATCGTAGGCAAGAGCGGTCGGTACCATGCCCATATTTCCAGGTATCGTTTCCGCCCCGGTATTTGTTTGATTGGCCAGATATCTACTTTGTCCAGTGTGCGCAGCGGATAGTGAGGAATCAATCGCGCCCCCTGTACCGTTATGGTCGCCGTCATCTGAACTACCGTCAGACCGACTCTCACCGCCAAAAAGCGTCATAGCTGACACCACCACAATTCCAAAAAATACATCCGGCTTTAACATTGATCTTCCTCTTCGCGCAGTAATTAACGATTACTGGAAGTTCACTGTCGGGGTCGAAGCTTGAGTTTTTTTGACGATATCGCCTTCCTTGCTTTTTGTAGACTTGGCATCTTTGGACTTGTCGCTTATCGCGGATCGGTTGTCGTTAGATTTCGCCTGTGACATATCGATCATGCCCTTGAACTTGGCACCTTCCTCGAGGCTGACACGGGGTGCCACGATATTGCCCCTTACATTGCTCGTGGCCTTGACGACGACTTTCTCTTCACCCGAGAGATCACCGATCACTTCGCCTTCCACGATGATTTGCGTGGCCCGTGAATCGCCTTTGACGCGACCGTCGACGCCCACCGTAAGATTGTTGTCCTTGACTTCGATGGTTCCCTCAACGCGACCCTGAATCAGAATATTTTCTTCGCCGTACAACTCACCTTTGATTCGGAGTTTTGATCCGATCAGCGCTTGGGGCTTGCCGGTAGAAGACTGAGTGCTCGTGGCGGGATACGAGGGCGATGTGGAGAGTTTTTCATTCATAGCACGGCATCCTCACGGGTGTTTTTCATAGCTGAATAACGCTGGGCGACAGTTAGCTGCCGCGAAGCGGACGTCGGCATGTCCAATGGTATTGTGGGCGACTGATCTTGCCGCCGCTTATTGGCCAAATATCAAACAAGATCTGTGCCAGGAGAAGCTACCCGACGTCGGGCTATGCAGGGAACCCCGGTGCTGGATAGTGAAGGACAAGGCACCTGCCTGTGGTCGTATGACGGCCGCACAGTGGATCTCCCGATGTCAACGCCAATCACCGGTGCTGATACGGATGGAGCTGTCCGCCTCGAAAGCTCTCGCTGCTATCCTTGAGCGTACTTGCTCGGTAAGTTCATCAAATTGTGCCCGGGCCCTGTCGAGAATCGTGCCGGGGGTAGAGTAGTCAAGATGGTCGTCTATTGCTGCACGACTGATGTGGCATCTTAGTGCCTTATCGCCGTCATACACGATGAATGTTATTCCGAGGCGATGGGAATCCCAACGCACTCGGTCTGATGTGCCAAATTCCAGCATGTTGCGCTCCCTCGCCTTTGCGATCCGCGATTCACAGCACCGGTAGTAGCAATACGGCACTCACAAACACTCCGCGATCAGCAGCGTGAAGACCAGCTCGTCGTAGCCTGCGTGCACTCGGTGCAATGGGCGTCTTTAGCGTTTGCCCGTGATTGTCCACCCGCGATGGCTGTTGTGGTGATTGGTTGCCCGAGGTTACGCCCCCGGCGCGGATTACCTATGAACTGCTTCACAGTTTTCGAAGGTGCTGTTTCGGTGCGGTGAGCAATGCCGGCTCCCACCTCGCGCCATCCTGTTCGGGTGTGACTCGGCGAAGGGAGACTGGGCCATGTGCCGGCGAAGGCAGTAGCCGAGCGAATACCCGGCATTGGCTTGTTTGCATAGCTCATATACACCTGGTTGTCCCTGTCTATCGAACTGGGGGAAACGGGATGACACTCGACGGGAAAAACGCATTAGTAACTGGCGCTGGCGGTGGGATTGGTCAAGCAACAGCGATCGAACTGGCCAGGGCAGGCGCCGACATCGCGGTCGCTGACATCGACGCCGAATCAGCGAATGCGACGAACTCAAGAATCAAGGCGTTCGGTCGGCGCAGCTTGCCGGTTCGAGCGGATATCGGCGACCTTTCCGACATCGATACCATGGTCAGCACCGTTGTGGGAGAGCTAGCGGGCATTGATATTGTTGTCAACAACGCCGGTGTGATACGCCACGGCGCCTTGCTCGATATCACGGAAGAGACGTGGGATCTCATGCAGAGGATCAACGCCAAGGGGACGTTCTTCTGCGTCCAGCGTGTCGCCCGTCAGATGGATGGTGGATCAGGGTCGTGGTGGACGCATCATCAATATCTCCTCGACGGGCGGAAAGGGATTCCGCGGCACGTCCAGTCCAGCCTATGCGGCGAGCAAAGGCGCGATCATCTCGATGACCTACATTGCAGCAGTGCAATTGGCAGAATACGACATCAACGTCAATGCGATCTGTCCAGGGCTGGTTGATACGCAAATGCTCAGGGGCATGCTCGCTCAGCGATCAGCCGACACGGGGACGCCAGTGGAACAACTGATTGAGGGACTAGAAAAGATGGTTCCGCTCGGTCGCCTGGATGACCCCGAAGATGTCGCTGCGATGGCCGCCTTCCTCGCGGGTCCGGGAGGACGGTATATCACCGGCCAGACCATCAATATCGATGGTGGTTTGGTAATGAATTGATTGGATGGGGTGAATTGCAACGCCGCGGGGCAGATAACAAACGACGGACTAGCATGCAGCCGCGTGGTCCGTTTCCCTGCCAGCCAGCTGGTAGGGGGCTCGGTCGGTTATCGGGCCTCGACAAGAAACATCTTCGCCATGTCTTGCATCAGACTAGATACTGCCTGTGGCGTTTTACAATCGTACCTTGGATAAATTTCCCAGAACGATTGAGCTAGCAGGAGATAGCTGGAGGGGTGCACCAACATCCCAAGGTAGAAAACGTTTTCAAAAGGATGCAGCAGTCTATGCTTGAGGACTTCAAGCCGCCGAACAGGGGCCATTTCCTCTGGCTGATCGGGGCCCGATAACCGACCGACGTGGTCTCGGTCAGCGTTCGGGGGTGTTTCAGCCAGCCTCTCCGGCGGGAAGTCATTCTACCGACAAAGCGGCCAGCGTTAGCACTCTGTTGCAGTGCAGCAGCACTCCTCCTCTGAATCCGTCATCGGGAGGCCAAGTCCAGGCGCAGCATCGACACTCGGTCCAGGCCACGACTATACTGACCGGGCATTGCATCGATTCTTCTCTGAATGAGCGATAACCTGACTGGTTATCGACGGCGAGCCTACCGACCTCAGCACAGTCCAAGGTTAGCGATGCGGCAAGCTGTATCGACCGATGGCCTCGGCCGTGTTAATGCCTTCGGCGGGATTAATGGTCGATGTGCTCAGTGTCATGGTGCCCTCGATTCCCTCGAACTGTCCGGTGCCTTCGATGAAAGTCAGGCTACCCTGTTGCATACCGGGCACTTGACCTTTGGCGCTCATGGCCGCGAGCGCGGCAGACCCATCTGCGTACCTGTAATGGACATAGCCTTGGTATCGGATGATCTGTCCGTTCAGTGCGTAGGTAACCCATGCGGCCAGCGTACCGACGTCGACGCCGGTAATCAAAATACGGCCGCGCAGTTCCACGATGCCGACGCGCAGCTCCGGGTATCCGCTCACCTGCATGCCCTGATGCGCAATGGGTCGTAAGACCTCCTTCCAGTGTGCATCGACAATCCCGCTTTCAGCCGATACCTCAGGATCCTGGGCTTCCGCAGGCGTGACCATTATCAACGCCAGCCAGCCAGCGACGAAACATACATTAGTCAGCCGAAGCATGTTTTTGCCCTCTTTGATCAAGCAAGGTCCCTCGAGAAGCGAGCCTTTCAGAATTGTATCCCTAGTCGTCATCGCGTCGCTCATCCTCATCGTGTTCACGCCGATACGAACACCGCCCGTCCTTTTTGGCTTCGCCTTGCCTCGTTCGCCTTTGACGCCAGAAGCGTTCTGCTTCTTCCTCGTCTCCGCTGCGATGGCATTCCACGCAGTTGTCACAGTCGTAGATGCCTTCTTCCGCGTGCTTCTCCCGTATTTCGGAGCGGGAGTGTTCATGGCAGCCGTAGCAGGTATAGCTGCTGTAATCGCCGTCGATGTGACACCGTAGTGTGGTGCTCATCGAATCGGAAGTATTGATCGTGATCGAACGTGGCCGGTAACCAGCTGTGCGGCGTTACCGCCAAGTGATCGAAATCGATTCGGTCTGTTGTCGGGAGGGGGTATTCCGGCCCGGGCATGCAAGAATTCGCCGCCTATTTATTAGCTGGAGGAGTAACCGTGTGTTGTTTAGTTGGTGATTCGTGCAGTAGGTAAAACGTACTCTCTGTCCTGCCCCCAACACCGCGCGTATTTCCGACACTTTTCCGACATCAGTGCTGCAAAGTTGTGCGCAATCCGGCATTTTAGGCAACGAGCGCCGTCTGTAGCGCGTAGCAAAAACAATGGCTTACGTTTGCCGGCGAGGCTTCGAACCCGAGGGTTACAGGTTCGAGTCCTGCCCGGCGCGCCACACAACCAATAGCTCACGCTCTATTTCCTAAATTTATATCGCGGACTTTGTGTCGTAATTGTGTCACTAAGCGGCGGGGGTTCGCCCGGGTATCATTTATTCCCAGCGTTTGGTGTGCTGCGGTACAAACTTGCGGGATGAGGCACAGCGCACGCCTGGATGGCAGGCGAATGGAAGCAGATTGCACATGGCACACTCAGCACCGGCACTGCCCGCGCCGCCCCGCCGCCGTGTGCCAAGTGCAGCCGGCTGCTAGTATCGCGTCCAGGCTTTCCTGGGACCCGTTATGCACGCAGTCGACCCGCGACGCCTGGACCTGGCGCGCGAATACAAACTCAATCCACTCGGGCCGCACAGCCAGGACCTGCAGAAGATCCTCAAGATCATGCGTTGGGACAGCGCTGTCGAACGCTGGATTGCGGTTCAGATCGAGCGCGGCGGGCCCTGGTACCTGGCGCGCACCAACGGGCCCAAGGGGCATGCTCTGAGCGTATACGTCGAGCAACCCTGCGAAACGCTCGCGCAGGCGCAATGGGCGATCTTTCGCCAGCGCTGGCAGGCACACACCGGGGAAGCCCTGAGTCTCGACGACGAACCCCCGCCGGCGCTCGGCACACCAATCGCGAGCACCGATCTGGTGAACCGGCCGCTGCTCGGCTACAGCGACCTCTTCTCCGTCGCCGCCGGCGAGTGCATCGCGTTCAAAGTGAGCGCCGAGCTCGCGTGCTACTCGGCGCGCGTGGTGCACGTGCGTTGCGGAGACTATGCCAACGTCGGCTTGAAGCTCGCGCCGGTGGCCGCGACGATCAACGGTGAATACGTCGGACGCAGACAGCCCATCCATGCCGGCTCCTACGCCGACGTCGCGGGAAGACCACGGGACTGGTCCTCCGGGGTGACCCTGGAGTGCTGGATCTGGCCGACCCTCCCGCGTGGCGGCGAGCAGGCAATCATTGCCGACTGGGACGTGGAATCAGGAAGCGGTATCGCACTGCACATCGATGCCGACGGTGCCGCGGCGCTGCGCCTCGGCGATGGCGCCTCGATACAGAGCGTGAGCACGCGCACGCCGCTCTTGGAACGCCACTGGTACCGTATCCGCGCGCGTGTCGACGTCGGTGGCGGCCAGGTGCAGGTGACGCAGGAACCGCTAGTGCACTACGCACGCGATGACGGAGCCGGTGACGTGCGGTGCGCACTCGAATGCACGCCGCGCACCGGGCCCGGACTGCGTATCGCCGCCTGGTCGCGCGGCACTACATCGACCGCGCGCGGCACACCCGTACCCGACGCCTGTTTCAATGGCAAGATCGAAGCGCCCTGGATGTGGCATTCGGGCGCCGCGCAAGCCATCGACTCGCCACCGCACGCGCATTGGGACTTTGCGCGCGACATGAGCACGCAGCACGCACCGGACATCACCGGCAACGGATACGACGTCGAGTTCGTCAACGTACCGACACGCGCGATGAAGGGCGTGCACTGGGATGGAAGCTGTTACAACTGGCGCGAGAATCCTGCCCACTATGCCGCGATTCATTTCCACGACGACGATCTCCACGACTGCGGCTGGCAGACAGACTTTACCTGGGAGGTACCCGCGGAGTTGCCGAGTGGGCTCTACTGCGTACACCTGCAATGCGACGAGGGAGAAGACTATGTGCCGTTCGTGGTGCGCCCGCCGAGCGGCGGCAAGCGCGCCGATCTGGCACTGCTGCTACCGAGCGCAAGTTACTGGGCCTACGCCAACCGCCACACGATTATCGATTTCGATGGCCGCGAGCAGGTGCGCGGCGCTTTCACCGCAGTCGATCCGAGCGCACTCTATCTGCATCACCATCCCGAGCTGGGGCTGTCGACCTATGACAAGCATCGCGACGGCAGCGGCGTGTGTTACTCCTCGCGTCTGCGCCCGATCCTTTCGCTGCGCCCCAACGAGGCGCTCTGGCAGTTACCCGCAGACACCCACATCATCGACTGGCTCGAGCACCAGGAGATCGCCTTCGACGTGATCACCGAAGACGACCTGGAACGCGAGGGTTATACCCTGCTCGAACCCTACCGCTGCGTGATGACGGGCACGCATCCTGAGTACCCGTCGCTCGCCATGCTCGATGCCTACGCACAGTTCCAGACCGCCGGCGGAAGATTCATCTACTTCGGTGGCAACGGATTCTATTGGCGTGTTTCCTATCAGCCGGAGACGCCGGGCTTAATGGAAATGCGACGCGGCGAGGACGGTATCCGCGCCTGGCTCGCCGAGGGCGGCGAGTACTACCACGCGCTCACCGGCGAGCTCGGCGGCATGTGGCGAAGAATGGGGCGTGCGCCACAATCGGTAGCGGGCACCGGCATGACCGCCCAGGGGTTCGACTTCTCCGCCTGCTACGAGCGCACTCCGGCAAGCTTCGATCCGCGGGTAGCGTTTGCTTTCGCCGGGATCGATGAGCACGAGCGCATCGGCGATTTCGGCATCCTTGGCGGCGGCGCCGCCGGCTGGGAAATCGACCGCGCCGATGTCGCGCTGGGCACGCCACCGCACGCGCTGGTGGTGGCCACCGCGACGGACTTCACCGCGACCTATCACTGGATGAAGGAAGAGCTCACGCACACCCACGATGCCATCACCGGCGAAACCTGCCCGCACGTGCACTGCGACATGGTGTTCTACGAGACGCCGCACGGAGGCGCGGTGTTCGCGACCAGTTCCATCGCCTGGGCCGCAGCACTGGCTCACAACGGCTACGACAACAATGTCTCCACCCTAACACGCAACGTTATCGAGCGTTTCCTGGATCCGAGGCCGTTCCCGGACTAAGCTTGGCGCGGTCGAGGCTATTCGATCACTCCGCGTTCGCGCATCCGCTCCGCCACGTGTTCGACGCGCCGGCGGTTGACGCCGTGATCAGTGTAACCAATGCGCGAAGCCGAACGCACCGCGATCAGGTTCTCGCCCGCGCGCAGTTGAAACTCGAGGTCGTCGACAAAACCGAACAGCCGGCTGGCGCACTCGACATGCAGGTAGTCATCGCTGTCGGTGATCACCTCGGTGCGTTTCATGCCGGCAACCACCTCGTGCAGTGCACGCCACGCCGCCTCGGCTTTGCCGACTATGGTGAACGGGGCGATTGCATGCCGTTCGCTGTCGGCAGCGCTGGATACGCAGTTCGGCGTTGGTGGGCAAGCTGAGAGCGTGGCGGCGGCAATCCCTATCGGCAGGCGCTCACCGCGACAGCCCACGAGCAGGATGAGACACAGCGTGCACGCGAGGGATGACTTTAGACGTATTGCGTCCGACATATTCCTTCGACCCGATTGCCCTAGGCGCACCGTACATCAAATCGGTAACATGCGCGCCTGGCGGAATCCTGAAATAGGTATACTGTCCCGCGCTCTCATTTGGTGAATTTACATGCTGTATTTTCCGGCTCGCGACGAATGGCAGCGGGTCGAGGCAGCCGACGCCGGCATGCGTTCCGACAAGCTGGCCGAGGTGACGGCGTTCGCGAAAGAGGTGGAGACGCCGTGGCCGCGCAATCTCTCCAAAGGGCTCGCCGCAGGCGAGGCCACCCACGAACCACCGCCCTGGAACAAGGTGCTGGGACCGACCAAAGATCGCGGCGGCCCTAACGGGCTCATTGTGCGCGGCGGTAGGATCGTTAGCGAATGGGGCGATACACAGCGCGTCGACATGACCTTCAGCGTCGCCAAGAGCTATCTCTCCATACTGACCGGTATCGCCGTGGCCCGCGGATTGATCCGCGACGTCGACGATGCGATGCGCGACTACGCCCTCGACGATGGCTTCGACTCCGAACAGAACCGCAGCATCACCTGGCGCCACCTGCTGCACCAGACCAGCGAGTGGCAAGGTACGTTGTGGGACAAGCCCGATCTGGTCGATCGGCATCGCCAGGTGGCTGAGGGCGCGGACAACTCGCGCAAGGGTACTCACCGGGATTTGCAGACGCCCGGCACTTACTGGGAGTACAACGACGTGCGCGTCAACCGGCTCGCGCTTTCGCTCACGCAAGTGTTCAGACGCCCACTGCCGGCGGTGCTGCGCGAAGCCGTCATGGATCCGATCGGCGCCAGCGACACCTGGGACTGGCGCGCCTACAGCAATGCGAATTTCGAGATCGACGGCGAGGTCCTGCCGTCGGTCCCCGGCGGCGCTCACTGGGGCGGCGGAATTTTCATCTCGAGCCTGGACCACGCGCGCGTCGGCTTGCTCATGGCTCGCGAGGGAGAGTGGAACGGCCAGCAAGTGCTGCCCACGGCCTGGGTCGAGGCGTCACACACACCCTGCCCCATCAATGCCGAGTACGGCTATCTGTGGTGGCTCAATACCGGGGGCGCGCACTACGACTGCGCGCCGGATACCAGTTACTTCGCCATGGGTGCCGGACAGAGCATCATCTGGGTGGACCCGGCACTCGATCTGGTCATGGTAGCTCGTTGGATCGACTCGGCTCACACCAACGCGCTCATCGGACGTGTTATGGACAGCTTCGAGTCCCCGGCCCGATCCGCGAGCGGGCGCTGACCCCACGGTCGAGCAGGCATAGAGGTTCTCGGCAACAACGCCGACATGGCCATGGTCTCTAGGGAATTCAGCACCAATCGTGCGTCGCCAGTTCGACGCGTCCGGTTGATGAAGATCGTACTGAATGCAGCCTTTTTCGGCCCGTGTGATCGGGATTAGTTTTCCCAGCTCGGCTTTGACCAGATCGATCTTATCGGGGTTGGCGCGGATGTTGGCAACGATGGTGAGTTTTGACATTAAAGGTCTCCTTGGTTTGATTCGTGATTTGAAGCGCCGCACATTGTACGGTTCCTTCAGTCGCTCGGAATGGTGTCACTGGCTGAATCCGTCCAGAACAGTGTTGCCGATTGCCGCTCCACTTTCCTGCAGTTCGTGTGCGCTCCGCAGGTTTTCGACACTCAAGGTGCCGCCATGCTTGTTGACGGTGGGAATTAATGTGCCGTTGTGCAGAAGGTCGGCAACACCGTTCAACAACATATGCTGCGCATCCATATCCTCTGTCTGAAACATGGAGCGGGTGAACATGAACTCCCAGCTCACAGAGAGAGCCTTGCTTTTGAGAGGAACAACGTCGAGAGCCTTAGGGGCATCAATCAGTGCGACGTGGCCACGCGGTTTGATCAACGCGGCATTGGTGTCGGGGCGGGTAATGTCGCCCGCGTAGAACACCTCGTCACCAGGCCGGAACCGCGTGGTTTCAGAACCGACCTCTTTCACAATCCCAGCGGCGTCAGCCTTGACCTACGGCTATCTGACGAAGCCCTCGATGTCGTCGAAGACGCTTATGATCTTGTTATCCGGAATGCACCTCTAGCTGGTAGCAGCATCGTCGCGCGGAAGCTAGCACCTTGTCGGCGTCTTCTCGTCGCCTCTCCCGCCTATCTTGAACTGCACGGCGTTCCTTCTACGCCTGACGATCTCACAGGGCATCAAAGCGTGGTCTGGGCTGATGGCAATAAGTGGAAGTTTGAAAACGGACAAACAGTTACCGCTCCGAGCTCCTTCGTTGTCAACGATGGCGAGGCAATGCGCAACATGATCGAAAATGGTATGGATATCGGCATAAAGTCAGTCTGGCATGCCTACGAGAGTTTGAAATCCGGGCTTCTCGTCGAGGTGCTGCCGAATTTCCCGCTTGTCACAGAAAGCTCTATATGGGCCCTCTATCCAAGTAACCGGATCGTTGCGCCTAAAGTCCGCTCAATGATTGATGTTCTACTCGAACGGTTCTGGCCTGTACCGCCACGGGAGCGCTAGAAAGCGCCGAACAATATCGCGGTTAAGTTGATCGCCAACACAAACGGCGCTGGTGACAGTTGCGGCAATTTAGTCCGCCGCTTTCTAGACATGCTGCATCGTAGCAATAACTGGTGAAGGTCCGCAAAGTCCTGGTTAACGTGATCAAACTTCCTTCGGCACTACAGTCTCCAGAATTGAATCTCGCTCCATTCTTAGTCTAGCTGAACTAGACTGACCCGCTGGGTGATAGCTAGCGATGGTTTCGCAGCGAAACAGACCCCAGCGGGGCGTTTTCGGCTATAAATTACTAATTCGCCAGGGACTGGCGAGCCGGATAACCATTGACCACTGTAGAAACCGAGGTGTCGACATGATTACTCTGAGACTAGGCGTGGCCGATCGCGGAAGGATTCCGAAGAGCGCGGAGGCATTCTTCGGCGAGCTTCATGAATCGAAGATGCGGGAGAAGTCATGCCCGGGCGGGCGGAAGTTCCGCGATGAGAAGAACGATCTCTGGCGCGACTTTACCGCCAACGGTGGCTCCGAGGTAGCAGCGCTTCAGGAAAAGCTCGCGGCTTCGGGTTTTCTTCCGCATGGAGGGGCGTCCGGTGTGTTCGACTACCGAACGCAATCCGCGGTGCGCCTCTTTCAGGAGTACGTGCGCTCGGTAGAAGAACCAAAATACGTCATCGGCACGCCAGACGCACTCGCTGGGAACCGGACGAAAGAACACCTAGATCGATGGCAAAGTGACGGGCGCCAAGTCAGTTGGAAGGGTGCCCCGGGAGCCGATACCCCATGGTTCCGGCTACTGAATGCTTTTCGCGATCGAACCGCCGCGAACCCGGGCCCTCTGCACCAGGTCGTCATGAAGCGCTGGAAAGGTACCGAGCAGCCGGACACGTTGCCCGTCTCGGAGTGGGACTTTTCCAAGAAACACATACACCTTATTGGTATCCGACGCGGAGCGAAAGAGGACTGGAAAAACAGACTCAACAACGATGTGTTTGTCCTGCTCGCAGGTGGTGGAGTGTTCACGTTTTTCGGCTCTACCGACCCGAATCCGAATACCAGCACGCCACCTTTTCTCCTGCCTGGCCAGCATCTCTACCGCTTTGGTTGGCACAAGCTCACGCGAAAACGATTGCCGAAATCCGGACTCGGACCTTGGAAGATGTACCGAGCCTTCCGGCCCAAGTCGGCCGGCGTTTTGGTCATGCGAGACAGCGAGAACCGGCGATCCAAGGTCAACCTCAAGGACGAACGTGTCCTGGCTGCAGCGGTCGACAAGAATCTCAATACGACCATCAACATCCATTGGAGCGGGAGACACACCAGCAACTGGTCGGCAGGGTGCCAGGTGATTTCGGGAGGCGGTTATATCAACCACCGGAACAAACTCGTGGACTGCTGGGACCACGCCGCGGCGAGCTACGTAAACCTCCCGCAAAAAACACGCGGTGCGTACAACGTCCTCCTGGACCTAATCACGGTCCTTTCGCCCCGCCCCACAGTGACAGATGGCGACACGCTCCGGTACACGTTGATCAATGAGCGAGATCTCGATCTCGAGCCCTCTCTCGGCAGCGACTTCGTCGTTAACGCGCTGCGACGAGGATTGGACATTCTCAAAAACCACGGCCACTCCAATTACCGAAAATACTTGACGCAAATCGAGGCAAATAGTGCCAATCCATAATCGCGGCAAGTGGGAACAAGGGTATGAGTGCCGCACCAGTTGCCGTATTCGTTGGGCGCGAAATACTCATGCACCAAGTCCAAGGACACCTTGGTTGTTTTGTGGGGCAAGGCCGTCGGCTCATTTTGCGTTGCAGCAGACGTGGTCCTCGGTCGGCGTAGTCGGCGTAGTCGGCGTAGGAGAATAACTCACCCTCCGCAGTTTGGCCGCAGCACCCCCGACAACCGACAGACATCCACGTCGGTCTGTAGACGGGGCCATTCCTGCCAGTTGAAACAGCCCGCATTCCTTCGGCTACGCCGAGATATGATCGACTTGGCGTTAGTAAGTGTCCGGTGGAAAGCCGATGGCAGGGTTGTTGCCGAATCGGCAGAGACCCGTTAAGTCATCGTCTGGAGCCGCTTCATCCGGTGGCAACCGGAGATTGCCTCATCTGCGCTTCGCAATCGGCAGTGGCTTCAGCGAAGCCTTCACGGTTGTGGTTTTGTTCGTGGACAAAGAAAGCTTCCTGTAACGTTCTGCGCAGTACGGCTGCTGATACCGGCTTCTCCAGGAACCTGTAGATATCGCCTTCGTTAACCGCGGAAATCAGCGATTCCATGTCGCTTTGCCCACTTAACATAATGCGCGTGGTACGAGGGTATATACTATGCACCCGCGCCAGAAACTGGTTCCCGTCCATGCCGGGCATCTGGTAGTCGGCGACGACCACGCCTACCTCGTGCTTCGCCAGCAGGTCGAAACTTTCTCGTGCGCTGGTGGCGGTCAGTATCCGGTATTGTTGGTTGCCGAGTATCTTGGTGAGTGCGGTGAGCGTTGCCGCATCGTCATCGACGAGCAGCAGGTTGCGTTGCCAGACACTTTCGTTTGATTGGCACCAGCGTTCGCTCTGGTGTTCTCTCAGCAAGAGCTCCATGTCTTCCGCGGGCAGCGGACGGCTCAGGTGGTAGCCTTGCATTTCATTGCATCGATTCGTTTGCAAGAACCTCATCTGTTCTTCGGTCTCAACGCCCTCGGCGACAACGTTCAAGTTCATGGTGCCGGCCATACCGATCACCGCCAAAGCGATCGCGGCGTCGTCGGGATCCGAGGTAATGTCACGCACAAACGATTGGTCGATCTTCAGTCGGTCGATAGGAAATCGCTTGAGCTGATTCAGGCTCGAGTAGCCGGTACCGAAGTCGTCGATGCTAAGCTGCACACCTATGTCTTTAAGCGCCTGAAGCGTATGAATCGCTCCCTCCACATCTTTCACCAACAAACTTTCCGTGATCTCCAGTTCCAGGGCACAGGGCTTCAAGCCTGACGTCTGCAGAATATGTGCGATGAGATCAGGAAAGTTCGGGCGCACGAACTGGACCACCGAGATATTCACCGCCACGCGTGACAACGAGTGCCCTTCATCGATCCAGCGCTTGGCCTGGGCACACGCGGTGCGCAACACCCATTCACCGATCGGCACGATCTGGCCGTTCTCCTCCGCCATGGGAATGAACTCACCGGGCGACACCATCCCGAGTTCCGGATTGTGCCAGCGTAGCAAAACCTCCACACCATTGATGTACCCGTCGACGAGGTCCATTTGGGGTTGGTAATGCAGCAACAACTCGTTACGTTCCAGAGCCTTGCGTAAGAGGCTATCCATTGTGAGACGTTTGAGTGTGGCCTCGTTCATGGAGTCGTCAAAAAACTTGTACAAATTCTTGCCTGAACGCTTGGCTGCGTACATCGCTGAATCGGCATTCTTTAGCAGCACCTCCGCGTCATCGCCGTCTTGCGGGAATAGCGTGATGCCGATACTGGGGCTGATGAACACCTCATGCCCGGCCAGGGTAAAGGGTTCGGCGAGCGCCTTCAGGATGCGCTGTGCGACATTGGCCGCGTCTTCGCCGCCGCGTATCTCGGAGAGCAGAATAGTGAACTCGTCGCCGCCCAGTCGCGCTACGGTCTTTTGAGTATCGTCGGTTTCGCAGTAAGCCACCGAATCGCTGTCACGAACGCCGACAAGCAGGCGCTCGGCGACAGCTTGCAGCAGCAGATCACCCACGGTATGCCCCAAAGTGTCGTTGACACGTTTGAAATCATCTAGATCCAGGAACAGGACGGCCGACATTCGCTGATAACGCCTGGCCAACGCCAACGCTTGGTGCAAACGCTCTTTGAACGCTTCGCGATTCGGTAGCGACGTCAGACTGTCGTTGTACGCAAGCTGGCGGATTTTCGCTTCGGCATGCTGCCGCTCGGTGACGTCCTGCAACGTCGCGTACAACGCTGTCGTGTTGCCGGCGCTGTCGAGAACCGCTTCGACCTGCTGGTGCACGTGGCGTTCCGAGGCATCGGGCAAAACAATACGGTGATTGATGCCGGCGTCTATTCCGGTTTCCTTAGCTTCGACTATCCACGCCGCGACACGGTCTTTATCGGTTTCATGCACGCGCTGCAGGAAGACCTCCAGCGTAGGCGTGCTCGTGGCCGGCTCGAGTCTCAACAGTCGATACAGCTCGTCGGACCACACCATATTGTCGCGCTCAGCGTGCCACTCCCAACTGCCCATGCGCGCGATCCGCTGAGCGTTGATCAGACTGGTTTTAGTAACCGCCAATTCGGTGACTGCGCTAGCAGCCCTCAATATGTAGCGCAGCCGGTGAAGAAGGAGCGTCCAGTTTATGGGTTTGGTGGCAAAGTCCGTGGCGCCGGCGGCATAAGCCTTTTCAATGGATTGTGCATCATCCAGACCGGTCACCATCAAAATAGGCACCATCGCGTACTCAGGGATGGCACGCACCCGCGTGCAGGTACCGAAACCATCCAACTTTGGCATGTCAACGTCGAGCAGAATAATGTCAGGACGCTGCTGCTGTACGACCTCCAAGGCCTGCAAACCGTCTGCCGCTTCCAACACCCTGAAACCGGCCTGCTGCAGAAACTGATGTGCGAACAAACGGGTCGTGCCGTCATCGTCAACGATCAGCGCAGTCTGGTGCTTATTGTCATCTTTGTCGGTAACTATCATGCAACTTCTCTGATTTCTCGATTCAACGCCTGTTCGACACGCCTGTGCTCGGTTTTGAGTTCAACGAGCAATTCCCCGGTGCTGTCGAGCTGCCCGGCCCGCGCCGCGGTTTCCAGTTCCTGACACAACGCCGCGAACTGAGATGCCCCAACCGTGCCGCTGCTCGACTTGAGTCTGTGCGCGGCCTCACGCGCCCCCTCGACATTAGCTGTGGCGACGGCCGTTTGCAGACGTTGCAAGTCTTGTTCTGCACCCGCTGTAAACTCATTTGTCAGGCGGCGTAAGAAACTTCCGTCCCTGTCTAACGCGTGAATGTTGGCCAGGACATCCGGATCCAGAACCGAACCGTCTGCCGCTTGCGCCGCGCAGTCCTCGCGCGGCACGATATCGGGCAGCTCGAATTTGGATGCCGAATCAGCCTCGCACAAATCTTGCGTCTCGGTCGCGTCCAGCGCATTGCCGGGCACCTCGACCAACCAACGCTGCAACACGTTACGTAACTGCTTTAACTGAACGGGTTTGCTCAAATAATCGTCCATCCCGGCCGCGAGGCAGCGTTCGCGGTCGCCTTGCAGGGCATTGGCAGTAAGGGCAATGATGGGCAATCGGCGCGACTCCGCGCGGCTTTCTTCCAGGCGGCGTATCTCGGCAGTCGCCGCAAAGCCATCCATCTCGGGCATCTGGCAATCCATCAAGACCACGTCGTATCCGGTGCTTGACACCGCGGCGACGGCCGCGTGGCCGGTTTCGGCTATGTCCGCCGTCAGGCCCATCACCTTAAGCATCTCTAACGTCATCTCCTGGTTGACGGGATGGTCCTCGGCAATCAGCACGTGCCCGCTGAGGGCATCTGCGTGCGTGATCGAAATACGCTGGTCGGCGCGCGGCCGACTCTCCGTCGTTGCATCCTTCATCATCGCAACCAGAGCATTATGCAGCTCCGATTGACGCACCGGTTTGGTCAGACTGGATTCGATCCCCAGCGCCCGGTAGGACTCGGCATCGAACTGATCGCCTACCGAGCTGAGCAGGATCAGGCGTAACGGGGCGATATCCCGGTCTGCGGTTATGGTGCGCGCCAGCTCGAGGCCGTCCATGCCGGGCATGTGCATGTCCAGGATGGCGAGTTCCACTGGGCTCTGCTCCGCGCTCGCGGACCGCAGCATTTGCAGCGCCTGCTGGCCGCTCGTAGCGCTGCAATAGGTTGCTCCCCACGCGCCCAGTTGATGCTCAAGGATCTGCCGATTAGTCTGGTTGTCGTCAACGAGAAGAATAGGTACGCCTTGCAACCCGCCACACGTCCGCCAGGCCTTTTGAACACTTGCCGGCAGCTTGCTCAAGCGGGCGGTGAACCAGAAGGTCGAGCCCTTTTCGGGTTCACTCTCGAGGCCGATCTCGCCACCCATCAACTCGGCGAGTTGGCGCGAAATCGCAAGCCCCAGGCCGGTACCCCCATAACGGCGGTTGGTGGCGCCATCGGCTTGCACGAAGGAGTCGAAGATCGCGGTCTGCGACTCAGGCGCGATGCCCATCCCAGTGTCTTTCACCTCGAAGCGCAGTAACGCCGCGTCCGGACTCTCTTCGATAACCGCAACGCGCAATATTACCTCGCCCTCTTCGGTAAATTTGACGGCATTACCCAACAGGTTGAGAAGGATCTGACGCAAGCGGGCGGCATCACCGCGGTATGCCACATGGCTGTAGGGATGTAGTCGACAGGCCAGTTCAATCCCCTTCTTGTGTGCGCTGTCCGCAAACAACTCTACGCTGCTTTCGATAAGATCACGCAGATCGAACGCTGCTCCCTGAAGTTCGAGCTTACCCGCTTCGATCTTGGAGAAATCCAGGATGTCGTTGATGACGTTGAGCAATGCCGCGCCCGAGCGGTGGACGGTGTCAGCAAAGCGGCGCTGCTTGTCGTCTAGATTCGTGCCCAACAACAGCTCCGTCATCCCCAACACGCCGTTAATCGGGGTACGGATCTCGTGGCTCATGTTGGCCAGGAACTCACTTTTCAGGCGCGTCGCCTCCTCGGACAACTCCTTGCTCTTGATCAGTTGTTCTTCGTTTGCCCGGACGGCATCACGCATTGACGCGAAACTGGCGGACAATACGCCGATTTCATCTTTGCCAGGGGTCGGCAGCGGTGACGTAAAGTCACCGGACGCCAGGCGTTGTGCAGCCAACACCAGGGCGTTTACCGGGCGGGCCGTCGCGCGTGCCAGCAGGTAGCCGAGCAGGATGACCGCAATTGCCGCAGATACACCAACCAGGATCAGGTATTCCTGAAGCCGCCGGATGCTCGCGAACGCCACCTCGGTCGCGAGCACAACGTGGAAAACCCAGTCGGGCCGGCTCAGCGCATTCGTGTCTCGAAAGCGCGCGGTGGCGACCAGATACGACGAACCTTCCTCCGTGAACACCGAGATTCCTGGCTGCGACGGGAGTTGCGCCAGCATCGCGTTGGAGACCGAACTGGCTTCCGATGCGTACAGCACCCGCTGATCGTCCAGTGACCTCAAGACCAGTCGCCGCTGTTCGCTCTGCGCGCCGCCGAATAGCGTACGTCGCGACAACTCCGTCTTGATGCGTTGCCAATCCAACCAGCCGACCAACACGCCGACCACTGTGGACTCGTCGTAGCTCGCACGGATCGGTTCGGACAGCGACACGAATTCGGTCGCCGTTGTTGAGCCGGTGCCCACCGCACTGCGATACGGCGTTCCCTGGCGCGGCAACGTGAATTCCGGCGCCATTGACATCACCGCACCCTCAAGCATGTCACTGGTCGTGGAGACCACGATACCGTTTTCGTTTAGCGCCATGAGTTCCTGAAACACCGGATAACTGTGCTTCAGGCGTAGAAGCTCGCGTTGTGCGTCGCCTTCCTCATCATCGGTGAGAACATCCTGCATGATGCTCAGATTGCTCCAGCTCCTTAGATGGCCTACCGATTCATCGAGCGCTCGCTGCAGCTGAGATTGTTCCTGTTGTGCGACCGCTAGGAGTTCCGCTTGAACGAGATCGCGCAGCGAAGCGCGGGCCGCATCAAACGCCAGGGTTGCAACACCCAGCAATGGCAGCACCGAGCACAGCAACGCAAACAGGGCGAACTTGTAATTCAACTTCATCTAGCGCAGCCCGGCCCGGCGTCCGCAGGACGGCTGTGCGGTCGGGGTTACAGCAACCAAGGAAGAAACGCCTCGGAAGGCAAATGACATACGCCAACTCCATGATTTCAGTAGGCCGCGCACCTTGCTGATCCCCGTATCGCAACTACGCGCGCGGTAGTGGTTCGCTCACGGATCGAACGACCCTCGATTTTTATCGGCCGGCGCGACCGTATTCTGTAGTGGATTCCGGGAGATGGACAATTGACCGGCGCGTCCCTGCGAACGGGCTTGGCTGCGACGGCGAAATACGCAACGCCACTTCGCACCGTCCTCATCTACACAACCTGATCGTCGTTCCATGCGACGAATACCGAGCCAACGCCTGCCATCCGGCCACCGCAGGCCCCCGGGGCTCGGCTGGCCGGCCCAGGCGCCCGCGCTCTAAAGTTTCTGGCATCGAGGCCGTCATGGGAGCAAGCGCTGAGCGTGATCAACGTCCGGCTGTTGTGACGGGTGCGCAGCGCAACTCACTATATTAAATCGACGGAGTACGAAAACATGCGTATACCGATGCTGATTCTGGCCGCTTCCCTGCTGGCGATCTCAAACGTGGTCGCGCAGGCGGCATCGACTAACGCCCTCACCCTGGCGCAGAAGAAGGCCGCCATCCTCGGCTCGCTGCACAAGAAAGCCAAAAAGGCCCTCGTCAACGCCGCCCAGGACAAGAGCTTCGAGGCGTTCCTCGGGGCGTCGGATGAGGCCCACCGGCACGCTGCGAAGTCGCGGGTGGACGAAGTGTCGCTCAACGTCCAGAGCAGGTTCCACGTCGAGGAGATGTGCCTCATCGACGCCGCCGGGCCCGAGCTCTCGCGCATCGTTGGCAACCAGATCGCCTATGATCTCTCGCCCGACGAGAGCGAGGCGATATTCTTCGGCCCGTCCCTCGTCCAGCGCCCCCGCACGGTGTTCCTGTCGCCGCTGTATATGTCGCCCGACGCGGATAAATGGGTGCTCGCCTACACGACGCCGGTACTGGTGGGCGGGGAGAAGAAGGCCATCCTGCACTACGAGCACGGCCTCGACGTGTATCAGAAAGCACTCGCCAAGGGCCTGTCGGGTGCGGAAACGTTCGTGGTGGCCGTCAACGAGGAAGGCTGGGTGATCGCCGACAGCCGCGGATCGCCATCGGTCGCCAAGCGAGGTGACAGCGAGACACCGGAGAGCTACTTCGCCAGATTCGAACTCGGCGGCCAGAGCCTCGAACAGGTAGTGGCCGCGCTCGATGCCGGCGAGAAGGTCTCAGACGGAAACGGTCGCCGCTACGAAGGGGCTCTTCGCAAAGTTGAGCGCTGGACCGTGCTCGCATTCACCGTCCAGTGAGGGTGGCAGCGCCCTCGAGAACCAGGGGCGCCGGCATCTGGAAGGCATCCCGATGAAGCTTGCCGCCAAGCTGACCCTGCTGCTCCTGGCCTGTGCGGTGGTGCCGCTCATAGGTGTAGCCGCGCTCTCTTTCGTCTCCGCCAAGGCGGCGTTGAGCGTGCAGATTGGCGCCTCTCTCGAGACGGCGCTCCAAGAGGAAACGCACCGGCTCGACCAGTTCTTCAGCGACGCCCTCGTCGACCTCGCCACCTGGAGCCGCCTGGCCATTATGCAGGACGTGCTCACCGACGACGAGGAGGGCGAGCTCGCGGCGGAGCTAGGGCGGTTGGGAGCGCAATACCCGCAGTTCGCGGAGCTCACCATCCTCAACGCGGACGGGCAGGCCGTCGCCTCTACCGCGGACGGGCGCAAGGGCGCCGACCTCACCGACACCGAGATCCAACGCGCGGCGCGGCGCCGCGAACCGTACCAGGGCACGGTCGAGAGATCGCCCCTCACGGGATTGACCGCCCTCACCCTGGCCCGGCCGATCAGCGCGGACTACGACGCCGAGACCGTCATCGGGACCTTGATCGGCGTCATTGACTGGAAGCATGTCCAGGGCGAGCTCCTCGGCCACGGGGCCCTCGCCGGTGCGGCCCAGGATGCCGATCACCGGTTGGTCCTGACCTCCAGACAAGATGTCGTGCTCTACGACACCCTGTCCAGCGAGGTCGCACCACGCCGTTCTGCCCTGGCCGGGCTCCCCTCCGAGGAAGGCGTCGGCGAGCATGAGGTGGACGGGCGCCGCTACCTCGTCGGGACCACCCGCAGCCGCGGACACGGCACGTTCGCGGACCCGGGCTGGACCCTGCAAGGGCTGGTCTCTGCGGAGACCGCCTACACCAGCGTGCGCCAGCTGCGCGATCGGTCGTTTGCACTAGCATTGGCGGTGGTGGTCGTGGTGGCTGCAATTGGGTATCTCGGGACACGCCGCATTACACACCCCATACGACGTGTCGCGCGGCGCCTTCGCGACATCGCCGAGGGTGACGGCGATCTAACGGTGCGCCTCGAAGGGACAGGGCGCGACGAGACAGCCGAGCTTGCCCTCGCCTTCAACACGTTCGTCGGCAAGGTGAGCGGCACGATACACAAGGTGGCGGGAGCGGCGGATGGGCTAGGCGCCGCAGCCGCGCACCTCTCTCGCACCGCGCAGGAGAGCAATCGCACGCTCGGTGCGCAGCAAACCGACACCGAACGAGTGGCGGCGGCGGTCGAGCAGATGTCGGCGACGGTGCAGGAGGCGGCGCGCAACGCCCGTCAGGCGGTCAAGTCGACCGAGGAGGCGAACGACCAGGCGCTGCGAGGGCGGGAGGCGGTGACCCAGAACATGACCGCAATCGAGGCCCTGTCGGCGGAGGTCAAGCGGGCGGCCGAGGTCATCCAGCGCCTGGAGTCGGAGAGCGAAGGCATCGGCACCATCCTCGAGGTGATCCGGGGCATCGCCGACCAAACGAACCTCCTCGCCCTCAACGCCGCGATCGAAGCAGCGCGAGCCGGCGAGCAGGGCCGCGGCTTCGCGGTGGTCGCTGACGAGGTTCGCATCCTCGCCCAGCGTACGCAGGAGTCTACCCAGGAGATACAAGACCTCATCGGCCGTCTGCAAAACGAGGCGAAGCTGGCCGTCGACGTGATGGTGGCTGGCCGATCCCAGGCCGAAGTGAGCGTATTGCGGGCAGAGGCGGTGCGCACCTCCCTCGCGGCGGTTTCCGAAGGCATCTCGTCCATTGCCGGTCGCAACACCGAGATGGCCGACGCGTGCGAGCAGCAGGCGACGGTGACAAATGAGATCAGCGAGAGCATCGCCGCCATCAACACCATGGGTGAGACAACGGCGAAGGGGACGACGCAGACCGAGTCGACGGCGGCCGACGTTCACCAACAGGTGGCGGCGCTGCAGGCGCTGGTGGCGGAGTTCAAAATCGAGAGCTACGAGGCAACCTGATCCGAACCCGGGTTGCCCCGCTCCCCATGCACCGGGAGCGGCCTCATCGGTCTTAATTCAGGGTTTGAGCTTTGCCCCGTGACGTGACCATCATTAACTGGAGATCGTCGTTTCCGTCTGTTCTCGGGGGGCTGCCCGAGCATGCACGAACTCCCGCGGCCTACTTTTTGGCTGGGGCGCATATTTCCGACACTTTCCGACATCTGTGCTGAAGGCACATCGCCCGATTCCCATCAATCATCCAGCAGTTTTGAAACGCTCTTAAACCGACCGCCGTCAACGGGGAAGAACCAGTGTCGCCTGCAGGCCCCCGGATTCAGAATTTCTGAGCGTGACGTCGCCACCGTGAGCACGCGCGATATTGCGCGCGATGCTCAACCCGAGCCCGCTGCCGCCGGTGTGCTGGCTGCGTGACCCGTCCAGCCTGTAGAAAGGATCAAACAACCGTTCCAATTCCGCCTCGGGGACCCCTGAACCGTCGTCGCTGATTACGAAACACAACTCCCTGGTGTCGTCACGGATGTCGATGTTGGCACGTTTGCCGTAGCGCACCGCATTCTCGATCAAGTTCGTCAGGCATCGTCTTAATGCCACAGGTTTACCCACGTACGGCTGCGCATGGGTTGCGAAGATTTCCAAGGGCCAACCAGCGTCATGGGCGTCATCGCGCAAGCTCTCCATCAGCGCTACGACATCAATCGGTCGACTCTGCTCCTCCACCTCACTGCCACGCATAAAGTCCAGCGTCTCGCTCACCATGCGTTCCATGGCATCGAGATCCTTCTGGAACTTGTTTCGCAGTGTCTTGTCCTCGAGCATCTCGCTACGTAAACGAAGCCGGGTGATGGGAGTTTTCAGATCATGCGACACCGCGGCAAGAATGCGGCTGCGATCGCCGATGAATCGACTCAGGCGCTGCTGCATGGTGTTGAACGCGCGCGCGGCATTGGCTACCTCGAACGGTCCATCGGTGGCCAATGGTGGCCGTCGGATGTCGCGCCCCAACTCACTCGCCGCATCCGCTAACATCCGAAGCGGTCGCGTAATCGAGCGCACCGCGAAAAAGGACAGCGCTAGAACACTGATCAACATGATGATCAGGGTCCACAGCATACGTGTTGGCCAATCCAGTAGCTCTTTCGGCACCGTCCTGTGCAATTGCACCCAGGTGCCGTCGGCAAGTCGCACCTGGATGCGAAACGCCCCCGCAGACACCATACCGCCATGCATGAAGGCCCAGGGACGATGCATTGGCATCCCGCGCATCATGCGCTCGTGCGCGCCGCCGGGGTTCATCATGGGCAAAGGCAACTGGTCTGCGGTCGAGACCTCAACGCGGTTAACCTCTGGCAGCATACGGCGCAACTGTTCGCGCAGCAGCACCGAAGCGGCCGATGCGACCGAAGCCGATGAATCA
>JAOTYY010000036.1 GCA_029861595.1 Gammaproteobacteria bacterium
CAGCAGGCAGGATCCACGAAGTGTCACGAGCAGTCTCCTGTTACCGTCGGATACGACTTAGTGGCAAGAATCGTGCAATTTCTCGAGCCGCTGGTAATTTCAATGAGTTACGTCGAATCAACTACGCATTGTGCTGTGAAACGTAAAACCGGCCGACATTAGTGGATTAGCAATTGCCATCGGCATGGATTTCGCCGACAGCAACTGTCATGCACACGTCATTCGAGATGCTCGTAGTCGCCGCGAATCGCCGCGTGAGTGTGCAACATGAAAAACGCCAGGATTGCCGCCGCCACCGGAATGATTGCCAGCAGCCGGATGGTCCAGGTCGGATCACCGATAAGATCGAATGCAATACCGACCGGCAGCGGCCCCAGCGACGCACCCACCACACCAACCATCTGACCGGTGCCCTGAATGGCACCCAGGTGGCGGCGGCCGAAGTAGCGCGGCCACATATAGCCGAACATGGTCATGCTGAAAGCGTTGTTGAGTCCGAATATCAATGCGTAAATCACCGTACTGACAAGGCTGTCCGCGAAGGTGATCGTGAGGAGCGAAGTAGCGGTGACTGCAAGGCCGATGACGAACACGTAGCGGGTTTTCACACTGTCGAACAGTCTGCCGACCAGCGGCATCGTGACAGCCATGGTCAGTGCCGAAATGGTGAAGGCGCTGGCTGCTATCGCGACGGCGACGCCCTGCGAGGTGAGCAGCTTGACCTGGTAGAAATGCAACGTGGTCACCAGCATTGCGATCGCGAACCAGCCTACGGCCAGCACATAGAAGCTGCGGGTGCGCAGCGCCTCGGCGAGTGTCAGGCCGGTCGTGTCCGAACCGCCCGCCGCGGACTGGGTGAGCTGTTCAGACGCGCCATCTGGACGCAAACCCAGGTCCTCGGCTTTGTCGTACGCCAGCAACAGCAACGGCGGCAGCATAATCAACCAGGTGATAACCCCAAGCACGCCCCATGCCTGACGCCAGCCAAGTTCTACGACCAGAAACTGGGCGAGCGGCGGATGCACTGCCATCGACAAACCAAAACCCAACGCCATCAGGCTCATCGCGAACCCGCGCCGGCGGCTGAACCAGTGCGATACCAGATTGGCACAGCCAAGCATCAGCGAACCCTGGCCTAAAAACCGCAACAACCCAAAGCCCAGCGCCAGCCAGACGAAATTCGCCGCCGCGCCGAAAAATACGCAGGCCAGTCCGAGTAACACGACAATGACCAGCAGAGCACGCCGCGGTCCAAAACGATCTACGGCACGGCCCGCCTGCGGCAGAAGCAGCGCCGCGATCAGTGTCGCCAGTCCATAGGCGGTGGCAATCGTGGCGCTGGAGACGCCGAGATCCCGACTGATGGGCTCGACGAAGACGCTGAACGTGTGCGACTGCCCCGGACCACTGGCAAATATGCCAAGCCCCGCCACACCGACGACGGTCCAGCCATAGAAAAAACGTCTTTTTACATACTCGGCAGCAGCATCCCGAATTCTGGGTATCAAATGGCGGCCTCCTTGGCAGTCTGTCTGATCGGCGATTGTGCCAGTCCATCAGCCGTTTGGGCGCGAAACCGGTGGTTTTCACTCACGTCTTTGTGCTCCGCCTTGTTGTCATATTTCCGGCGACCGGACAGCCAAACCAACGATTCAGGCAATCAGGAAGCATTTCAGGTCGCGCCGGAAAAAGGTGGTAACACGCACCAGACTGCGAGCTCCAGCCCTCTCCGTGTACGCCTGCTGGCCGTTCGATTAAGTTGCCGGAGCCGTAATCCTGTCTAGGGCGAATCCTGTGGCCAATGCGAAACGCCGGTTGCTTATCGCGGTGCATTGCCGCGGACAGCCATTCTTCTCCGGGAGAAGTAATGGTAAATCTTTGTCAGCGGATTCCAGCTGGAACCAAATTAGAAATATCCACCCACCCCGATGTTGATCGCGGCTGAGGAGATATCACCGGTGAACTGGTCGAATTTATCGCTATCGAAGTACTTGATGTAGTCCACCAGGAAGTAGTAGTCCTCACGGACTTCGAACTGCAACCCGACACCTGCGGTTATATCCTCGTCCTTCGCGCTGGCCGAATTGTCACCCGCTGTCCCGGTCAACTTCGTCTCCGCCGGGCCGGCGAGCAAGTACAGCTTCATGGTATCGCCTATTGGCAGATTGCCCTATATGTACAACATCCTGGCATCTACGTCTAAATCCACGGCATTCACCTCGTCCGCCGGCAGCGTGAATCCGGCTTCCAATCCAACCTCGACATAGCGGCTCACCGCTGCGCCCAAGCGGACGTAGATATTGGTGGCGTGATGTCGCCCTGACCGTCGTCGAACCGCACGAATCCCGCTCCGGTAGTGAAAAACCCGCGTAACTCGGCCTCAGCGGCAGAACTGGCAAGCAACCACCCCGTTGCAGATAGATAAGTGGAAATACGCACGGAAATCTCCCGTTACCGGGGAACCTGCAGCATAACGCACTCCTTCGGTGGAGGTTCAAATCATGCCTCCGGCAAGTCTCCGCAGTCACGCCGCGCGCACCCGTTTCCGGCGCGTTCGCTGGCATAACGAGTACGTCAGGCGGAACAGATCTCTGATCTTGTTACGAGGCGCTACGAAACAACGCTCGAGCAGACTCAGCATCCCGAGTAACGGCTTGCAGGATACGCTCGTTTACGCTGCTAGAGCCGTATCCTGCTGGTTTGTGTGCACGGGTTATTCTGCGGCCAGGATCGTCACTCAGCCGGTCTTGCCGCAGCCGCCGTTGTTCGGGGCCCGAGTAGGCTTCGTCAAGCAAGTCATGAAGGGTGCGAAACTCGGGCGCCACATCGCGGTGCATGGCCACGAACATCCATTCTTCGACGGTGTGATTCATAGAAACTCCCCGATAACCTCTGTTTATCCATTCGATATCACGGCAACCGCATTGTCAGTTGATACAGGTCAGCAGTGAGTGTGTTTTGCTGACAGCCGACGGCGAATCTGTTACGCACATCACAAAAGTCCCCCGGATTGCTGCCGCGACCACGGGCGTCACGCGCTTAAGCCATAGGCCGAGCTATGCCACGGCAGACGCGCCAGGTACGCAAGCAGCGTGAAATCTGCTAGGGCATCCGTAACAGAAACTCACGCACTGCGCCGCAACGCGATCCGGCGCTTCGATCAGTATCGAGTGTTTCACGCCGTCCAGTATGACCAGCTCGGCGTTGGGAATTCGGCTCGCAATGGTCTGGTTGTGACGCGGATTACAACCGCCGTCCAGCGCACCCTAATTCACTCCTTCGAGCAGCGCCCGCGTTCGAGCCACCGGTACACCGATGTTGGAGCCGCCGAACTCCGGCAGAATGGCTGCGTTGACCGCGATTACCTCGCCGTCGAGGTTGATCACCGGCCCGCCGCTGCCACCATGGGTGGTTTCGGCGTCGTAAACGATGGCGCTTTCCGTCACCTGTCCGACGATGCCGCTGGTGGCGATGGGTGTGATGTGACCGGATTTCGCCAGGTGTGCCACCACGGTCCAGAAATCGAGGTCGTCGCGGGCGCGCAGATCGTCCAGGAGGTTTTCGTCGGTACGCGCCAGCATGGCGCGTATGCCAGTCGGGTAGCCCAGCACGATAACCACGTCGCCAGGTTGCGGAGGCACAGTGCTGAGTGTCAAGGGTTTGATTTCACCGGTCAGTTCGGTGCAGCGCAGAATGGCGAGATCGGAATCCTCGCTGGCACTCACCAGACTCACCTCGAAACTTTGTGTGACACCGGGCAAATAACCGATGAACCGCTGGATCACCGGCTGCAGCCCCATCTCCGCCACCGCATCGGATTCCTCCTCTTCCCAGGGCATTGCGACATGACGGTTGGTGAGCAACAGGCCATTGCCGCTCGCTATGAAAGCGGTACCGGTGAATTGCACTTCCACCAACGGTCCGTCGCCGTCCAGGGTCACGGCGGGACCGCCAAGCGGCGCGCCGAACGGCGTACCGTCAGGCCCGACCGCGACGTAGCGCAATGGTTTTCCGGACTCCTGATCCACGAAACCGTAAGCACCCTGCAGGAACAGCACGGATCGCGACGCGGCGGAAATGATGCGCGCACTGGCCCCGAAACGCGCTTCCAGCGCACCGACGCGCTCAACGGCCGTCGACAGGCCGACCTCCAGCGAACTGCGCAGCGCCAGCAGATCTTCTTCCGTGATAGCCTTGCTCTGTGTCTGCTGTAGAATTACGGACATACCCGCCATCTGCGCCTCGCTGCGCGCGACACGCTCCGCCAGCTGTCGATTTTCGTAAATCAGGTACGCGGTGCTGGCCACCAGCGCCGCCAGCAGGATCATCACACCAACGCGAAACCATAGTGTGGTACGCACCACCAGTTCACTGGTCATTTCCCCGAGCAGCCGGCCTGTACGCCTTACTACATCTCGGTGGTCATAGCGTGCGACATCGAAACAATCGGCGAACGCCTCCGCCACCGAACGCTTCGGCACGACCCCGTCGGCATACAGGCGATAGCGCAACATCGGGCCGTTGCGGCCGATTTCGAGCACATCGCCCGATTCCAGCAACCTGCTGTTTTCGGTGCGCTCGGCGTTCACCCACACCGATTCCTCCGGCATAACTTCAAGCTCGTAGCTCTCCCCCGCGCGGTGCAGCCGCACCGGTACGTCGCCATCGGCAGTTTCCTCAGGCGCTCGAACCCGCACACCACTTTGTCCTTCGCGCACGATGAGCACCGTGCTGTCGGTCAACGGCTCCACAGTGCCGCGCAGACGCCCGGACATATAGACGATCACCGGCGACGGCCCGGACTGCTCCGGGTCCGCGCCCATGTCTGCTGACTGCGGGGTTGCGCTCAAACGATCAAGCTCCACGGCTGACTCGGCTGCAAACGTTGACAGTGTATAAGACAGCGGGCGCACATTCAGGGTTGCATGCGATTTACGCGACCCAGGCAATGCGATCGGAGGGTCGAATCGCGCTATCATCGCGCGCTCAAATGAATTGCCGGTTAGGGGTAGCACTTTTGTATATTCCCAGACATTTCCAGGAAACCGACACGCAGCGGCTGTTCGCCATGGTGGAGAAGTACTCTTTCGCTGTTCTGGTGAGCGTAGTTGATGGCGCACCGCTGATAACGCACCTGCCGTTACTGCTGGATCGAGAACGCCAGACACTGCTTGGCCACCTTGCAAATGCCAATCCGCAGGTCGATTCACTGTTCGACGGCCGGCAGACACTGGCGGTATTCCAGGGTCCGCACGCGTACATTTCGCCACGCTGGTACGCAAGCCCTAACGTTCCCACCTGGAACTATGTCGCCGTGCACGCATACGGGTGCGCGACCAGACTCGACGACGACGGATTGGCGGACCTGCTGGAACGGCTCACCGCCAGCTACGAGACTGACGGCGAGCCCTGGCGCAGCGCATTGCTGCCCGCGGACCGGCTGCGCAAAATGCGTGGCGCGATAACTGGCTTCGAGCTGCCCATCGAGCGTCTGGAAGGCAAATACAAACTCAATCAGAACCGCAGTCTGGTCGATCGCGAAGGCGCAATCAACGCAGTGCGTAACAGCGGTCACGAGGAGCTGGCACAGCTGATGTCCGACGCACTGCAAGACTGTTGAGCGCCATGGCCCGTAGCCGTTTCCTCGCCGACCTGACCTGGCAACAGGAGGAGCTTTTGTTGACACTCGAGCAGGTGGTGGTTGTTCCGCTGGGCGCGGCGAGCAAAGAGCATGGCCCGCATCTGCGTCTGGATAACGACAGGGTGCTGGCCGATTACTTCGCGTAGCGTGTGTGCGAGGCGAGCGCAGTGCTGATAGCGCCTGCGCTCAACTATCACTTCTATCCGGCGTTCACGGACTTTCCGGGCTCGGTTACCTTGAGTTGCAACACGGCGGCGGCGTTGACGGCGGAGATCTGCGAGTCGCTCGCAAGCTTCGGAGCACGCCGGTTCTATTGCCTGAACACCGTTTTTTCAACCCTGCAGCCACTCGAGTTGGTACGTCAGCGGCCGGCCGGCAGCGGTCTTCTGTTTACTTACACCGATCTGGCGTTACTGCTTGATCCGGTAGCCGCGCAAATCGCTGAGCAGCCAGGCGGCACCCACGCGGACGAAGTGGAAACGTCGATGATGTTGCATATCGCACCGCAACGGGTCGACATGCAAAGTGCCGTTTGCGATTATCACCCGGGGCGCGGTCTGGGCCGCTCGCGCGTTCCCGGCAAGGCCTATTCGCCCAGCGGCGTGTACGGCGACGCAACCCTGGCAACGGCTGAAAAAGGCAAACAGTTCGTTGCCGCGGTGGTATCGGGTTTGCTTGCCGATGTTGATAATTTGCGCATGGCGCCGCTGCCCGTCGCCATGAGCTGAACGGTTGATGCTGATAGTGACGGTCGAAACGAGATGCATGTCGGGATTCTGAAATGCGACACTGTGCGCGACGAGTTTCTTCCCCGTTTTGGCGACTACCCGGGCATGTTCAGGACGCTGCTCGACGGCGTGGATGCGGATTTGTCCTATACGGTGTACGACGTGTGCAACGACGACTATCCGCCCACGACTGATGCCTGCGACGCCTACCTGGTGACCGGCAGCCGGTGGGGCGTTTACGACGACCAGCGCTGGATACCGCTGCTCGCCGACTACATTCGCAAGCTGCACAGCGAGCGCCGCCGCATGGTCGGCATCTGTTTCGGCCATCAATTGATTTCGCTGGCGCTGGGCGGCCATGCGGAGAAATCGCACAAGGGTTGGGGCGTTGGCGTGGCCACGGTAAAAGTACACGAACAGCCGTCATGGATGAATCCGGTACGTGAGGAGTTTTCGCTGGTTGTCAGCCATCAGGACCAGGTGACCGAACTTCCGCCGGGCGCGCAGTGCATTGCGAGCAGCGATTTCTGCGCGTACGCCGCGCTGACGATCGACGATAACGTGCTGACGTTCCAGGGGCATCCGGAATTCGGCCACGAGTTATCGCGCACTCTGATGGAATGGCGGCAGGATGTCGTCGGTGAGAAACGCACCGCGGCCGGCATGGAGTCGCTGCGAACACCCGTGCACGACCTGGATGTGGCCAGATGGATGGTGACTTTTCTGCGGAGGTGACGCTTGAAAACACGTGACTGCTACGCGGTGATTTTTTCCTCCCGGCAGTCGTCCGATACCGAAGGTTACGACGACATGGCGCAGCGTATGAAGGAACTCGCCGCACAACAGCCCGGGTATCTGGGCATCGAGGCGACCCGCGACTCTAACGGTTTCGGTATTACAATTTCGTACTGGAAATCGCAGGAGGCGATTCGCGCGTGGAAAGCGAACGCGGAACATCTGATCGCACAGAAAAACGGGCGTGAGCGCTGGTATGCGAGCTACAATTTACGTGTTTGCCACGTCGAGTACGAGTACAGCCACCCGGCCACAGGAGAGGCGCCATGAGTCCGGAGGAACACCTGCACAAAGCCACGGTTTCTTTCGATGCCGTTGAGGACAAGAACCAGATCGATGAACTGCTAGACGATCTGGAAAGGGTTTATGAAGCGCTGCAGCCGGAATTGCAGGAAGCGGCCGACGATCTGATCGGCCGCCTGCACGAAAAACGCGGCGCGCTTTAAGGGGACGAGAGATGGGGGAGACGTTCATTCGAAAAGCCGACGATCCGGGCTACGTTGTGGCCTGGCGGGACAAGTACGAACATATTGCCGGCAGATACGCCGAGGAAGTCATGACGTATGCGCAGGCGAAAGCAAAAGCCGAAGTGCTCTGCGAACAACACGCCGACAAAACGTTCTGGGCGGAAAAATTAAGCGACGAACTGAGCAACCGGTTTCACAAACCCCGCGCCCACTAAACCCTGGCCCCCGAACCGAGGGTAGAGGTTCAGGGTGAGGGGTTCTTGATCGAAATGCAGAGAACCAGGCTAGCAGCTGCGCCAGTTGCCCGAGTCGGTCAATCTCCACGTCAGGTCACCGCTCAGCGCGACGTGCATGGGATCGAGCTTGCGGAACAGGATTTCGCGTACTTGTGACACCCTGTCCGTGTGCGCCACCATGTCCTCCCAACCGTGCTTGCGATAGAAGGTGTTTGCCTGATGGTTGCCCGCGAAGCTCCTCAGGCCGAGCACCGGGCTGGATCTGAACAGGCGCTTCTCGGAGTACTGCAACAACTGGGTACCCAGGCCGAATCCCGCCACCCGCGGATCGATCATCATCAGATCGATCTGATTCTCCTTGCACACGGTGCAGCCGACGATTTCGTCGCCCAGCGTCAACAACTGGAAATAACCCAGGTGCAGGGCAATGTACCTGTTCAAGGCCTCGCGGCGAATGAAGCTGTCTACCAGCTCATCGCCGAGAAATGAGCGGTAGCAGGTATCGACGATGTATTCGCACATCGCGATCAAGGGCTTCGCGTCGTCCATGTTGGCGCCGCGGATTCGTATCATTCCTGGCATTGCTGTTTTCGGTGCAACTCCAAACTCCAGCTGCAGCGCCATTCGGAAGACGACTATTTGTTACGGCGCTTTGACCATAGCGTACTGGAATTCAGCGGCTAATTGCGAATATCTTGGCGCAGTTGTGAACGGTGTCTCGATATCCGGCCCTTCACTCCGCTCGGGGGACGCCGGAGCAGCTGTCGGGGAGAGTTACTTCGACTGCGAGCAGGTTCGCGTCCGGCAGGCGAGGGTTTGTTCGTACCGCACATAAGCCTCGTACCGCTGCTTGATGTCAAGTACGTAATTGACCGGCTCGTGACCACGCACGTAGCCGAAGCGCGCTTTACGAGCGTATTTCTTGTTCGACAGCAGCAGCATCGCCTGCTCGACGTTGCCGAACCAACGATTACTCTTCCAGCCCATGCGTCGCGCTAGCACCCGCGCGTCGCGAAGGTGTTCCCGCCCAGCGTTGTACGCGGCCAGCGTGAGCCACATGCGGTCGAGCACCGGCAACTCCGGATCGAAACGCTCGCGCATCCAGGCCAAATACTTGATCCCCGCATGAATGCCATGCTCGGGGTCAGTCAAATCGCCCTCGAAACCCATCTGTTTGGCGGTACGCGGCATTACCTGCATCAGCCCGCGGGCGCCCGCCCAGGAGCGCGCCTGCGGATCGAAACGACTCTCCTGGTACATCTGAGCCACCAGCAAACGCCAGTCGAAACCGTATTGCTCCGCGTAGCGCTTGACGATGTCGTCATAGGGTGAAAATTGACCCTCTGCGTTGAGATCGATGCGCTCTTGCTTGTGCTGACGAATACGGTTTTCGCTGGTGAAGTATTTGGCGTAGGTGAGGTTGTAAAACGCGCTGCGGTGTTGCTTTTTCAGAAACCGGTTGATTTCCGCCAGCAGTTCATCGTTTTGCGCGCGCACCGCCCAGCCATGATGAATCGGATCGCCGATGGGCATCGCGGCACGCACATCGCTGCGCCAGGTGAGCTCGATGTCCAGAATGTTGCTGTCCGCCAACGTGAGGTCGTATTCGCCATTGGCCACGCGCCCGATAATGGCTTCCGTCTCCTCGTCTTCGGGCGCGGCGTGCAACATGAAACCATACTGCCTGGCCAGGGGCTCGAGCGTTTGCCAGTAGGAACTGCTTTCGTGCACGGTGAACACCCGGCCTGCCAGGTCTTCGAGCGTCTGCAGTTGTTTGTCGTCACTGCGCGTAACGACGACCTCGGACGCAGTGCTGTATGGTCGCGAGAACTGCACCCCGAGAGCCCGGCGGTTGTCGGTCGGGGTAAGAAACGCCGCGGCGATATCTGCCTCCCCTTCCAACAGCATCGGCAGCATGCGTTCCCATGACGGCGCCACCAGCACTTCCAGGCGCAAGCGATGTTGCCTGGCAAAGGCCTTTGCCATCTCGTATTCGAAGCCGAGCAATTCGCCCCGCCAAAGGAAATAGGAGGCGGCGTTGTTACGCGTCACCACGCGCAGTGTGCGGCGTTGCTTGATGCCGGCGAAATCGTCGCTGTGCTTTTCACCCTGCGCGCGGGTGAGTTGTTCGAGAGTAAGAAATCGATCCAGCGCTTCCTTCAACAGCACCGCCTGTTTGCGGATGCCCCAGGCGACCGGTTGCTCGCGGGTCACCGGAAACGCCATTTCGATCTCGTCGTGATAGTGGGCAGCGACCGCGAAGCCAACGTCGTCGTGAATTGTCAGATCGATGGCGCCGTCGGCCAGCATCTCGAATTTCTGATCGTCGGTCAGACCCTCTTCCAACAGTTCGATTTTCAGCTCATTGTATCGCTGGGTGAGGCTGGCGGCGGTCGTCCAGTACGGGGTGGACTCGCGGATTGCTATGCTGCGGCCGTTGAGTTGTTTGCGCTTGGTCAGCCCATCGCCTTTGCGCCTGAGCACTACCTGGCGGGCATGCAGCAGCGGTACTGTAAATTCTATAAACGCCTTACGTTCGTCGGTTACTGACAGATTCGCGGCAATCAGGTCACCACGGCCCTCGCGCAATGCGGGGATGAATTCACTGACCCGGTCGACGTAAACGATGACCGGCTCGAGGCCGAGGCTGAGGGCGAACGCCGAGGCGGTACGCAACTCGAAGTCCCGCATGGAACCGGCGCGCGGCAGGAAAGAGTGGTCTGCCGCGTCGTTGAGCAACAGGATGCGCAGCCGGCCGCGCTTGACGATAGCGTCCAGATCGCCGGTTTCGAGGTAATTGATGCCTACCGTGCGCGGCTGGGGATCTTCAACAACGGAATCGCCACACGCGACCAGCAGCATCAGGCAGACCAGGCAGACCAGGCAGACGTACAGGCCGCTGCCGGTGAGCTCAGTTCGTGCGGAACAGACGTACATAACGACCCTTTAGAAGCACAATGAGTACCATCCCGGCGACAAAGCCGCCGACATGCGCTCCCCAGGCGACCCCGCCCTGGCCCTGCGGCACCAGCACGTTATTGGCGAGCTGCAGCACAAACCAGAACCCCAGCACCACGAGCGCCGGGAGCCGCCAGGTGGTGACGATGAGCCCCAGTGGCACCGCCACCAGGACCCGGGCCCGCGGATACAGCAGCAGGTAGGCGCCGAGCACACCCGAAATGGCGCCGCTGGCACCTATCATCGGGACCACCGAGGCCGAGTCGGGCAACGCCTGGGTGAACGCCGCGGCGATCCCGCACAGCACATAGAACAGGATGAATAATGGTACGCCCAGCCGGTCCTCTACGTTGTTACCGAAGATCCACAAGTAAAGCATGTTGCCGGCCAGGTGCCACCAGCCGCCGTGCAGAAACATCGAGGTAAACAGCGTGAGCTCGACGCGCACCATGGCGACCGAATCGGGCAGCAGGCGTTCCTGGAACAGCACTGCCGGAATCACACCCAGGGCATAGACAACGCGCTTCTGCTCCGGCTCCGGCAGCGATATCTGCCACACGAAAGTCAGCACGCAAGCGACGATGATAGCCACCGTTACGAACGGGAAATGGCGTGTCGGATTGTCGTCGTGCAATGGAATCAAACGCGGCTCCCCGGCGAATTTGACCTGAATCAGGCAACCCTACCAGAGGGCTCTTGAAATCTAAATTGTCGTCCCTATCTAACAGCCCATGTTGCTAAACACACAGTTCAAGGAGTTGCAGATATGTCGCTAATTCGTTATGAAAACCGTCCGTTTTCGCAGTTTCAGCGGGAACTCTCCCGATTCTTCGACGAGCGTTCCGATGTGGTTACCAGCGACTGGGCGCCGCGCGTGGATATCAAGGAATACGACGACAAGTTCGTGCTGGACGCCGATGTACCCGGCGTTGATCCGAAAGACATCGACATCACGATGGAAGACGGGGTGCTGTCGTTGAGAGGCAAACGCGAGTTGCAGAATGTCGAAGAGCGCAAGAACTTCCGGCGCGTGGAACGCTCCTATGGAAGTTTCTACCGGCGTTTCTCGCTGCCCGAGACAGTCGACGGCAACAACATCAAAGCGAAAGCCAAAGACGGCGTGTTAACGGTCGAAATTCCGAAGCTCGAGAAAGTGCAGCCACGGCGCATCGAAATCAAACACTAAGACCGAAACTGGCAACCCACACACGGAGCGGGACCACCCGCTCCGTATTCGTTCTCGAGGATGGAACGCAGAAACTTGGCAAAACTGCATATCCGTCTCGCAGCAGCTTGCATACTGGGCGTGGTTTTTACCTCACCCGCAATCGCTTCGCTGCCTTCCAGCGTGCCCACACTCGCTCCCATGCTGGAGCGCGTGACGCCTGCAGTGGTGAATATTGCCACGCGCGGTAAAGTGGTCGTGCAGCAGCAGGACTTGTTTAATAGCCCGCTGTTCAACGATCCTTTTTTCCAACGTTTCTTCGATCTCCCGCAGCGCCGTCGCGAGCGCGAGACGCGCAGCCTGGGTTCCGGCGTCATCGTCGACTCGCAACGCGGGTATCTGCTGACCAATCATCACGTCATCGACGGCGCACAAACGATTACGGTGACGCTTACGGACGGGCGCGAGCTGGACGGGGAATTGATCGGCAGCGATCCCGATTCGGATATTGCGGTGGTGAAAATTCCCGCGCAGGGATTGACCGCATTGTCGATCGGCGACTCGGCGGAACTGCGGGTCGGCGATTTTGTCGTTGCCATCGGCAATCCGTTCGGGCTGGGGCAAACCGTGACCTCCGGTATCGTCAGCGCGCTGGGGCGCAGCGGTCTGGGCATCGAGGATTTCGAGGATTTCATTCAAACCGACGCATCGATCAATCCCGGCAATTCGGGCGGTGCACTGGTCAGCCTCGACGGCCGCCTGATCGGCATCAATACGGCTATCCTCGGCCCCAACGGCGGCAACATCGGCATTGGTTTCGCGATCCCCAGCAACATGGCCATGCAGATCATGGAGCAGCTGGTGGCGCACGGGGAAGTACGCAGGGGTCGTCTGGGGGTCAGCGTACAGGAGGTGACGCCCGAGCTGGCACGCGCGTTCAAACTGGACTCGACCAGCGGCGTGGTGATTTCCAGGGTGGAAACCGACTCGCCGGCCGAACGTGCCGGCCTGCTTCCGGGCGATGTCGTACTGGAGGTCAATGGGCGCAGAATTCGTGACAGTGATGCGATGCGTAACGCCATAGGCCTGCTGCGGGTCGGTCAAAAGATCACAGTGCACATCATCCGCGACGGCACGGAACAAACGCTGGAGGCAACTATCGAGGAAACTGCCAACGTGCAGGCCGAGGGCGGCGATTTCAGCCGTCACCTGCGCGGCGCGCTGTTGTCGCAGCAGTTTTTCAGCAGCGGTCGTCCGGTGATCCGCATCGACGACGTGCGAGCCAACAGCGAAGCGTGGCAGGCGGGTTTACGCCCCGGCGATCTGATACTTTCGGCCAATCGCCGGAAAATCCACGATCTGGACGAGCTGCGTGCGGCGACAGGTCTCAGCGAGGACCTGCTGTTGCTGAATATCCAGCGCGGTAACTCGGCCCTGTTCGTGCTGCTGCAGTGAGCGAACGCGTTAAACTAGCCCCTATGGCCAAACTCACGCACTTCAATCGTCAAGGCGATGTGCACATGGTGGACATCGGCGACAAGGACGTGACCCATCGCTTCGCGGTGGCGGGCGGTGAGATCCACATGTTGCCCGAGACGCTGAAATTGATTGTCGCCGGCGAGCACAAGAAGGGCGACGTTCTGGGAATAGCACGCGTAGCCGGCATCATGGGCGCAAAGAAGACGTCCGAACTCATTCCGCTTTGTCATCCCATCGGACTCACTCACCTGGAAGTCGAACTGGAAGCGGACGCCGAAAACAATCGTGTGACGTGCCGTGCACGCGCCGAAACACGCGGCAAGACCGGCGTCGAAATGGAAGCGCTCACCGCGGTGCAGGTTGCGTTGTTGACGATCTACGATATGTGCAAGGCTGTCGACCGCGGCATGCGCATAAGCGACATCCGGCTGCTGGAAAAAGCGGGCGGCAAGTCCGGTCACTTTAAAGTTGAGTGAATGACAATCACTCCCCCCACCCCCTGGTAGAGGGGGGGGCGAAGGCCTTTTGGTACTGCTCACGCAGCGTTTGTGAAAGCGGGTCACGGGTACGCAAGCCGCCTAATCCCAACCCTTCTCCCGCGGGGAAGAAGGGAAACGAAGTAGTAACTTGTAGCTATCTCTCGCCGGTAGAGGTGCCGGGGGTGAAGTCCTACCCCTGCTCCAGCAGATTGCGTAAATCGATCAGTGCGGCGTTGGCGCGCGAAATGTAAGACGCCATCACCAGCGAGTGGTTGGCCACGATACCGAAACCGCTGCCGTTGAGAACGATCGGGCTCCACACCGCGTCCTGTGTCGCTTCGAGTTCGCGGATGATCTGGCGCAGGCTCACCAGCGCATTCTTCTTTTCCAGCACACCGCGAAAATCGATCTCGGCGGCATGCAGAAAATGCACCAGCGCCCAGGCTGCGCCGCGCGCTTCGTAAAAACGGTCGTCGATTTCCAGCCAGGGCGTGCGCACTTCCAGCTGACCGGGTTTGGTGGTGGATTGCTCGGCGTCGGCGTCGCCCGCCAGGTCGGTGTTGATGCGCACCTGCCCGACGCTGGCACTCAACTGCTGCGAATAGCCGCCCAGGCGTTTCTCCACCAGCGACAACCATTCGCGCAGATTGTCGGCACGCGCAAAAAACTGCGCGTCCTGCTGCTGCGGATCCGCCAGGCGTCGCACGTAAGCATACAATGCATCGATTGCCGTGCGATATTCAGATTCGGTCGGTGGAAACAGCCAGGAGTCCGAATCGAAATTTAACTGCGGTTCGGCGATCGCCAGGTCCGGGTCTTCAATGGACTGCGATTGCGAGCGGCTCATGTCGTTACGCATGGCGCGTGCCAGGTCGCGGATCTGCACCAGCACCCCGAACTCCCAACTGGGCATGTTGTCCAGGATCACGCCGGGCGGCAGTATGTCGTTGGTGAGGTACCCACCAGTTCTATCGAGCAGCGTTTCCGCAACTTCTATCAGGGTCGACGCTGTGACGTAGCCAACCACCAGCTGCTGCGAGTCTTCCTGGGCGCGCTCGGTTGCGACTTCCCGCACGTCGAACATGTCCGGCTCAATGCTCCACCACCAGCCGAGCAGCAGCACGAGCAGCACTGCGATTGCCAGCATGCCGGTCAGCGAACCGGCCACGGTCTTTATCCAACCCTCACCGTCGCTTTCGCGTATCGGCATGCGCAGGTTCTTGAGACCCGCTTTCTCCAACCATTGACTGAAATCGATCTGCAAGCTGTGTCTTTCCTAACGTTTATTTCACGTCCGGCAACGAAGTTCCGGGGTAGAATTGGGAACTCTAACCCGATAAGCCGGTACATTGCACGAGCATCCCCGATATTGTCGCAATAATCGCGCTGATTCCTGACGGGCGGTCAGCGACCGCAAACCCCGCAACAGGATAATGATCGATGAAATGGATTAAATGGATTTTACTTGGCGTCGGCGGACTGCTGGTGCTGGCTATCGTGCTGGTGGTGTCGTTTCTCGCCACGTTCGATCCCAACAGCTACAAATCCGAACTTGCCGCTACCGTGAAGCAACAAACCGGCCGCGACCTGTCGATTCCCGGCGACGTGCGCCTGTCGTATTTCCCCTGGCTGGGGTTTGAAACGGGTGGCGTGACACTGGGTAATGCCCAGGGGTTTGGCGAGACGCCGTTTGCACAGATCTCTGCAGTCAAGGTCAAGGTCGAAGTCCTCCCCTTGCTGCGCCGGGTGCTGAGCATCGACGTGGTAGAACTGATCGGTCTGCGCCTGGATCTGCAAAAAAGCCGCGACGGCGCCAGCAACTGGGATGACCTGGCCGGTGCCGGTGACGAAGGTGGGCAGACGGATTCCGGCGGCACGGGCGAAAGCGGCGGCGCGGCACCGGTTTTAGCGGCGCTGTCGCTCGGCGGGTTGAAAATCGAGGACGCGGCCGTGCGTTACCGTGACGCCCAGAGCGGCCAGGACATCACGTTGAATGAGGTGTCGCTGCTGACCGGAAAAGTTGTGCTCAGTAAACCCTTCGATGTCGAATTGAACGCCAAAGCGGCGGTGAACGAACCCAACCTCACGGCGGCATTACGCATGACCGCCAGGCTGACCGCGAACCTTGATGCGCAACGCTATACGATTGCCGATCTGGACTTCGCCGCGGACCTGGCCGGCGATCCCGTGCCGGCGGGCGCCATGAGCCTCACTCTCACCGGCGGCGCGGAGGCGGACCTCGCAGCACAGGTAGCGCGCATCTTTGCGCTGGAGGTAACAGCCGGCGCCCTGACCGCACAACTCGACGGTGAGGTGAAGCAACTCGACGCGACACCACAGTTCGATATCAAACTGGATATTCCAACGTTTGACGCCCGCCAGCTGATGCAGGAGCTGGCGCTGCCACCACTCAATACGGCGGATGCCGACGTTTTGCGCGAAGTCGCCGTGCAAGCGCAGGCGGCAGGATCGCCGCTGGCAGTCGACGTGAAACTGCTGGCCATCGCATTGGACGATACGCAGATCGAGGCGGCCGCCGAACTGCGCAACCTGGGCGATCCCAAGCAGTTGCCGCGCATCACCGCGCAAGCGAACATCTCGAAAATCGATCTGGATCGCTACCTGCCGTCCGAGCCCGAGCAACCAGCGGCACAGACCGGAGCAGGCGGCGGCAGCGCCGCGCCCACCGCCGACGACACACCTATCGGACTGCCCATCGAGTTGTTACGCACACTGAACGCCCGGGCCGAGGTGAAACTCGGTGCCGTAACGGTGAAGAAACTCAACATCAGCGACGTCGCACTGGTGCTTAGCGCCCGGGACGGTGTCGTGCGGCTGGACCCGCTGTCGCTGTCGCTGTACGACGGTTTGTTCAAGGGCAGAACCATCATCGACGTGCGCGGCGCGCAACCGAAGTTCGATGTACGGGCACAGCTCGCCGGTGTGCAGGCCGGACCGCTGCTCGCGGATTTCATGGGCGACGACAAGGTGCACGGGCGCAGCGACGCGAATCTGGCCATTACCACGCGTGGCGAAACTGTCGGCGCGCTTAAGAAAGCGCTCAACGGTACGGTGGCGGTGGCGTTTCAGGATGGCGCAATCAAAGATTTCAATCTCGCCGAAGAGTTGCGCAGAGCCGAAGCCAAGCTCAAAAAGCAGGACTACAGAAGCGCCGGCACCCAACCCACCGATTTTTCCTCGGCAACTGTGAGTGGCCGGTTCAAGAATGGCGTCCTGCATACCAGCGACCTGGATCTGCGCTCACCGCTGCTGCGGGTCGGTGGTGAGGGTCAGATCGACGTCGCCGCTGAAACCATGGACTACCTCGCCACCGTGACTTTTACGGGTGAAAAGACCGGCCAGGGCGGCGCGGCAGGCGAGGACCTGAAGGGACTGCCGATTCCGGTTCGGGTCACAGGCGCGTTCGACGACCCGACGATAAAGCTGGAACTGGCGAAAGCACTGGAGGCCAAGGCACGCGCGGAACTGAAAAAGAAAACCGCTGCGGAAAAAGCACGTCTGCAGCTCAAAGCCGACCAGGCCAAATCGGAACTGGCGAAAAAGGCGGAAGAGGAAAAATCCCGCGCCGAACAGAAAGCGGAAGAAGAGCGAGAGCAAGCCGAGGAGGAACTGAAGAAGAAGGCCGAAGAGAAACTGAAAAAACTTTTCGAATGAACGACGGGTTCGCGCACAAGGTACTTGCCTGGTTCGACAGCCACGGCCGCCGCGATCTGCCGTGGCAGAATCCAGCGACGCCGTATCGCGTGTGGGTGTCGGAGATCATGCTGCAGCAGACGCAAGTCGCAAAGGTGATTCCGTACTTTGAGCGCTTCATGCAACGCTTTCCGGACGTTGCGGCGCTGGCGGCGGCGCAGCAGGACGACGTGCTCGCATTGTGGAGCGGGCTCGGGTACTACGCCCGTGCGCGCAACCTGCATCACGCCGCGCAATATCTCGTGGAGCAGTACGCAGGCGCATTCCCCGGCACGCTGGATATCCTGCAGACCTTGCCTGGCATCGGCCGCTCGACCGCCGGCGCGATCCTGAGCCTTTCTCGCGACGCACCCCACGCCGTTCTGGACGGTAATGTGAAGCGAGTGCTGGCGCGCTACCACGCAGTGGAAGGCTGGCCGGGAACATCCGCGGTCGCCAGACGCCTGTGGGAGATTTCCGAAGCGACGCTGCCGGACAAGCGGGCCGGCGCATACAACCAGGCGATGATGGATCTCGGCGCTACGCTCTGCAGCCGCTCTCGGCCGCGCTGCGGAGAGTGTCCCGTGCAAGCTGGCTGCGCAGCCTACGCCACGCAGTCGGTGGCACGCTACCCAGGTCGCCGCGACAGGCGACCCCTTCCAGTGCGCGAAGCCTGCATGCTGGTGCTGCGCGATGCGCAACAGGGCGTGCTGCTGGAACGCCGCGCAGGCAGCGGCCGCTGGGGCGGTTTATGGAGCTTTCCCGAATTTGCCAGCCGCGAACAGGCGCTGGACTGGGTGGCAGGCGAATACAGCAACGAGACCTCCGCCAGCGACCTCGAGCCGTTCCGGCACACATTCAGCCACTTCCATTTCGATGTACAACCGCTGCTGGTGAGGCTGCTCGTTACGCCCGATGCGGTGATGGAAGGCGAACCGCGGGTCTGGTATAACGGCGGCCCGCCCCCGGGCGGATTGCCCAGGCCGATTACTAACTTGTTGAACGAACTGGACTTTCCATGCCAAACACCGTGCACTGCGTGAAACTCGACAAAGACGCCGAAGGCCTGGAGCGCGCGCCCTACCCCGGAGATCTCGGTCAGCGCATCCTGGAAAACGTCAGCAAAGAAGCGTGGCAACTGTGGCTGCAGCATCAGACCATGCTGATCAACGAATACCGCCTGGTTCCGATTGAACCGAAAGCCCGCGCGTTCCTAGAGGAGGAGATGGAAAAATTCTTCTTCGGTGGCGGCTCCGACGCACCGGAGGGCTTCGTCGCACCCGACAAGACGTGACGCGCGTCGCTTGACTCGGCGTTGCTACCCGCTTAAATTGCGCCCCGATTACCTGAGGCGTCAGGGACGACGCACCCCTCAGCAATCCCAAAAAAAACAATGTGTCTTTGTGCAATTTCCTTCCTGCGGCCAGGTAGCTCAGTCGGTAGAGCAGGGGACTGAAAATCCCCGTGTCGGTGGTTCGATTCCGCCCCTGGCCACCATTGATCAACGCCGTCTCAAGCATCGTAGCCAGTACGACACCTTGCGCTCTGACTCAACGCGGAATCGATCACATAATTGTGTGGTTAGATTGTTCGGCCCTCCCTGGGCCTCACCCTTGCGGGCTTCGCGATAAATCGTTCCCGACGATTTGTTCTGCCCCTGACCAGCATAAAATCCCATGTCAGCTTATCCTGCAAATTGGATCCAAATCCCGAACTGACTTGGCGCCAGCCGTTCGCTGGTGCCACATTCACTTCGGCGGTTCGTACGGATCCGGGGCTCCTGTTGGAATCGGCGGGTATTTCTTCAACGATGCCACATGCTCTTCCAATTGAGGCAGTGCAGCCTTCGGCACCCACGTGTGGGGAAAGAGCACATTGTCACGCTCCTGGGGATCGTTGATCAGGTTGTAGGCGCGCGGCATGGTGTATTCGCGCAACTCGCCGTTCCACCCTGTCTGTTCCTTGAAATGCAGTTTCCAGTCCCGCCATTTCACCCCGAATACCTCGTTCCCCATATAGACGATAAAACCTTCTCTACCGGATTTCCCTTTCTGTCCGAGTAAGAAATCCGAGGTATCGATGCCGTCGATGACGCGGTCTGCGGGCACTTTCCCGCCCACGATACTGGCAAGGGTCGGAAAGAGATCCATTGCGTGCACGATCTCGTCGCTCACGCGGCCGGCCTCGATCTTACCCGGCCAACGTACAGCAAAAGGAACACGCAGCGCCCCTTCGTACCCGGTAAACAGACTCGAGCGCCACGGACCCGCCGAGCCGTGCAAAGCGGTTTCCACCGTGAGCGACGTTTCGCCCGCACTCAATGCCTCGGGGCCGTTATCGGCCGTGAAGATGAAAATCGTATTGTCCGCGATGTCCAATGCATCAATCGTGTCGAGCAACTCGCCGACGTAGCCGTCAATCTGCATCAGGAGATCGCCCCACGAACCCTTGCCGGATTTCCCGATGAAATCGGGATGGGGCATGGTCGGGAAGTGCGTTGCCGTGTAGGGCAAATACACGAAGAACGGCTTTTCGGCCTTGGCCTGCCGCTCCATGAAACTGATGGCGCGGTTGGTCAGATCGCGATCGATCACCGGCCGGTAGTCCAGACGGTAGGGGCGGACTTTTTTCGGAACGCTGCCTTTAGTCCCTTCCATCACGAATGTTTCCGAGAGTCCGCTCTCGTTGAAACCCTGTACGGACGAATAAACAGACTCATCTGTAGAATTGGGAACGCCGTACCATTCGTCGAATCCCTGGTCCGTTGGGAATCGCCCCTCCGTGCGCCCGAGGTGCCACTTGCCGTACATGCCCGTCGCGTATCCCGCCTCCGCGAGCATCTCCGCCATCGTTACTTCCCATTGCACCAGGCCGTAGACGCCTTCGCCGAGCGGCACCGTGCCGTTACCGCTGCGGACCGCGTAGCGGCCCGTCATGATCGCTGAGCGTGACGGCGTGCATTGCACTTCGACATTGAAGTTGGTCAGGCGCAGACCTTCGGATGCCAGCGTATCGAGCCGTGGTGTGGGTGCGCCACGAACAATACCACCGCCGTTGAAGCCCGGCTCGCCCCAACCGAAGTTATCCATGAACACCAGAACGATGTTGGGCTTGTCTTGTGCATTGACGACAGGCGTGGAGAGACAAAGAAGGACTGCAAAGAAGATTCTTGCCGGATTCATCGACGTAATCCTAGGTATTGCCGCGTTGCGACTGATACAGTCGAACGAGTTAGAGTTGCAGTAGATTAAAATTGGGTATCAAACAATGAGGCGATTAAAGAGTCTATCCTCTTCGTGCCAAAATGCGGCGAACTAGACCGAAAAAGGGCCAGCGACCATGAATTTCGCGCAATTCTCCGCCAACCTACCCTCTGACCGAACGATGCGGTTTACCTCGGTCGAGCAGGTGGAGGAATTCCTGGCCGAAGCAGGCGTCGATCAGCCGATGCGGCAACTTGGGACGGGTCCGCTTCGTGCGAGCATTGCGATGCTGGCGACACCCGACGCTGAGTTTTTTTCAGATCGCTACAATCAGCGCGTGGCGCTGCATCTCGCCGCGCCACCAGGAAGCGTGGGCCTTCTTTTTCCCCGCACCGCCAGCGGCGAATTCTGGGTCGCGGGCGAGAATATCCGTAACGACAGGCTCGTGTTATTCACGCATTCATCGGGTGTCGACATCATCGGACCGGCGCTCGTGGGCTCCGAGGCGATCACGATACCGGAAACACGGCTTCGGGAAATCTCAGAGACCCTGTTCCCGGCGTGGGAAATGCCGGAGGATACGGCGATCGTCAAGGGCGATACCGCACGGCTACGCGTGTTGCGGCGCGCCGTGGCGAACCTTGTCGCGTGCGCCGATTCCACAACAATCAATGAAAGGTCTGCGGCTCTCATTGCGCAGATCATCGGCTGGATGGACGACTCGATGAATCAGCGCGAGCCCGCAGTAATTAGCCGCGCAAGAACCCGCGTTCGAGTTGCCAGATCCGCACGAGACTACATCGAATCGCGATACAGCGAGGCCATACGCATCGAGGATCTTTGTCTCGCGACCCACTCAAGTGCGCGGACCCTGCAGCGGTGTTTTCGCGAGTACTTCGACACCTCGATATCGGAGTACGTCAAGACCGTCCGGCTGGATTCGGCGAGGCGTGAACTGGTCACGGCTGTTCGGAAGGAAACCTCGGTCGCGTCGGTCGCCATGCGTCATGGTTGTAAACACCTTGGGCGTTTCTCCGTCGATTTCCGGCGGCGCTTCGGCAAGTCACCACGTGAGATGCTGGCAATTCGACCCGGCAAGAAATAAGCAGGGGCCACCGGTTTCCGGCGCGCGCTATCCAAGCACCGGATGCTTCATCGTGCAACTAACTCACAGTAAACATTGAAGCAGTTGAGGGAGGCTCGGTTATCTCTATCCGTATTGCGCCACTTGAAAAGGGTGGCGTATCAATCTGTATTAGAATTCAACGTTTTTCTCAGAAGATCTGGTGGATAGTGTGTGACGGAAGACCATCACTTAGACTGACTGGGCCTCCTGAGATCGGATACATTCGTTTCACGAAGCAATCAAGAACTACAAAGGGATTCTCCATGAAGACTGGAATACGGAACACGTTGGTGATGCTGTGCTACGCATTGGCGTCAGCGACACCTGCCCTGGCCTCGGATATCGGGACGCCCGATAACACGGTTCTCGAGGGCGTATATCCCGGCGCAACCTACTCCCCCTACGCGCAACGTTCGTTCCCGAGCCGCGTCTACTGGGGCGAAACCCACCTGCACACCGGGCTGTCGCTGGACGCCGGCCTGTTCGGCAACATCCTCGGTCCCGACGAAGCCTGGCGCTTTGCGCGCGGCGAGGAAGTCACGTCCTCTACCGGGCTGCCGGTCAAGCTCGGCCGCCCGCTCGACTGGATGGTATTAACCGACCATACCGATTTAATGGGCATCGCTATCGACGTTCAGAAGGGCGCGCCGAACATCGTCGCAGTTCCCAAGGGCAAGGAATGGCACGAGGGTTTCAAGAAAGGTGGCAAGGCCGCGGGCGAGGCGGCGTTCGACCTGATCACACATTTCGCACAGATGAAGTTGCCCGAAAAAATGCTACAGGACTACGCGCCGGGATCACGGGTATCCAACAATGTCTGGGAACGGATCGTCGAAGCGGCCGAAAAATACAACGAGCCAGGCCGTTTCACCGCTTTCATTGGCTACGAGTGGACCTCGGTGCCGAAGGGATTCAACCTTCACCGCAACGTAATCCTGCGCGATGGCGGGATGCGCGCGAAGCAGATCGTGCCGCTGACCACGCAACCGCCGCTCGGTACCACCGATCCGCTGGATCTGTACAAATGGCTGGAGGACTACGAAAGTAAAACCAACGGCCAGGCCATGGCGATTGCGCATAACGGTAACCTGTCCAACGGCTGGATGTTCCCGATCGACAAGACCTACGCCGGCGGCAAGGTCGACAAAAACTACGTCGAGCAGCGCGCGCGCTGGGAACCGCTGTACGAAGTGACACAAATAAAGGGTGACGGTGAAACACACCCCTTTCTTTCGCCCGACGACGAATTCGCCGACTACGAGAACTGGGACGTGGGCAACCTCGACATCACCGAACTGAAGAAAGACGAAATGCTGGCCGGCGAATATGCGCGCGAGGCTTTGAAACGCGGGCTCATGCTCGAGGCAAAGCTCGGTACCAACCCGTACAAATTCGGCATGGTCGGAGCAACGGACAGCCATACCGGGCTCAGCACCGCCGAGGAAGAAAACTACTTTGGCAAATCCGTCAGCGTC
>JAOTYY010000037.1 GCA_029861595.1 Gammaproteobacteria bacterium
CGGTTGCGCTGATACCATTCATCGTGGCCTCGGCAATTGGCCGGGGTGCGCGGTTTTTCCTGGTTGCTTATGCGGTGGCTGCTTTCGGCCCGCGAGTCGAACCGTTGCTCCGCAAACACGTAGAGTGGCTGGGCTGGGCCACTGTGTTTGCGGCCGTTACAGCGTATCTTTTGCTACGCTAGCAGACCATGCGCGGCGTCCTCGTAATCATTGGCTTGTGTATGCTTGCAGCTTGCTCGCAAACGGCGAGGGTGCGCGGGCCGGCGACGCATAAGGTGGTGAAAAGCGAAACGCTTTATTCGATCGCCTGGCGCTATCAACTGAATTATCACGATCTCAGTCGCTGGAATTCGATTCCCAGCCCGTACACGATTTACCCGGGGCAACGGATCGTTCTGCAGGCGCCGCGCGGCGAGGTGGCGCAGAAGCAGGAATCGACCTCGCTGCTGCGGTTGCCCGGACAGCCACGAGATCAGCAAGGAGCCGGGCAAGCGGCGCAGCAAACTATGGCACCGGACCCCGCACCGCAGGCCAATGCCAAGAGCCAACCGAAACCGGCGGCAGCGCCCGTGAAGTCACCGCCAGTGCCGCCACGGGGTGCGTGGCTGTGGCCGACCGACGGTAAGATTGTAAAACAATTCGACAGTCGGCAAAAACGCTCCCTGGGTGTCGATATCGCCGGCGGTGAGGGACAATCGATACGCGCCGCGGCCGGAGGTCGCGTGGTGTACAGCGGCAGCGGGATTCCAAGCTACGGACGGTTGGTAATCGTCAAACATGACGCCGCGTTCTTAAGCGCCTATGCACATAACCGAAAACTGCTGGTGAGCGAAGGGGCGCAGGTGCGGGCCGGGCAGTTGATCGCGGAAATGGGCCGCGACGACGACAATCGTCAGATCCTGCATTTTGAAATTCGTAAAAACGGCAAACCGGTAAATCCATTGCACTATCTGAAAAAATAACGCGCCCGCCATTAGCCCGCCTCGACAATTGCCAGACGCCGTTTGTTGTGCGAGAGAGTTTCCAGGTACACTAGCCAGGTCCATCTGACTACCTGGTGCGGCATAAAATAATGCAACGATTCGCGAACAGACGCGAACTGGCTACGGGGATAGATCGGGAATCACTCGATAGTGCGATAGAACGACAGGCGGCCTTTCACGCCAAGACCGGCGACGTCAGTCCAGCAGCGAGCGAAACTCCTAAAGATTTAGATGCTACGCGTCTGTATCTGAAAGAGATCGAATTTTCCGGGCTGCTCAGCGCAGATGAGGAGCGGTTCTTCGCACGCCGTGCGCAACGGGGGGACGAGAACGCGCGCAAGCGCATGATCGTGTGCAATCTGCGGCTGGTGGTGAAAATAGCGCGCCGTTACACGAACCGCGGCCTAGCCCTGCTGGACGTCATTGAAGAAGGCAACCTGGGGCTCATTCACGCGGTGGAGAAGTTCGATCCGGACCGCGGGTTCCGGTTTTCAACCTACGCCACGTGGTGGATCCGCCAGACCATTGAACGTGCGCTGATGAATCAAACCCGCACGATTCGCCTGCCGATTCACATCATTAAGGAGATGAACGTTTACCTGAAAGTGGCGCGCTGCCTGGAAAAGGATCTCGAGCATGCACCAACGCCCGAGGAAATCGCACAAAACCTGGAACGTCCGATTCAGGATGTGAAGCGCTTGTTAAGCCTCAAAGACCGCGTTACGTCGGTGGACGTGCCCCTGGGTCGTGAATCGGACCGTCCGTTGCTGGATATCATCCCGGACGAAACCAGTCCCGATCCTTCCGTATCACTGCAGAACGATGATGTGAACTCGCACTTCGACGAATGGTTGGCGGAACTCGAACACAAACAGCGCGAGGTGGTAGTGAGACGTTTCGGGTTGCGTGGCCATGACCGTGCCACACTCGAAGAAGTAGGGCTCGAACTGGGTGTCACGCGCGAGCGTGTCCGCCAGATCCAACTCGAAGCGCTGCGTCGCCTGCGCCGCATACTGGAAGTTCGCGGGTATTCGTCCGACAATCTGTTCTCCTCCTGAGAAACGCCGGGTGCCGCGTGCTGCTTCGGGCGTCGGGCTAGAACTGTTTATCCCTGGGATACTTGATGTCCCCGCCGAACATGCGGCAAACTCCGCGCCAACTTGTGAGGCACTCGAGTCGCTGTTGGACCGTGCCTCTGAGGCGGGGTGTGCAGGCGATTTCACTCAGCATCTGTGCGAACGATTCGGTTTACGGTGCGACGATGGCGATTTGCCGTTGGCCGCGCTCACCCGAGCCGCTCGCGGTGAGTCACCCGAGGGGGATACATTTGCGCTGCTGGCGGCCGTACATTTGCACGTGGACCGGAATCGCGCCTACGTAGTACCACTGGCTTCAGATGCAGTGATGGATGCGGAATCCGACGCCCTGCAGGAACTGTTCAGAGATCGACTCGCTTCCTGGCAGTGTGACTTGCACCGTGAGCATACGGCGCTGTGGACAATCAAGCTGCGGCGCCCGATTGCGCTGCGCACAGTCACCTTGCAACAAGCTGCAGGCCGGGATGTACAAGACTGCCTTCCGGTTGGAAAACACGCGCGAGAGTGGCTGACGATCGCCAACGAATTACAAATGCTGTTACACACCCACCCGCTGAATACGCAGCGCCAACAAACCGGGCAGTTGACTATCAACAGCGCTTGGCTTTGGGGTGTGGGTGCGTTGTCCGGAACACTCGTCAGTCCGTTTGCTAGGATCTACAGCGACTGCCCGTTTCTGCGCGGCCTGGCGACGCTGGGCGACGCACCCGGCGAAGCGGCATTGGAGAATTTTGCGTCGCTGGATATTGCCCGCATGGGTGAGCGTCCGGTATGTTTGACGCTCTCCAATGCGCGCTGCGGTCCGCGTTCAGGGGACTGGCGACATCACCTTGAGCGTCTGGAGCGCGACTGGTTTGCGCCAATGCGCAACGCTTTGCGACAGGGTTCTCTGCAACACGTGGCGTTGTGGTTGGGCAATGACCGCATCTATCGGTTGACGCCACACCAGGTTCGCCGCTGGCGATTACGCAAACCGCGTGTACTGCAAAAGCATTTTCGGACTGGTCCGGCATAATGCAACGCCCGATTGTAAGGCGCGCCAGTCATGAACTGAGCGGCAACTCCCTGCACCCGATCCTCGCCCGGGTTTATGCAGGACGCGGCGTACGCGACGTGAGCGAGTTGGATCATTCGCTGCGTCATTTGCTGGCGCCCGACTCGTTGAGCGGAATCGATGCCGCCGCAGAATTACTCGGCGCAAGCGTGCAACGGGGAAGACGCATCCTGATCATCGGCGATTTCGATGCCGATGGTGCTACCAGCAGCGCGTTGATGGTGCGCACCTTGCGCGCGTTCGGGGCCAGATACGTCGACTATCTGGTGCCTAACCGTTTCGAGTTCGGATACGGATTGACGCCGGAAATCGTGCGCGTTGCACAGACCCGCGATCCGCAACTCATCGTCACTGTCGACAACGGCACAGCCAGCGTCGACGGGGTCGCACAAGCGCGTGAAGCGGGCATCGACGTGATGATTACGGATCATCATTTGCCCGGCGAGCGATTGCCGGACGCCAACGTCGTGGTGAATCCGAATCTGGCCGGTGACCAGTTCCCGAGTAAGAACCTTGCGGGTGTTGGGGTCGCGTTCTACGTACTCGCCGCCACGCGCCGTTGGTTGCGGGAGCGAGGCTGGTTCGACGCGCGCGCGCAACCTTCGCTGGCGCAGTTCCTGGACCTGGTCGCGCTGGGAACGATCGCGGATGTCGTGCCGCTGGATGCCAACAACAGGGTGCTGGTTGCTCAGGGTCTGCAACGCATTCGAGATGGTGCGTGCTGTGCCGGCATTACCGAACTGCTATCCGTTGCCGGTAGCGCGACGCAGCCCGTTACGGCCATGGATCTGGCGTTCTTGGTAGCACCGCGATTGAATGCGGCAGGACGCCTTGTCGACATGTCTGTCGGGATCGAGTGTCTGTTGTGCGACGATCCAACCACCGCGCGTGAACTCGCCCGTGAGTTGCACGAGCTGAATCGTCAGCGGCGCGAAATCGAAGCGCAGATGCGCGAGCAAGGGGAGGCAGCGTTGGCTGACACACGGCTTAGTGACGCACGGCCAATGGCGATGAGCTTTTATCATCCGGACTGGCATCAGGGCGTTATCGGCATATTGGCTGCGCGTTTGCGCGAACGCACCGATCGCCCGGTCGTGGTGTTTGCCGATGATGGCGACACCGATCTGCTCAAAGGCTCGGCACGCTCCCTGCCCGGTGTACACATCCGCGATGCGATCGAGCGTGTGGCGACCCGCAACCCGGGTCTCGTTTTGCGGTTTGGTGGACATGCCGCGGCCGCCGGCCTGAGCATCCAACGCAGCCGATTCGACGAATTTCGCGCCAGTCTGGCGTACGAGGTCGATGCGCTGCTCGAAGGGATCGCGCCACACAGTGAAGTACTCAGTGATGGTGACATTCCCGCTGCTCAGCTCAACCTGGAACTGGCCGAGTTGCTGCGCGAAGCAGGTGTTTGGGGGCAGGGGTTCCAGGAACCGCTGTTCGACGGTGAATTCGAAGTGGTAACCAGCCGGGTGGTAGGCGGGAAACACGTGAAAATGGTGCTGAAACCGTGCGACGGCGCTCGCCATGTGGATGCCATCCAGTTTGGTAGCGATGTGCCGCCGCAACCGGTCGACCGCTTGCGAATAGCCTATCGACTCGAGGTAAACGAGTACGATGGGCTGCGGCGCGCGCAGTTGAACGTCGTGCACCGTGCCGAAGTCGATTCGCGCAGCGCCTGAATACGCTATCATGGCGACTTTTTTTGATGCGCGATCAGGCAACGCCGGAGCAGACTATGGAAATCAACCCGGTTTTACAGCAACTCGACGACTTGCGGGGGCGCGCGGGAGCCCTGAGGGGGTATCTTTGACCTGACGGCCAAGCGCGAACGTCTCGACGAGGTGTTGCGTGAGCTCGAAGATCCGAACGTCTGGGGGGATCCCGACAAGGCACGTGTACTGGGCAAGGAACGCGCGCAGTTAGCGGCGGTCGTCGAAACGCTGGAGCAACTTGACAGCGGTTTGCAGGACGCTGTGGAACTTGTGGAGTTGGCGCGAGAAGACGATGACGCGTCCTTGTTCGGCTCCGTGGTCGAGGATCTGCAGAAATTTGCGGCCCAGATCGAGTCGCTGGAATTTCGTCGCATGTTTTCGGGCGCGCATGATGCCAACAACGCGTTTCTCGATATACAGGCGGGTTCGGGGGGCACTGAGGCACAGGACTGGGCGGAGATGCTGCTGCGTATGTATTTGCGCTGGGGCGAGCAGCATTCGTTCAGTTGCGAAATTATCGAGGCGTCGGCAGGCGATGTCGCCGGAATCAAGAGCGCCACGGTCAAGATAGAGGGCGATTACGCGTACGGATGGCTGCGTACGGAAACCGGGGTGCACAGGTTGGTACGCAAGTCGCCGTTTGATTCGGGTAATCGCCGACACACGTCCTTCGCCGCCGTGTTTGTCTCTGCGGAACTGGATGACGAGGTTGACGTCGATATAAACCCCGCCGACCTGCGTATCGATGTGTATAGAGCCAGCGGCGCCGGTGGCCAGCACGTGAACCGAACGGAGTCGGCGGTGCGTATTACCCATCTACCCACCAACACCGTCGTGCAGTGTCAGAACGACCGCTCACAGCACAAAAACCGCGCCACGGCCATGAAGCAGTTGCAGGCCAAGCTCTACGAACTGGAAATGCAAAAACGTCGTGGTGAGCAGCAGAAACTCGAGGACAGCAAGGCCGATATCGGTTGGGGCAGTCAGATCCGCTCTTATGTGCTGGATCAATCGCGTATCAAGGATCTGCGCACCGGCGTTGAAACCGGGAACACGCAGGCAGTGCTGGACGGCGGGTTGGACCAGTTCATCGAGGCCAGCCTGAAGAAGGGACTGTAAAACGCTGCGCGACTATCCGGAATCCATACATATGACTGAACAAGACGACAATCAACTCATCGCGCAACGCCGCGAAAAGTTGCAAGGGGTGCGCGCATCCGGGATTGCTTTTCCCAACGATTTTCGTCGCACGCATCTCACCGCCGGCATTCATGAGCAATACGCGGAACACGACAAGGAAGATCTCGAGTCAATGGCTGTCGAGGCTTCCGTCTGCGGGCGTCTGATGTTCAAGCGCGTACAGGGAAAAGTAAGTTTTGCCGGGCTCAAGGATGGCAGTGGAAGTATTCAACTGTTTCTGCAACGCGACAATCTGGGAGACGAAGCCTATGCCAGTTTCAAATCTCTGGATATCGGTGATGTCGTCGGGGCCGAGGGAATGGTTTTCCGGACCAACAGGGGCGAGCTGTCCCTGCGCGTGAATTCGTTGCGCCTGCTCACTAAATCACTGCGCTCGTTACCGGAGAAGTGGCATGGATTATCCGATACGGAGATTCGCTACCGGCAACGTTACGTCGACCTGATCATGAATGACGACATCGGCGAAGTATTCCGAAAGCGCAGTGCGATCGTCGAATCGATTCGTCGCTTCATGCTCAAACACGGATACCTCGAAGTCGAAACGCCGATGATGCAGCCGATCCCCGGGGGCGCCGTGGCCCGGCCGTTCATCACTTACCACAATGCTCTGGACATGCAGCTGTATCTGCGTATCGCACCGGAATTGTATTTAAAGCGGCTGGTCGTCGGAGGCATTGAGCGGGTGTTCGAGATCAACCGTAATTTCCGCAACGAGGGTTTGTCTACACGGCACAATCCCGAATTCACGATGCTGGAATTTTACGCCGCGTACGCTGACTACAACGATTTGATGGATTTCACTGAACGCATGTTTCGTGAAGTCGCTGATAATGTGCTCGGGGAATTGTCATTTCAGTATCAGGGCCACGATATTGACTTTGCGCCGTCATTCCACCGCGTCTCGCTTAAACAGGCGATACTCGATCACAACCCGGATATCGAAGCGGCACAACTCGAAGAACCCGCTCGCGCTGCGGATATCGCGCTGCGGTTTGGGATCCAGCTGAAGGATTCCTACGGGCTTGGGAAAATTCAACTGGAAATTTTCGAGGCGACGGTGGAGGAACGTTTGATTCAACCGACGTTCGTTACGCAGTTTCCGGCCGAAGTATCACCGCTAGCCAGACGCAACGACGACGATGCCTTCGTGACTGACCGCTTTGAACTGTTCGTTGGTGGGCGCGAGATCGTCAACGGTTTTTCCGAACTCAACGATGCCGAGGACCAGGCCGAGCGCTTTCGCCAGCAGGCCGCTGACAAGGACGCTGGCGATGACGAGGCCATGCACTATGACGCCGACTACATTCGCGCGCTGGAATACGGATTGCCGCCCACGGCGGGGGAGGGGATAGGTATAGATCGGCTGGTGATGTTGCTGACCGACTCGGCATCGATTCGCGACGTGATCCTGTTTCCGCAAATGCGCCCCGAGAACTGACTCGCGCCTGGCGCGAAGACAATCAGATTGATTTCGCCGAACCGCACTTCCAGCAGAACTGGAAGGCCGCGCTGGAACCTTCGCCACAGTCAGCGCAGGTCCAGTCGCCGCCCGGGCCGGATGTGGCGTCGTCGAGCAGCTCTTTGATAATCGTCCGCGCCCTGGTCACGTCACTGTCGTTTATCACCCACACGCTGGGTGTGGCGTCTGCGGGCAGTTCGCCAATTGCACCGCTGAGATAGACGCCGTTGATGGTGGCGTCTATACCGCCTCCTTCGAGCGCGTCCTGGACGAGTTGGGCATCCAGCAGGCTCGCAGCCTGGTAAACACATTCCATGTTTACTCCGGCTCGTCGGGCAAAGGTATGGCATAGGGCAGCCCCAGGTCTTGGAGGAGCGGGCCATCGGGTTGTGCAAGGTGCAGCGGCTGATCTCGCACCGCGATGCGTATAACGGCGAGCATACGCCAGGACGAATCTGCACGTGCCGCGTCAACGACGGTACCGACACCGGTGCCGTCATCGAGCACTATTGCATCGCCCGCGCGCGGCGTAATTTCGCCGCTGTATTTGAATCGGAACATACGCCGCTTGATGCGTCCCAGGTATTGCGCTCTGGCAACGATCTCCTGGCCCGTATAGCAGCCCTTGTCGAAATCGACACCCCCGAGGAGCTCCAGATTCACCATCTGTGGCACGAACGTTTCACTGGTGGCGGTGTAAATACTGGGAGTCCCGGCGTCGATCTGCAGCAGGCGCCAAGCAGCGGCGCCGGCCGGCTGAGCATGATCCTCGGCGTGCCGCCAGATGTTCATGATACGTTCGTACGGCGCTACCAGAATGTAGCGTGGCCGGTCGACCGTTACGTTCAACACGCTCAACGCCCCATCACCGGCAACCGCTCCCACCGTTCGCGGGTCGGGCAGCGCCAGGCGCGCCAGCAACTCGCCCGACTCTGCGCCGGCGAGCCCGATGCGCCCGAGATTGAGATCGTCACTGCCGATCTGCACCCGGGCGCGCAGCACGTACCGCGACAGCCTCTGCTGCACCGGTTCAACGAGTTCACGCGGCAACAGGAACTGTATTGAATCGCCGTAGCGGAAGGCACGCATAATCGCAAGCATACGCCCCTGGGGTGTTGAATAGCTCGTCAAATGCGTAGCAGCGCTGGCAAGGTGCGTCAGATCGCTGCTGAGTTGCCCCTGCAGAAAATTTTCCGCATCTTCACCGCGCACGCTCAAGAGACCCTGGTCGGAAAGGTCGAATATCTGCACCGTATCCGGTGACCGCGGCGTGATCCGCGTGTCGAAACGCTGCACCGCACACGCTTCGATCACGGCGCCGCGCTCGGTCAGAAATGTTTGCCAATCTGTCTGCATAGTGCTCACTGATGGAGCGGTTGGAACCGCGTCACCGACGCCCGGCAGCCGGGCGAGTGCCGGCCTCCCGGCGCAAGTTTACCAGAAGCGTGCTCGGCGACGCTTGCGGCTGAGCTTTACAATGGCTCTGCAAGGCGCGAGAATTGTGCGCCTGCAAAAAGCACCGCCCAATGGCCAAACATAAAACCAGCCCCAGTCCGGCCGCGGCCGATCAACAAGACGCCGTGCACCCCGCGCCGGGTACCAAAGGTGAGCCCGCCGGCGAACAAACGATCGAGCATGGCGGACCGCGCGGACCCGAACCGACGCGCTACGGTGATTGGGAACGCAACGGCAAGTGTGTGGACTTTTAGCCGGAGTTTCATCAGCCGCAGCCGGTTTACCGTTACTGCGAAAAGCGCGCCGCCAAGGACTTCGTGACGACACAACGCCAAACTCGTCACGCCGGTGCGGACTGCGGCTGATCTCAACGATACGAGAAGAGCAGGCGGCACGTAGACATTGTGCGGTCACTGAAGCCACCGATAGCGCGTGTACCTGCGAGTTTAGCTGGCGCGGGAGTGCAGTGTGTCCGGGATAGCAGCGAGGTAGCTTATGGCCTACGAAGATGAGCGTCCGCTTTCACCCCACTTGCAGGTTTATCGTCTGCCGCTGACCGCGGTAGTTTCGATTATCCACCGCCTCACCGGACTGGTCATCGTGTTGGGTGCGGTACTGCTGATTGTCGTGCTTTTCTCAGTAGCTGCCGGTCCCCAATCCTACGCGACTGCGCAAGCGGCGCTCGACTCCTGGATCGGGCGCCTGTTGTTAATCGGGCTCACACTCGCGTTGTACTTTCATCTTTGCAACGGCGTGCGGCATCTGTTCTGGGATATCGGCTACGGTTTCGAGTTGGAAACGGTAGACAGAACCGCGCTCGCGACGGCGGTTGGCGCACTAGTGCTGACTTCTGCAACCTGGTTGCTGGCGCTGCTGTAGGCGTTTGCGAAAAACGCGACCTGGAGAATCATCGATGAGTATGAGAACGCCACTGGCAAGGGTAAAAGGCCTTGGAGCCGCGAAGGAGGGTGTTGGCCACTGGTGGCATCAACGTCTCACCGCACTGGCACTGGTGCCGCTGACGGTATGGTTCTGTCTGGCGATAGCGCGTTTGCCCGGCTCCGATCACGCAACGCTGGTGGCGTGGATCGCGGCGCCCTTCAATGCCGTATTGCTGGTCGCACTGATCATCGCAGGCTTGTATCACGGCTACCTGGGTGTACAAGTGGTTCTGGAAGATTACGTACATCCGCACTGGGCGCGCACGACGTTGATTGTGGTCAGCGGCTTCGGCGCATTCTTGCTGGCTCTCGGTGCGATCTTCGTCGTGTTGCAGTTGGCCTTTGAGAACTGAGGCATGGCCGGCGACTACGAAATAATTCACCATACCTACGATGTCGTCGTGGTCGGTGCCGGCGGTGCCGGCCTGAGAGCGACGTTCGGTATGGCGGAGAAAGGCTTGTCCACAGCCTGTATTACCAAGGTTTTTCCGACCCGCAGCCATACGGTGGCGGCCCAGGGGGGGATGAGTGCGTCGCTGGGCAACATGGGTCCCGACGACTGGCGCTGGCATATGTACGACACGGTGAAAGGCTCCGACTGGCTGGGTGACCAGGACGCGATCGAGTACATGTGCCGCGAAGCGGTTCCGGCGGTGATCGAACTCGAGCACTACGGCGTGCCGTTTTCGCGAACCGACGACGGGCGAATCTATCAACGTCCGTTCGGGGGCATGACGACCAACTATGGCGAGGGCATCGCCCAGCGCACCTGCGCGGCGGCAGACCGAACCGGGCACGCGATATTGCATACTCTGTATCAACAGGCATTGAAGCACCACGCAGAGTTTTATATCGAGTACTTCGCTATCGACCTGATCATGCAGGATGGCGCCTGCCGTGGTGTGGTTGCCTGGGACCTGGCGACCGGCGCGCTGCACGTTTTCCGGGCGCGTACGGTGGTTCTAGCGAGCGGCGGCTATGGGCGTACTTATTTTTCCTGCACGTCCGCACATACATGTACGGGTGATGGCAATGCGATGGTATTGCGCGCCGGGTTGCCGTTGCAGGACATGGAGTTCGTGCAGTTCCATCCCACCGGTATCTACGGTTCGGGAGCACTGATCACCGAAGGCGTGCGTGGTGAAGGTGGCTACCTGACCAATGCGCAAGGCGAGCGTTTCATGGAACGCTACGCACCCAACGCCAAGGATCTAGCCTCTCGTGATGTGGTCAGCCGTGCGATGACCATTGAAATCAACGAAGGCCGCGGTGTAGGCGCCGAGAAAGATCACATTTACCTGCATCTGGAGCACCTGGGCCCGGAAGTTATCAACGAACGGCTGCCGGGTATTGCCGAATCGGCGCGCGTTTTCGCTGGCGTCGACGTGACCCGCGAGCCGATTCCGGTGTTACCGACGGTGCACTACAACATGGGCGGTATTCCGACCAACTATCACGGCGAAGTCGTCATCTTGAAAAACGGTGACCCGGATTCCGTGGTTCCGGGCCTGATGGCGATCGGTGAAGCAGCCTGCGTGTCGGTGCATGGCGCGAACCGCCTGGGGTCGAATTCGCTGCTGGACATCGTGGTGTTCGGGCGGGCCGCTGCGCTGCGCTGTGCGGAGACGCTGGACACTGATGCCGTGCAGGCTCCGCTGCCGCAAGCGGAGACCGATGCGATTATCGAGCATTTCGACAAGGTTCGATATGCCGACGGCGGAACTCCAACGGCGGAATTGCGCGCGCGTATGCAGCGCGCGATGCAGACCCACGGCGCGGTGTTCCGCACCGGTGATCTGCTGCAGGAGGGCGTGGAGAAGTTGACGGCCATCAGACAGGATTTTGCCGACGTAAAAGTCACCGATCGATCGTTGATCTGGAATACAGATCTGGTGGAGACTCTGGAACTGGAGAATCTCATTGCGCAAGCCGTTGTGACGCTGTGTGGTGCCGCGAATCGCACTGAGAGCCGCGGTGGTCACGCGCGTGAGGATTTTCCCGAGCGCGACGATGACAACTGGATGAAGCATACGCTGGCCTGGTACGACGCCGACGGCAACGTGCGCATCGACTACCGCCCAGTACATATGAACACGTTGTCCGACGAAATAGACCCGATCCCGCCGAAAGCGCGCGTCTATTAAGGATCATTCATGGCGAAATTTACACTGCCAGCGAATTCCGTCGTCAAACCGGGGCTCAAATACGCGGCGCCCGATGGGGCAAAGCGCGTCCGGCAGGTGACGGTTTACCGCTATGATCCGGATACCGGCGAGAACCCGCGAACTGATACTTATGCCGTCGATATGGACACCTGCGGTCCGATGGTGTTGGATGCGCTGACAAAAATCAAAAATGAAACGGACGCAGGGCTGACGTTTCGACGCTCGTGCAGGGAAGGGATTTGCGGTTCCTGCGCAATGAACATCGATGGTACCAATACGCTGGCCTGCACCAAGGCGCTGGACGATATCAAAGGCGATATACGCATTTTTCCGTTGCCGCACATGCCGATCGTCAAGGATTTGGTACCGGACCTGACAAACTTCTACGCCCAGCACGCGTCTATCGAACCGTGGATAAAAACCGCCACAGCTACGCCGCCCGATCGTGAACGGCTGCAGTCCAAGGGGGAACGCGGCGTGCTCGACGGTCTTTACGAGTGCATCATGTGCGCGTGCTGTTCAACCAGTTGCCCGAGTTACTGGTGGAACTCGGATCGTTACCTGGGGCCCGCAGCATTGCTGGCGGCCTACAGATGGATTGCCGACAGCCGCGACGAAGCGACCGGCGAGCGTCTTGACGAATTGCAGGATCCATTCAAGCTCTATCGCTGCCACACGATAATGAATTGCACAAAAGCGTGTCCGAAGAGTCTCAACCCGGCGAAAGCGATTGCCGAAATCAAAAAGCTGCTGGTGCAGCGCCGAGGTTAAGGTAACTCTTGGCGATTCAGACTGGACAGTTGCACTGGCGTTGCCGGCGCGGTGCCAAGGAACTGGACATGTTATTGACCACGTATCTGCAGCGTCGCTATGCAGACGCCTCGGTAACACAACAAAAGACGTTTCAACGGTTGCTGGAACTGCCGGACCCGGATTTGCTACAGTTGCTGCTTGGCACCAAGGTCATGGACGACCCGTCAGTTGTCGATCTCGTCAAAGAAATACGCGACGCCGCTGACCATTGAGTTAGCACAACCGGTCTATCCGGCAGTGGCCGCATTCGTTGTGCACGTGTTGGCCGGTATTGCCCTGCTGTTATCCTCCCTGCCTGCTTCCTTGATCTGCGCAACGCTCGCGATAGTGTTCGCCAGCGCTTACCTCGTCGTGTTTCGACTGCGGTATTTCCACAGAATATCCTGGCGTGGAGATGGCAGCTGGTTGTTGTGGGCTCGCAACGGCCAGTACGTGATCGCACGCCTAGCGGCCGAGTCGCTGGCGACGCCGTGCATTACGCTTCTCAACTTTGACAGTGTCCCTTCAGGGAAACGCTTCAGCATTGCGATATTTCCAACGGCGGTTAATGCGGATGCGCTACGGCGTTTGCGTGTTCGCTTGCGTCTCGAGTCGGGTAACCGGCAATAAGTGCTTTGCGCAGGTTAGCCGAGCCTGCGTCTGTGTAACTGCATGGCAATGCTGAACAGCGACATTCCGCACAATGCTATAGCCAGGGCAACGACGACGACCAGGTCGTAGCCTCCCAGTTCCCACACGAAGGCGGCGATCGTGGGCGCGCAGGCAAACGCGGCCATGAACAACGTTGCCAGCATGCCTGATATCGCGCCAAAATTTTCCCGCCCGAGAAACTCTGCCGTTACCACAGGCCTGGTGACGCTGGTAACTCCATATCCCGATCCATGCAACATCACGAACACGACGATCAGGGCAGGTACGGCGCTGACGCCCAGCAAGGCTAGGGCGGCCAATGCCATGAAGGCAAATGAAATGGCCGCGATTTTCGCCGCGTCCAGGTGGCTTTCCACGCTGATCATGAGTATGCGGCCAAAAACCTGCATGGGGCCGATCGTCGCCGCGGCGATGATTGCACTGTCCGCGCTCAGCCCATACTCGTACAACAACGGCAGTAAATGGGTCAGCAGCAGTCCGTGTTCCAACGCAATGCAAAGGAATGCAAATCCCAGCAGCCAGAATAACGGTGACGCAATTGTCTGCCTGATGTTCTGCTCGGCGTGTCGGCTGACTGCCTTACTCACGCCGCTCGAGTGGCGCATGGCGCGGGAACTGGCTTGCCACGCCAGAGGTAATGCTATGCACAGCAATGCGACAGCGAAGAACGCGACTGCCGCGCGCCAGTTTGTATACCGGGTAATCAACTGTGCGGTCGGAAACGACACGCTGCCGGCGAAGCCAGCGACCAGCGTTACGATGGTGATCGCGCGCTTGGCGTAGACGCCGAAATAGCGGGTAATCACCGCGAAGCAGGCTTCGTAGAGGGTTCCAGCCATCGTCACGCCCAGCAGCGCCCACACCGCGTAGAACTGCCACAACGACTCTACTGCCGACAAGGCGAACAATCCGGCACCGGCGAGCAGGTAACTGCCGAGAAATACGCTGCGGCCGAGCCCCATGTCGATCAGACGCCCGGCGACCGGTGCGGAACAGGCCGAGAGCAGCAGCGCCACGGTAAACGCGCCGGAAATTTGTGCTTTGGACCAGTGGAACACTGCTTCCCAGGTAGGGAGCAGGGCGGGAAAGATGTACAACGTGCCGGCCCAGGCGATGATCTGGGCTATGGCCAATCGCAGCGCAACGCCACGCAGCATACGTTGCAGATTGTGTTCAGTTTGCGCCACGGCGACGCTGCTGGCTACACGCGACGTGTACTAAGCGCGGAGTTCACGTGCCCAGTTACTTTGTTTCGTGTGTAAATACACCGTCCCAATCGGATCCGGGCGGATTGTTTCGGTAGTGCATGATGCGATCGAGATAGAGCCCGTACACGGCGCAGACCTTGTTTTCCTGCGACAGCGAAAAGACTTCACGCTCGGCAATGTCCCACTCCTGGCTGCGGAACGCGACGAGCGCCTTGTGGAAGCGCCGTAACTCCGATCTCAACGACTTGGCGATATCTTCCACCGGACCGACGGGCTCGTAAATCGTTACCGGTTTGTCTTTACCTTTTACGCGTACCACGTCCAACTCTCGATACTCGAACTCGGGGACGGAGTGTTTGGTGGATTCGCTGACGATCAGCGTTACCCCGTATTGTTTTGTCAAACCCTCCAGGCGTGAGCCGAGGTTCACCGCATCACCGAGGCAGGTGTAGGCCATGCGGAATTCCGACCCCATATTGCCGACGTTCATCACGCCAGTGTTCAAGCCGATTCCAATGCGGATCTCGGGCCAGTTCTTACGTTTGAATTCGGGCTGCAGCTCGATCAGCTTGGCGTTCATCTCGAACGCCGCGAGCAGCGCGTTTCGCGCATGCATGGGATCGTCCAGAGGCGCTCCCCAAAACGACATGATTGCATCGCCCATGTACTTGTCGATAGTACCGCGGTGCTTGTGGATGATTTGTGTCATGGGCGTAAGAAAAGCGTTCATGAGCTGGGTGAGTTCCCTGGGGTCCAGACCTTCGGAAATACCGGTGAATCCGCGCACATCGGAGAACAACACCGTCATTTCACGGCTCTGGCCTTCGAGCGTCACCTCCTGGGGGTGCTGGCTCATTTCGTCGACCAGTTCAGGTGGCACGTACTGTCCGAACAAGTGCGCGAGCTGCCGTTTCCCGCGCGACTCGACGAAAAACCCATATGACATATGGAACACGAAAATCGACAGCGTCAGCAGCAGCAACGCTGCCGTCGGCAGTACCAGATCCCAGGTAACCCATGCGAACAGGGTTATACCGATGATGCCGGCGAATGCCAAAACCGTAACCAATAACGTCAGCAGCGGTGAAATGAACGGCAAAAGAAAACTCATCACCAGGCCGACCAGCAGTTCCACGACCAGTTCGAAACCGATGGCATACTGCGGGCGATGTTTGATGCGCTGTTCCAGGATGCCGGAAATAATGTTGGCGTGAACCTCGACGCCAGGAAACACTTCCTCTACCGGGGTCGACCGCAGGTCCAGAAGTCCGGCCGCCGTGGTGCCGACCAGGATCAGACGGTCCTTGAGCACCGCCGGGTCCGCGTTGCCGTTGAGGACGTCGATCATGGACACGTAAGGAAAATGTTTGCGGGTGCCCCGGTAAGGCACGAGTATGGCGCTGGTGCCATCCACGGGAATCGAATAATCGCCCAGGCGCACGCCCTCTACCGCGTAGTACCCGGAGCGCGAATCGTCCCATACCTCGATGGTTACGTCCGGTGATTCCGAACCCGCGCGCACCATCGCCATCGCCAGTGACTGGTACAGTTTTCCATCGTACACCTGCAGTAGCGGCACGCGCCGGAATATGCCGTCTTCGTCGACGCTGGGGTTGTCGAAGAATCCGCCGGAATACGCGGCGGCTTGCAGGACTTCCAGGTTGGCTGTGTAGTCGATGTTCTCGAACAACGGGATGCGGTCTGTCCAGTACTGTTCGATATCACCGACTTTCTCCGGCAGGGACCCGATGCGATTCGCTTCGGCTTCCTCGCGCGTGCGCAAAAAAGCGAATCCCATGACAACCCGCCGATCGGCGAGGCTCTCGGCGAAGATGCGATCGTTTTCCAGCTGCGGTTTCAACGCCTGGTATTGGTCCAGGAACGCTTGATCGGTACGCAACGGTCCCTGGGCGAGGTCATTCAGCACATTCAGCCCGGAAGACTCGTCGCGCTCGGCAAACACGATATCGAAGCCGACCGCCTTGGCACCGTACGTGTCGAACAGGTTGTCGACAATCCTGGCGAGCACGTCGCGCGGCCACGGCCAGCGGCCGACTTCCGCCAGACTGCGCTCATCAATGTCGAGAATGACGATCTTTTCGTCGACGGTATTGGGCAGCGTGAGGCGCAGGCGGAAATCGTATGAAAGGTTTTCCAGGCGATCGAACAACTGGATGGGTACCTTGCCCCCGGTGTAGAGCACGAAAACCGCGACGATACCCAGGCTCAATACGATTCTTATGATGCGCTGCAGCTGCAAAGTACTCGTCTCGTGGCGTGACGATAATGGATTTTACGTTATGTTGGACGTCTAACGTATTATTTTTACAGCAAAATACACGCCGGAAAAGTAGCGGGACAAGGTTCAGACTGGTCGCTGAGGACTCAAGGACTCGTCAATAGCTGTCAGTGCTTCAGCGAGCGCATCGCGTACCATTGCCGGCTCGGCAGTGCGAGCCGCATCCTCGAGGCGTCGCACGGCCAATGAGAGTTTGGGCAATTCGCAGTACAGACTGGCGCCATACAATTTGTGAGCGGCGAGGACAAGCTGCGAATAATCCCGGCCTCGCTCCAGCGACACCAGCGCGGCGCGATCTCCGGGGAGTCGTTGGCGTAGAACCTGCCGCAGTTCCGCGACTCGCGACATGGTTCGTACCGGCCGTCGCCTCCAGCGCCTGACGGTTGCGCGAAACGTTTCCGGCGAGACTGGTTTTACCAGCAGTTCGTGCATGCCGCTTTCGATCAGTTTCGCTCGTTCCTGGGTGGCATCGGCTGTCAACGCCACGATCGGCGTATCGCGGTTTTGGCCGGTGCCGGATCGCACCTGCCTGGCGAACTCGTGGCCATCGATCTCCGGCATGTGTATATCGAGGAAGATCAGGTGGTATTTTCTCTTGCGCATCAGTCGCAGCGCGCGGGCGGGCGAGGATTCACAATCCACCCCGACACCCAGTTCAGTACAATAGCGTTGCATCAGCTTCAGATTGACCGCGTGATCATCGAGTACAAGCAGGCGTTTCCTGACACCGAGCGCCCGTGGGGGCAGGCGGGCGGAGGCATGCCGCCGTACTGCAGCTCGATTGTCGCCTAGAATATTGTCGAGTCTGGCGCGGAACCGGCGCGGGCAGCTGGTTTTGACGATGACGCCGGCATAATCTGCCTGTTCCAGGTGCTGCACGATCGCAGGATCCCAGGAAGAGCAATACGCGATGCGCGGCCAATCACCTCGGTCAGCAGCCTTGCATGGTGGTGAACGTTTGCGCGCGCGCAATGTTGCAGCGGCAAGCTCGACAAGCACGACGCCCGGGCGCTGCTGCGGACGTTCCACCAGGATCAGGCCTGCCCGTTCCAAAAAACGCCGCTGATGGTGCGAGAGCGCCGGGTAATCAGGGACCAGCAACGCGGGCAATTGCTCACCGACCGGTCGGTGAGCAGGCGGTTCGTCTAACGTCAATGGCAGGGTAACGAAGAACGATGAACCCTTTCCGGGCTCGCTGTGCACCGCGACCTCGCCCTGCATCAGCATGACGATCTGCGTGACGATTTGCAGGCCCAATCCGGATCTTGGTATTTTGTTGTGGTAGCCGATATCAGCGGGCACGGACACCCGGAACATAGTGGCTTGTGTTTTGTGAGGTATGCCTGCGCCCGTGTCCTGAACGGTGAACCGCACCCTGCACCGGCGATCGGTGCTTTGCATTACCTGAGCGCTCATCAGCACGTGACCGCTGCGGGTGAATTTGACCGCGTTGTCGGCCAGATTGATTAATATCTGGCGCAAACGCAGTGGATCCGTCACAACCCGGGCATATCGCTGAGCGACAAGCGAGGTATGGAACTCGATGCCTCGCGCATAGGCGCCCGGCGCAAACAGCGAGTGAATGTTGTTGAGTACCGTGTTTATATCGACGCGGGTGAGTTCCAGTTGCATAGGGCCTGATTCGACACGAGCTGGATCGAGGAGGCCGTTCATCAGCCGGAGCAGGCTGTGGGCAGAACTTTTAATAGTGTCCATGTAGTCGAGTTGCAGCGGATCACCGCTCGCGCGCGCCAGCAATTCGGCCAAACCAAGTATCACGTTGAGCGGTGTGCGAATCTCATGACTTACACTGGCGAGATGTGCCGACGTGGATTCGCTTGGCCGTTGGGCAGAACGAAGCGCCTGCTCCAGTTCTGCGTTGCGGACCTTCAGTTCATTTACAACAGCCATCAATCGGCTGATTCTGTGCCGATCTTTCATCTCGGGCGCATTGGCTCAGCGGGCCTGTAGCTAGGCAGTAGGCAAGGGGGAATTCTCGCAGCGGGAGATGGTTGTTGCAGCGGTTGTTTGAACGACAACGTTGCATTTGACGTGGGTGACAGCAAACATGCGCAACAACTGCGCGCCCCGACCCGCAACTCTGGCAATAGCGAACCCACTTCCCTGTTCGAACTAACGTCGCTGTACAGACAACCCGGCACATCCACCGGGTTCTATAACGTAGCCGCTTCGCTCCTCCCTGTAATCAACTACCGTGTTTTCGGGATCAGCCCAGGAAAAACTCCATTTTTACCCCGGCCACTTCGATGATATCGTGATCGTTCAGCGCTTGCGCCTGCGTACCGATCTGTTGTCCGTTGATGGTGGGGAAGCTGCCGTCCCCGCCTTCCACATGAATAATGAAATAGCCTTGCGGGCGCCGTGTGATGGCGGCGACCTGCTGGCCCGGCCGGCCGATGGTCGTGAGAGCCTTGGTCAGAGCCAGCTCTTTGCCGCTGTTGGCTCCGCTCAGCACCTGCAGTCTGGCCGTGGCGCTGCCATTCCCATCCGCCGGCTGGTCAGCCGCCGGTTTGCCAATCTGCTCTTCGATTTTTTTGTTGACCTCGGCCATCTGGCGCTCGACCGTCGGGCTGCCGGCGGAAGCGGGCATCCCGGCCGCGTCGGGTCGGATGATCATGGTCTTTTCGAAGTCGTCGCTGCCCGTCGACGCTTCTTTGTTGATGTAACGCAACTGGTGTTTACCGATAGTGACCGTGTCACCGTCCTGCAGGGCGTGTTTCTTGACCAGGCTCCCATTTACATACGTGCCGTTCGTGCTGTTCATGTCTTCAAGAAACGAATCGTTGAGAATCGTTATGATCTTCGCGTGCTGCCCGCTGACCGCCAGATTATCTATCTGCACGTCATTTTCGGGCTTGCGACCGATCGTCATCTGTTCCTTGTTGAGCTCGAACTCGCCAATGGTATTGCCGTCGTGCGTTAGTATGAGCTTAGCAGTCACCGTTCGTCTCTACCGTGTTGCGATTCAGAACCAGTCCACAAATTTACGTATCCAGCTTTGTTTGGCTGGAAACGATTCCAGAGATTTCACCAGGATTACGGAAACGTTGTCGTTCCCTCCATTGTCGTTTGCCTGCTGGATCAACTTCTTCGCAGCCTCTTCAAGATTATCAGCATTCTCATTGATAGTTAAGCGAATTTCTTCGTCTTCTACCATATCATTCAGGCCGTCGGAGCATAGCAGGAAAATGTCGTTTTTGAGCACTAGATCCTCTTGGATATCGACCTGAACCTCCGGATCTATACCCAAAGCGCGGGTAACCAGGTTCTTGTTCATGGAGTTTCGTGCTTCTTCGCGAGTATAGAATCCCCGTTCGATGAGTTCCTGCATCAACGTGTGATCCACGGTGATCTGCTCGAGAGTGCCACTTCGAAAGCGGTACATTCGAGAGTCTCCGACGTGGGCCACGGTGACCCGGTTGTCGTAGAACAGCGCCATCACCAGGGTGGTCCCCATGCCTTTGTACTGCGGCTGCGCGAGCGCGGTCTGGTAAATGATATCGTTGGACTTCTCCACGATTTCACGCGCTAGCAGGCTTTCGGGGGTAAATTCCTGGACGTCGTCTTCCCGGTGGTCGATCGCGGCGAGGCGATCGGTGATGTCGACCACCAGCGTGTTGATGGCGAGCGCACTGGCCACTTCGCCGGCCTTGTAGCCTCCCATGCCATCGGCCAGAGCGACCAGGCCCGCAGTCAGATCGGTGCCGATGCAGTCTTCGTTGTGGGAGCGCTTGAGACCGGTATGGCTCTGGCCCACGATCTCTATTTTCCCCGTGAGATCCATTGCTTGTGCCGTCGGTGTCAGACCGCTTCTCCCAGTGACGCTCGACAGCGGCGAATGTCCTGAGCCATCTCGCCGCCGGTTTGATATCTGCTGTCGACGTCCTTGTGCAGCGACCGATCGATGATTTCGCTTACACAGGGCGGCAAATCGAGGTTGACCATAGTGGGGTCGTCGTGTGGCTCGTTGGCGATCTTGTACATCAGAGTGGCCATCGAATCGGCCGTAAACGGCAGCTGCCCGGTGCTCATCTGATAAAGCATGACGCCCAGCGAGAAGAGGTCGGAACGCCCGTCGACGCGTTTCCCGGCGATCTGCTCCGGGGACATGTACGACGGCGTGCCGAGTACCATGCCGGTCTTGGTCTTGCTCGAGTCGGTGATGCGTGCGATGCCGAAATCAGTGATCTTGAGGTCGTCAGACTCGGACTCGTACATGATATTTGCCGGTTTGATGTCGCGGTGTACGACATTGTGCTGGTGCGCGTAATTCAGTGCATCGGCAGACCGCTCGATAATGCTCAACACCTGGCGCAGGGGCAGCAAGCCTTCGGTTTTGGTGAATCTGGCGAGGTCCTCGCCCTTCAGGAATTCCATCGCGATGTAGGCGAGATCGTGCTCTTCACCGGCATCGAATATGGTCACGATATTGGGATGACTTAACCTGCCGGCCGTTTCCGCCTCACGGAAAAACCGTTCTTTGACATCTTCCAGTTCGTCGGCCTCGAACTCCTGCGAAAGTGCCATGGTCTTGATTGCCACCACACGGCTGATTTTCGGGTCCTTGCCGAGGTACACGACACCCATTGCACCTTTGCCGAGTTCTTTGTCTACTTCGTAGCGGCCCAGCTTGGGTTTTTCCACGCCGGAGCCTTCCAGCACCATGGTGCCGCCGGGTGAGGAGGCGCCCGCGCCACCCAGTATCACAGTCTCTTCCATCGCCTTGGCGCGCTGAATCCGGTCGCCGATATCCTTGAATTTGGCGTTGTGTGAGGCCATGTGGCTGTATACCGATCCTGCTTTGTTGAACTGGCGTTTGCGCTCGAAATCCAGTGCCAGGTTGTACAGCGTTTCCAAGAATGCGTCCTCAAGCGGCACTTTGCGGAATTTTTCGAACGCCATGTCCAGTTGTCCCTGACTCTGGAACGACAGGCCCAGCATCTTGTTGCTCTCGGCCGATTCGATGTCTGAGCGTTCCTTGCCGCGTTCTGTGACCAGGAAACGTTTGGTGGTAATCGTCAGGTGTCCCAGCACCAGCAGGGTCGCGGGCGCCATGAGCTGCAGCCACAGCGACTGTGTCGTCATGAGCATGTAGTGCGTACCCAGCAACAGCGCCAGCAGCACGATGGTGATCGTCGCGGCAGACCCGGCTTTCAACCGCGGTACGGCGAACATGATGTATAGCATCAGGGCCAGCATGGCGCCCAGTTTTACGAACAGGCTCCAGGTCGGCTCGGTGAAGAAGTCCTCGTTGAGGATGCTCGACACCGAGTGCGCGAGGGTCAGCACGGGCGGCATGTTCGGGTTTATCGGCGTGACTTGCGAGTCGCCGACACCGGCCGCGGTAGCGCCGATCAGGACGAGTTTGTTGCGGTATTTTTCAGCCGGGATCTTGCCGCTGAACACATCGTAGAACGAGTCCTGCTGGAATGCCGGTACGCCGCCGGTGTCCGCGTAGAAAAAGGTGCGCATCTGCAAGCTGCCATCGGTGTCGATGGTCAGTCCGCCGAGCTCCACGCCCTCACCAAGCTTGACGCTAATGTCGTCGATAGTCAGATTCAGATTCTTGGCGGCCAGTTGCAACGCCATGGACGGGTACAGGTGATCGAAGTGGTTCAGTACCAGTGGTTCGGAGCGAATACTACCGTCGACGTCCGGGTACACGTTCATGTGGCCGATGGCATTGGCGTGGCGGCCGAGATTTTCGATTGGCGCTAAAGCGTCGTAGGTTGGCAGGGGCAGCGCGCCTTGCTGCAACGCCCCGATATTGTCGACGAAGTTCGTAATGCCGTTGGCAAGCACGAAATCGGGCAGTGGGTGATCGGGTTTGCCCACCGGGTTGCCGATCAGAAACGGCATCGCCATGACCACGTTGCCGGCTGCGCGGATGCTTTCCGCTAGAATGGCGTCGGTGTCGAGTTGCAAGCTGGCTTCGCGAAGTTGCGCGTCCACCTCGGCCACGTCGTTAAAAACACGCTCTTTCAGCGTCGGGTCAGCGATTGAATCCGCGATCCGGGCCAGGCTGGAGGCGCGGAAGTATTCGCTGATGCCGCGTATGAACTGCAGGCCAGGATCGAGCTGTGGTTCGAGAAACATGACGGTGTAGCCGACCGACTTGGCGCCCCCGGCACGCAATATTTCGATCATCGCGGCGTGAAGGTCACGCGGCCAGGGCCAACGGCCCAAGTTCGCGATGCTGGCGTCGTCGATAGCGATTACGGCTACCGCCGGACTGGGGTCGCTCGACGATCCCCGAACGCCCCAATCGTACGC